>CAMHSI010000005.1 GCA_946187775.1 uncultured Clostridia bacterium
ATCTTTCCTTCTTGCGCGTTTCTTTCCTCTGTATCGTTTTCAAGGTTCGCCGTGCTTGCTCTTCGGTTTCCCTCGAGCGAGCTTGCCTAGGATACCAAATGAAAATAGGAATGTCAAGCGTTTTTTTCGAGGTTTTTGGAAAAATTTTTCCGGGCCGAATGATCTGTTTCAGGCCATTTTAAAACGTTCGTGTATTCGTCATCCATGCGTCCCCGGTGTGCTCGAAACATTCGGATCTTCATTGTTCCGGCTGAAAAGCGAAACCCGCCTGCGGTCAATCACAGGCGGGTTGATTTATGAATCCGGATTATTCGATTTCCAGCTTTCCGGTGGAAACCAGCCGTCCGTTCTCCCGGGAGAACAGGGTTGTACCTTCTCCCGAAAACCGAAGATGGACTTTTTCACCGATCCTGTAGGTGATACCGCCGAAGATCACGCCGGTCAGCAGGAAGTTGCCGACCCGGATCCGCACGGTAGTTTCCATACCGGTCGGCATGGCGGAGAAGATTTCACCCTCCACCGGGCCGTCTTCACAGATGGTGACGAATTCGGGCCGGACGCCCACCACCCAGTCCTCCCGGTCAGGGGTGCGATTGTCAGGCGTGTCCGTCACCATGGCCACGGGATAGCTGAACGGCACATCCTTGTTGGCTTTCTCCGCGGGACGGACCTTGCTTTCAAAGGCCGCGATCTCCTTCTCTGCCTGGGCATACCATGTCTCCGCTTTCACCTTCTCCGTCGGGGTGAATACCGCGTCATACCCATCCAGCAGCTTCAGCCTGAAGCTTCCGTCCGCCTGCTGGCTGCCCCGGGCATTCATAAAGTTAATGGCCGGATTGCCGACAAAGTCCGCCACGAAGGTGTTGTTCGGCTTGTTATAAACCGTCAGGGGCTCATCGTACTGCTGGAGCACGCCGTTGGAAATCAGGCAGATCCGCGTCGCCAGCGTCATGGCCTCCATCTGGTCGTGGGTCACGTAAACAAAGGTGCTGCCGGTGGACAGGTGCAGCCGCTGCAGCTCGGAACGCATCTCCAGCCGCAGCTTGGCGTCCAGGTTGGACAGGGGCTCATCCATGAACAGGACCTTCGGTCCGGGCGCCAGGGTCCGGGCGATGGCCACGCGCTGCTGCTGGCCGCCGGAAAGCTCACCGGGATACCGGTCCATAAAGGGCTGGATCTTCACGATGGCGCTGACGCGTTCCACGATCTTTTTGATTTCATCCTTGGTCAGCTTCCGGGGAGCGCCCCCGGCATCCGGATCCCGGATGATTTCCCCATTGTCATTGACCGACAGGCCGGCTTCCTTGATATTGCTCAGGCCGAAAGCAATGTTCTGGAACACCGTCATATTCGGCCACAGGGCATAGTTCTGGAACAGGAAGCCCACCCGGCGCTTGTTGGCCGGTACATTGATGCCCGCCTCGCTGTCAAACACAGTCACCCCGTCGATGGTGATCCTGCCGGCGGTCGGCGTCTCCAGGCCTGCTATCATGCGCAGGGTGGTCGTCTTGCCGCAGCCGGAAGGCCCCAGCAGGGTTACAAACGCGTTATCCTCAATCACCAGGTCCAGGTCATCCACCGCGTAGAATCCGCCCCAGCGCTTGGTCACATGCGAAAGTTCAATTCTCGACATCTTTTTTCATCCTCTCCGTTATTTTGAATCCCCGCCGCCAATGCCGCTGTCAATGCTGGCGCCGGTCAGTTTGTTCACCAGGGCGTTGAACAGCAGGATCACCAGGATCAGAATCAGGTTGATGCCGCTGGAGAAGGCGTACAGGCCCATCTCGTCAAAGTAGTCCAGCAGCGTGGTAATGATCTTGGTCTGGCTGCACAGAAGCATGAACAGTGTCAGTTCCCGCAGGCATGTCATGAAGGGAAGGAGATATCCGCTGATAATGCTGGATTTCTGGATGGGAATGATGATCCGCGTCATCCGTTTCCACCAGGGAACATCCTGGATAATGGCGGCCTCCTCAATCTCCCCGGAAATCTGCATCATGGAGTTCAGGGCGCTCCGGCTGGCAAAGGGAATGTATTTCACCGTGCCGGCCAGGATCAGCAGGAGGAAGGTATTATAGATTCCGATGGAGGAGCCGAACTTGGCAAAGGCAACGCCGACCGCCAGCGCCGGCATCAGGTAGGGCAGGAAGGCCATGTTGTTCACATAGGCAGCCCACTTGCTGCGCCGGTTTTTGCTGACGCAGTAGCCCACCAGCGTTCCGATCGTGCCCGCCACCAGGGCGCAGAGAACGGCTACCAGCAACGTGCCGCCGAAGGCGCTCCAGATGGTCTCGTTGAACAGCATACCCTTCTGGCCATACATGCCGTTTTCCGAAACGTTTTCCGCAGTCATCCACCATTTGGTGGTCATGTGCCCGGAGATCCCCGCCGTCAGGAAGGAATAGTCCCCGGGATTCGGCAGGAAGGTTTCCACCGCAAAGAGGATGATGGGCAGGATGCCCGTGAACAGCGTCGTCAGGATATAGACAAAGGAAAGGATATATTTCCCGGCCCCCAGGTTCACCACGCTGGACTGGCCGGACTTGCCGGTGACGGTGGTGAAATTCTTCCGCCCGGAGGTCGTCCGCTGGTTTACCATCAGGATGATGATGCCAAAGAGCATCATGATGACGGCCAGTACGCTGGCCTCCCCGGTTCGCTGCACATTCAGCTCCACATATTTGGTGGACAGCGTGGACAGCTTCAGGTAGTGGGGAATCGGGTAGGAACCCATGGAGCTGGAAAACACCAGCAGGATCGTGCTCAGGATGGCCGGCTTCACCAGCGGCAGCGTCACCCGCAGGAAGGTTTTCCACCTTGGCGTGTTCAGGATGGTGGCGGCTTCCTCCAGGTTGGCGTCCATGTTCCGGAAGATCCCGCCGATCAGGATATAGGCAAAGGGGGCGTAGTGCAGGGAAAGCACCACCGCGCTGGGGAACATGCCTGTGCACCACCAGAGCGGCATCCTTACCCCCAGCACTGAGGCAAACAGGCCATCCGCCCCCTTGGTGATCAGGTTGCTGTTAAACAGGTTCCGCCAGATCACAGCCAGGGTCCATTGCGGCATGATATAGGGAAAAATGAAAATGGAGCTCAGGTATTTCTTGAACTTCAGGTTGGTCCTCGTTACCAGGTAGGCAAAGAACCCGCCGTAGAGAATGGAGCCCAGGCACGCAAATACGCTCAGGAGCACTGAATTGAGCAGGGGTGTCCAGAGGTTGATCTGGGCCAGCTTCCTGGCCGTATTGCTGGCCGGGGCGAACAGGTCCGTCCAGTTGAAGGAGGTATATACCTGGCCGGGCGCCGCTCCCCGGGTATCGACCGTACCACTGTGAATGGTCACCGTATCCCGGACAATGGTAAAGGCAGGCCAGATCGTGGTCACCGTCAGGATAATCCCCAGGGCCAGCAGGATCGCGTTCTGGGGTTTGGAAAGATAGGTTGTGATTTTATTGAGCCGTCTCTTCCAGGGGCTGATGGGTTTCACAACGGCAGTCATTTCGTCGTCCCCTTTCGGTTATGGTCCGCCCGCTTCCGCGGCGGAAGCGGGAAGAAAGATCCCCATACAGGGATGGGCGGCGTACCGGCCCTGCCGATGCGCCGCCCAAGGATTCGGATTCAGTTGTCTTACTTCTTGCTTCCGACGATCATGTCGATGAAGTCGCCCAACGTATCCGCCACGGATGCGCAGTAGGCCGGGTCTTCCACGACCAGCTTTCCGGTGTTCAGCCACCAGTCATAGCCGCGGTCGTTCTTGGCCGGGAATTCATCGCCGCCGTCCTTGCTGTGGTCCTGCATGCAGGCCGGAACGGGAGCGTAGCCGCCCATGTCCTTGCCCCAGGCAGCGAAGCCTTCCTGGGTCGTGGTGAGGTAGGCGATGAAAGCGCAGGCAGTCCAGGGATACTGGCTGGCCTTCGGGATCATCATGTAATGCTTGTAGGCATAGCCGCCGAAGCCTTCATAACCGTCCTGGTAAGCCGCAACCGTCACGTTGTTCACGGAAACGGATTCGCTTTCCTCAACGCTGCGCAGCTTGGAGTACACCAGCAGTCCGGCCTGTCCGGCAGCGCTCTTGTCCACCAGCGTGTTGCAGATGGGGCCGTCATCCGTTTCTTCCTGATACTGTTCGCACCACAGCTTGATCCAGGCCAGGGCGTACTTGGCGTTCTCGCCCTCCAGGCCCAGGTCCGCGGCTTCCGCCGCCATCTCCTCGATGGTGGGAGCGAAGATCGCCTGCTTGTCGGCATCCAGCTTGTCGTAAGCTTCCTTGACCACGGTGGCATAGTCGTCCCGGGTCAGCATGTACAGGAAGTTCTTTCCGACAGGCTCGGAGTTGACGCCCATGAACAGGGGATGCACATCGGGAGCCACGAAGTCCCAGCAGTTCATGTAGGTCTTGTCGCCCTGGTTGTTGAACTCGAATACCTTGTTCAGCGTCTGCAGGGCC
The DNA here is from genome assembly GCA_946187775.1 of uncultured Clostridia bacterium. Classification (GTDB taxonomy): domain Bacteria; phylum Bacillota; class Clostridia; order Christensenellales; family Aristaeellaceae; genus Aristaeella. Next base: position 4,448 of record CAMHSI010000005.1, read on the forward strand.
AGGGGGTTCTCATTGTTTTCCCTGGCCACGCCTTCGGCGTTCTTCCAGTCCAGCGGGACGAAGTTCAGCAGCTCGCCGGTGTCCAGCATCTTGCTCTGGATCTGGTTGCCGTCCTGGATCAGGGTCACAAAGTACTCGTTGGATCCGGTCAGCGCCTCGAAGATAGAGTTGTTCTTGGGCTGGGTCCACTCAATCGTGGTATCGAAGGAAGGATCGATCCCCTTGAGCAGCTCAATGAAGGTTTCCTTGGCCGTCTTGCCCCGGCTGGAGTTACCGATGCCGAGCATGGACTTGCCGTTCGCTTCTTCAATGGCTTTCTTGTACAGTTCCTCGTTGGTCATGGTCTCCGCCTGGGCGATGACCTCCTCCACCGTCTCCGCGGAGGCAAAGGAGAACACGGAAAGCACCAGGGTCAGCATAAGAAGAATGGACAAAAACTTTTTCATACAAAATCCCCTTCTTTACTTTTTACGGCTTCCGCCGCTTCGATACCCCGTATTATATGCCCTTTGTCCGAAAAAATCAACCTCCGAAATGGAAAATGGCGGCTGTTTTTATCCCATCCGGAACAAAAACAGCCGCCGAAAACGTTACCGATCAAGGCTTTTGCCCTTATCAAAAAAACCGGTTACGGAACCGTCACTCCGGCGTCTGACACCTCCGTGATGATGCCTCCCCCAAGGCAGACCTCTCCCCGGTAGAGCACGGCGCTCTGTCCCGGGGTAACCGCCCGCTGGGGCACCAGGGAATGGAGATACAGCTTCCCGTCCCGCAAGGCAGCCTCCACCGGCTGGTCCGGCTGGCGGTAGCGGTAGCGGGCGGTGCAGGTGACGGTTTCCCCTTCCTGCATGGGCGCCTCCCCGACCCAGGTCACGTCCTCCGCAACGCTCCGGGTGCTGTAGAGCAGGGGATGATCCTCTCCCTGGGCCACCAGCAGCACGTTCTTTTCCAGGTCCTTGCCGATGACAAACCAGCTTCTTCCGTCTCCCCGGCCGCCGATGCCCAGGCCCCGGCGCTGTCCGAGGGTGTAGTACATCAGTCCGTCATGGCGTCCCACAACCTCTCCCTCCGGGGTGACCATGTCCCCGGGCTGGGCCGGCAGGTATCCGCCCAGGAACTTTTTGAAATTCCGCTCCCCGATGAAGCACACGCCGGTGGAATCCTTTTTCGCGCTCACGGGCAGGTGGTGCTCCTCCGCGATCTTCCGCACCTGGGCCTTTGTCATCCCGCCTACGGGAAAGATGGACTTCTTCAGCTGCGCCTCGTGCACCATATAAAGGAAATAGCTCTGGTCCTTGTTCGGATCCGTGCCCTTCAGCAGCCGGCCTTCTTCGTCCGTCCGCACAAAGTGCCCCGTGGCCATCCGGGAAGCCCCCAGGTTCATGGCAAAATCCAGGAAGGCCCGGAACTTGATCTCCCGGTTGCACAGCACATCCGGATTCGGGGTGCGCCCCGCCCGGTATTCCTTCAGGAAATAGGAGAAAACCCGATCCCAGTATTCTTTGGCGAAATTCACGCTGTAATAGGGAATGTCAATGAGGTCGCAGACCTCCCGCACATCCCGCCAGTCGCTTTCTGCCATGCAGGTTCCGTTTTCATCCTGTTCCTCCCAGTTCTTCATGAAAACGCCCACGACATCATAGCCCTGCTCCTTCAGAAGCAGGGCCGCCACGGAGGAATCCACGCCTCCGCTCATACCGACAACAATCCGTTCGCTCAATGCTCCGCCTCCAGCAGCCGGGCCAGCACCTTTTCCGCGATCTCAGCGGCAATGGCTTCCCGGTCTCCTTCCGCATTGACCGCCGCGAAGCGGTCCGGATCCATCTCCATCAGGCGATGGTATCCTTCCTCCACCCTGGCATGGAAGTTTTCCGCTTCCATCTCCAGCCGGTCCGGCTCGCTGGCGGCGCACCGCCGCTCCAGCGCCTTCCGGTGGCCGATTTCCAGGTACACCGTCAGGTCCGGCATGGTGCCGTCCACCGCCGGCCGGTTGATCTCCAGGATCTTTTCAATTCCCATCTGCCTTCCGCCGCCCTGGTAGGCCGCGGAAGAATCCACAAACCGGTCGCACAGGATCACCCGGCCGCTTCGCACCGCCGGCCGGATCACCTCCCGCACCAGCTGCGCCCGGGCGGCGGCGTAAAGCAGCGCCTCCGTCTCGTCCGTCATGGCAGCGTTCTCCCGGTCCAGCAGGATCTCCCTGATTTTTTCGCCGATGGGCGTTCCCCCCGGCTCCCGGGTCCGGATCACCTCAAAGCCGTAGCGGTCCAGCGTATCCGCCAGCCTTTCCAGCTGGGTTCCCTTTCCGCTGCCGTCCAGGCCTTCCATGGAAAGGAACGCGCCGGGAACCTCCCCCGCCTCCGGGCAGAGGATGTCCGCGATCTCCCGGGGGCTGCCGGCCAGCTTTTCCGCGCCGGCCTCCAGCAGCTCCGCTTCCGATCCGTACCCGTAGGTTACACCCAGGGTATGGATCCCGGCCCTCCGGCCGCCTTCCATATCATATTTCCGGTCCCCCACCATCCAGGCTTCCGCCGCGTCCTCCGGCAGGGCGGCACGGATCATCTGTTCCTTGTCCGCCTTGTTGTCCGTGGCGCAGAGGACCTTCCCGAAAAACCTGTCCAGCCCGAAATGCTCCAGGATCCGCCCCGTGGGGGCGGCAGGCTTTCCCGTGACCACGCCCAGGTGCGCCCCGGCTTTCCGCAGCCGGCACAGCGCGTTTCGGATCCCGGGATACACCCGGTTCTCCAGCAGCCCCACGGTATTGTAGCGCTCCCGGTAGATCCGCTGCGCTTCCAGCGCTTCCTCTTCCGTCATGCCGCACAGGTTCCGGAAGGACCATACCAGCGGCGGGCCGATAAATTTCCGCAGCGTTTCATTGTCCGGAACCGGACGGTCCATCCGCTCCAGCGCGTAACGCGCGCAGTTCCAGATGCCTTCCTCGGACCGGGTCAGGGTTCCGTCCAGGTCAAACAGCACCCAGGTGTTCTTCTGCATTCAAAAGTCCCCTCTTACGCCCGGTCTTCCACCCGGATCACGTTTTCCACCTGGCAGATCTCGGGGTTCAGGGCCTTCACCACGTGCTGCACCGCCTTCTCCGAGGCGCTGTGGGTAATCACGATCAGGGTCGCTTTGCCGTCCGGCGCCGCGTCCTTCTGCAGCATGGCGGATACGGAAATCTTCGCCTCCGCCAGCCGGCCGGTTACCTCCGCCAGCACGCCGGGCTCGTCCTTCGCCTTCATGCGGATAAAGTACTTGCTCTGCCAGTCGTCCGCCACGGGCAGCGGATCCTCCCGCAGGTAGGGCATGGGATGCACGGCGGCCTGGGCCGCCTGGATAATATCTCCCACGATGGCGCTGGCCGTGGGCGCGTCGCCGGCGCCCCGGCCCTCCAGCATCATGTCCTTGAAGGAATGGCCGTAAAGATAGACGGCGTTCAGGGATCCGTCCACCCGGGCCAAGGGATGGTCCGCCGGCAGGAACGCCGGATGCACCCGGGCTTCGATGGAGTCCCCGTTATCCTTGCCGATGGCCAGCAGCTTCAGCACATAGCCCATTTCCCGGCCGAAGGCGATGTCCTCGGAATTGATCTTCGTGATTCCTTCCCGGTATACGTTTTCCACCCGTACCCGGCTGTGGAAGGCCAGGGAGCCCAGGATGCTCAGCTTGTACTGGGCGTCCATTCCCTCCACGTCCGCCGCGGGGTTGGGCTCCGCCAGCCCCAGCCGCTGGGCGTCCTTCAGGATGGTTTCATATTCGGCGCCTTCCTGTGCCATGCGGGTCAGGATATAATTGGTGGTGCCGTTGACAATGCCCATGATCTGCTCGATATGGTTGGAGATCAGGGGACTCTGGATCGCATTGATGATCGGGATGGCTCCGCCTACGCTGGCTTCATAGTAGAGGCCGGCGCCGGTCTTCTTCGCCATTTCCCGGAGCTCGTCAAAATGAAGGGAAAGGGCCATCTTGTTGGCGGTCACCACGGATTTCCCGTTTTCCAGGGCCCGCAGCATCATGGACGCCGCCGGCTGCTCCCCGCCCAGGAATTCGCAGACGATGCTGATTTCCGGATCCTCCAGGATATCGTTCCTGTCGGTGGTCAGCACCTCATCCGGCACTTCCTTGCCGCCGTGGATTTTCTTGTCCAGGACGAGGGCCTTTTTCACCCGCAGCTGCACGCCGGTGCGCTTCGCCGTCTCCGCTCCGAATTCCCGGATCAGGTCCCATACGCCTCCGCCGATATTTCCCAGTCCGAGCAGTCCCAGTACCACTTCCTTCATTGTCCCTTGTCTCCTTCCTTCTGATTCCGTTCGTAAATCAGGCGCAGCCCCTTCAGGGTCAGCAATCCGTCCAGCTTGTCAATGACCTTGCTTTCCTCCGCGATCATCAGGGCCATGCCGCCGGTGGCCACCACGTAGGCTTCCTCCCCCAGCTCCTGCCGGATCTTCCGCACGATGTTGCGCACCAGGCCCACATATCCGTAATACATACCGCTCTGCAGGTTGGTCAGGGTCGTCCGTCCGATGACGTTCTCCGGCTTTGTCAGCTCAAACCGGGGAAGCTTGGCCGTTCCGCTGACCAGGGCTTCGCTGCTCAGCTTGATCCCGGGGCAGATGGTTCCGCCCAGGAAAGCCCCTTCCCTGTCCACCACCCCGAAGGTGGTGGCGGTTCCGAAATCGATGAAGATGCAGGGGCCGCCGTATTCGTCGTAAGCCGCAACGGCATTGGCGATCCGGTCGCTGCCCAGCTCCCTCGGGTTCTCATACCGGATATTGATCCCCGTCTTTACGCCGGGGGCCACCACCAGCGGGGACTTTCCGAAATAATTCTGGAGCATGTGCTCAATGGTGTAGTTGATTGTGGGCACAACGCTGGAAACCACGATGCCCTCCACCACGTCCGTGGAAACGCCTTCATGGGCAAACATGGAGGTCAGCCGCACACCGTACTCATCCGACGTGGAGGAAACATTGGTGGACATGCGCCAGTACTTATACATTTCCTTCCCGTCAAACAGGGCCGTTTTGATATTGGTGTTCCCCACATCCATGGTCAGGATCATCTTTGAATTCCTCCGCCCGTCCGTCTCAGATCATTCTGGCTTTCTTCAGCGCCACGCAGGCAGCCCCGGTCACCGCGGCCGCCACGATCATTTCCACCACCGCGTTGATTCCCACCGAGGTGACGATGTAAAGGAAGACGCCCTTCTCCGCGATGGAGCCGGCCAGGTTCTCGGTACCCCCGAAGAACCAGACCAGCAGCGTCATGAAGAACAGGGTGTTGAAAAACGCTGCCGCGAATCCGGTTACCGCGCCCCGGACATACAGCGGTGCCCGGGTCCTGCTCATGCCCCGGTAAACCAGCGCCGCCAGCACGCCCACCAGCAGCCTGGAAACGAAGCGCTGGATGAACATCAGCACGGGGCTGTAGCTCACCAGCGCGGCCCCCAGCGCGCTGAAGCCGAAGACGCCGAAGCACTGCAGGAAGCTGATCAGGCCGAAGGCTCCCCCGACGATCATCCCGCCGGGCAGGCCCATGGCGATGGCGGCGATGGCCACCGGAATCATGTTGAAGGTAATGCTCAGGCCCATGGGCATGGGGATGTTCACGAAAGCCAGGACGATCAAAACCGCCACCAGCATAGCCAGCAGCGTCATCTGCGAAATCCGGGTACGTCTGTTGTTTGTCATGATGTTTCCCTCCGTTCGGGTTCCTTCCGGATACCCGTCGAAAATATATTTCCGCGTTTGCTCCCGCGTCCGGTGCTTCCGCTCCCGGCGCCAAACCCCTGCGGATGCTCCTATTATATATGAATTTGGCGGATTGTAAAGAAAACGGCCTGTGAAAAACACAGGCCGCACAATTTCAGAATCCCCTGCTTTCCCAGCTTTCCCGGCTGAGCTTCGCCCCCAGGATGTTCCTGCATTCCCGCACCACGCCGGAGGTTCCCATATCCGTGGTGTTCAGGCACAGCAGGAAGGTGATCCGCTGCTTCGGCAGGTTGATGAAGTAGGTTCCCAGCCAGCCGTCCCAGCCGTATTCCCCTTCCTCGCCGAAGAGGTTCAGGGACCCGGGCCGGTCGCAGGAGCGCACCAGGCACCCGTAATTGTATCCGCACAGTCCGTCCCACAGGTCCCTTCGGACCTCCGGGCCCAGCCGGGGCGCCGTCATGAACCGGACCGCCGCCGGGGACAGGATCCGTTTTCCCCCGTAAACGCCCTCGTTCAGCAGCATGGCAGCGAAGGCCGCGTAGTCGTCCAGGGTGGACACCAGGCCGGCGCCGCCGGATTCAAAGGCCGGCGGCCGGTCGTACCGGCCCACCGCCAGGTGCAGGTTCCGGAACTCCTCCAGCCCGCCGGGAACCCGCCGGTAGCAGGTCACCAGCCGGTCCCGCTTTTCCGGGGGAACCCAGAAATCCGTATCCTTCATGCCCAGGGGAGTGAAAAACTCCTCCTGCAGGAACTGGCCGAAGCGCTTTCCGCTGACCGCCTCCACCACCGCGCCCAGGATGTCCGCACAGGTGCTGTAGCGCCAGTGGGTTCCGGGCTCGAAGGCCAGGGGCTGTTCCCCCAGCCGGTTGCAGAATTCCAGGGTGCTCATGCCGCCCCCGGCCAGGATCTGCGCGTGATTCTCCTCAAAAACCCGGGCCGCCGCCTGTCCCGCGGGATCCGCGTCCGGATAGCAGACGCCCGCCGTCATGGTCAGGAGCTCCAGGATCCAGGGCGCCCGCGGGGCAGGATAGGTGCTTCCGTCCGGCCGGATGACCCGGGGATTCCGGAAGCCGGGCAGGTACCGGTCCACGCCGTCCGCCAGGTCAATAAGGCCCCGGTCCGCCAGCAGCATCACCGCCGCGGCGGTAACGGGCTTTGTCTGGCTGTAAAGCCGGAAAATGGCGTCCCGCTCCAGGGGCTTTCCGGAGGCAAGGTCCGCGCAGCCCGCCCGGGCATGGCAGAGCTCCTCCCCGTCCCGGCAGACCAGCAGGCTGATGCCGGAAGCGTCATGGTTTTCCACTGCCCGCTCCAGGCAGGCGGTCAGCTGTTCCTTCAGGCCCATCGATATCTCCCTTCTCCGCGGCAGGGCGCGGAAACAGAAAGCCGCCGGCACCCTTCCGGGCAGCGGCGGCGTTGATCCTTCCGTTATTCGTCCTCTTCCTCATCCGGCAGGTCCGCGTTGTGGAACACGTTCTGCACGTCGTCGTTCTCCTCCAGCAGGTCCAGCATCTTCTGGATCTTCTGGACGGTATCCGGATCGGTAACCGCCACGGTGTTCTGCGGGATCTTCTGCACCTCGGCAGACAGGAAGGTGAAACCCTGCTTCTCCAGGTTTTCACGCACGGTGCTGAAATCGTTGGGCGCGGTGAGGATTTCGTAGACGTCCTCTTCCACCTTGACGTCCTCGGCGCCGGCGTCCAGCGCGGTCATCATCATCTCGTCCTCATCGCTGCCGGGCTCCCGTTCCACCACCAGCACGCCCCGCTCGTCGAACATGAAACCCACGGACCCGGTGGTCCCCAGGTTGCCGCCGTACTTGGCGAAGCAGTGGCGCACGTCGCTGGCGGTACGGTTCCGGTTGTCGGAAATCGTATCCACGATGACGGCCACGCCGCCGGGAGCATAGCCTTCGTACGTGATCTCTTCGTACACCACGTTGCTCAGCTCGCCGCTGGCCTTCTTGATGGAACGCTGAATGTTATCGTTGGGCATATTGTTGGCCTTGGCCTTGGCGATCACGTCCCGCAGCTTGCCGTTGGATTCGGGATTGGCACCGCCTTCCCGCACCGCGATGGCAATCTCGCGGCCGATCTTCGTGAATACGGCGCCGCGCTGCGCGTCCGCCTTGCCCTTTTTCGCCTGAATATTATGCCACTTGGAATGTCCGGACATCTTCTACCCCTCCAGGAAATCGTCAAAATACAGGCCATTATAGCATTCCCGTTTCCGCCGCGTCAAGCAGTACGCCGGAAGACGGGAAACGCCCCTTTCCAGGCCCCGCGGATCAGCTGCCCAGGTAAGCCTTCCGGACGTTGTCGTCGTTCATCAGCTCCCGGGCGTTTCCCTCCATGGTGATCCGGCCGGTTTCCATCACGTAGGCCCGGTTGGCTATGGAAAGGGCCATCTGCGCGTTCTGCTCCACCAGCAGGATCGTGGTGCCCGCCCGGTTCATTTCCCGGATAATCTCAAAGATCTGTTCCACCAGGATGGGCGCCAGGCCCATGCTGGGCTCGTCCAGCATCATCAGCCGGGGCTTGCTCATCAGGGCCCGGCCCATGGCCAGCATCTGCTGCTCGCCGCCGGAGAGGGTGCCGGCAATCTGCTTCTCCCGCTCCTTCAGCCGGGGAAAGAATCCGTACACCTGGGCCATGGAGGACTCCAGCTCGTCCTTGGGCCGGCTGAAGGAGCCCATTTCCAGGTTCTCCTTCACGGTCATCTGCTGGAAGATCCGCCGCCCTTCCGGGCAGAGGCTCAGCCCCTTGTAAACCATCTTGCTGGCGCCGGTGCCTCCCACCGGCATCCCGCCGAAGGCGACGGTTCCCTGCCGGGGCTTCAGGAGCCCCGCAATGGTGTTCAGGGTGGTGGATTTCCCGGCGCCGTTGGCGCCGATCAGGGTCACGATTTCCCCCTCGTTCACCTCCAGGGAAATGCCCTTGATGGCGTGGATCGCCCCGTAATATACGTGCAGGCCGTTGACCTTCAGCAGGGGAAGTTTCGGGGATTCACTCATGCTTCCGCCTCCTTCCGTTTGCCGAGATAGGCCTCGATCACCGCCGGGTTCGCCTGGATCTCCTCCGGCGTCCCCTTGGCGATGATTTTTCCGAAGTTCAGCACACAGATATCCTCGCAGATTCCCATGACCAGGTTCATATCGTGCTCAATCAGCAGGATGGCGATCTGGAACTGGTCCCGGATCCGGATGATGTTTTCCATCAGCTCTTCCGTCTCGTGGGGGTTCATGCCTGCCGCCGGCTCGTCCAGCAGCAGCAGCTTCGGGTTCGTCGCCAGGGCCCGGACGATTTCCAGCCTGCGCTGGGCGCCGTAGGGAAGGCTCCCCGCCCGCTCGTCCGCCATGCCCGCCATGTCGAAGATGTTCAGCAGCTCCAGGGTTTTTTCATGCTGCGCCTTTTCCGCCTTCCAGTGCCGCGGCAGGCGGAAAATCCCGCTGAACATGCCGGCGCGGATCTGGTTGTGCAGGCCGATGCGCACGTTCTCCTCCACGGTCATGTTGTTGAACAGGCGGATGTTCTGGAAGGTCCGGGCGATGCCGGCCTTGCTCACGTCCACCGTGTTCATGCTTCCCATGTCCCGGCCCTCCAGCATCATGGTGCCGTGGGTGGGCTGGTATACCTTGGTCAGCAGGTTGAATACCGTCGTTTTTCCGGCACCGTTGGGGCCGATGAGGCCGCCGATTTCCGTCCGCCCCATCACAACGCTGAAGTCGTCCACCGCCTTCAGTCCGCCGAACTCGATGCCCAGGTGGCTGCACTCCAGCACCGGCATGGATCCGAGATCCCGCTCCGGAACGATGGCCCTGGAGGGATAGGGCACCATGTGGGTCTGCTGCCTGCGTTTCGTCTCGCTCATGCCCGCATCTCCTCTCCCGTTTGCTCCCGGTTCCGTCCCGGAATCAGTCTTCTCCAGAGGGTCTTCAGCAGCGGATTGTTGCCCAGCACCATCACCAGGATCAGCAGGATGGCATAGGCCAGCATCCGGTAGTTCTGCAGGAACCGGAGCTTCTCCGGAAGGATCGTGAGGGCCGTGGCGGACACGATGGATCCGGGAATGTTCCCGATGCCGCCCAGCACCACGAACACCAGCACGTTGATGGATTCGTTGAAGCTGAATTTGGTGGGCAGCAGCGTGGCCATGCTCAGTCCGTACAGCGCCCCCGCCATGCCCGCCAGCACCGCGGCGGTGACGAAGGCCATCATCTTATACTTGGTAATGTTGATTCCCATGGCCTCCGCGGCGATCCGGTTGTCCCTGGCCGCCATGATCGCCCGGCCGGACCGGGAATTCACCAGGTTCAGCACCACGATCAGGGAGAAGATCACCAGGATGAATCCCGCGCCGAAGGTGGCGATGGTCTTCACCTTCACCGCCCCCATGGGCCCGTTGAGCAGCAGCGTTCCCGGAAGGTTCCCGTCCAGGAATCCCCAGTTCAGGCTCCGGCCCTCCACGGAAACATAGACGCAGTTCATCACGTTCTTGATGATTTCCCCGAAGGCCAGGGTCACAATCGCCAGGTAGTCGCCCCGCAGCCGGAGCACGGGAATACCGATCAGCACGCCGAAGATTCCGGCAATGACTCCGCCGCAGAGGATGGAAAGGAACAGCCGCAGGGCGGGATCCTCCATCCCGAAGCCGTTGAGGAGCCATCCGGAAACGATGATTCCGCTGAAGGCGCCGATGCTCATGAAGCCCGCGTGGCCCAGGCTCAGCTCGCCGCTGATGCCCACCACCAGGTTCAGGGAAACCGCCATCACGATCCAGCTGCAGATGGGGATCAGCTGCCCCTTCAGGGTGCGGGAAATGGATTTGTTGTTAATCATCACCGTGAGGATCACAAACAGCAGGATCAGCACGGCGTAGGTCACCGTCTGGGTGATCAGTCTGGCTTTTTTCGTCTTCATGCCGCTCACCTCACACCTTCTCCCGCACGGGCTTGCCCAGCAGGCCCGTGGGCCGCACCAGCAGGACGACGATCAGCACCGCGAAAACGATGGCGTCCCCCAGCTCAGTGGAAATATAGGCTTTCCCCAGGATTTCAATGATCCCCAGCAGCACGCCGCCCAGCATGGCCCCCGGAATGGAGCCGATGCCCCCGAACACCGCCGCCGTAAAGGCCTTGATGCCGGGCATGGACCCGGTGGTGGGCTGGAGCATGGGATAGGAGGAGCACAGGAGCAGTCCCGCGATGGCCGCCAGGGCGGAGCCGATGGCAAAGGTCACGGAGATCGTCCGGTTGACATTGATGCCCATCAGTTCCGCTGCTCCCCGGTCCTCCGATACGCAGCGCATGGCCTTGCCCATCTTCGTCCTGGAAATGAAAAGGCTCAGCGCGATCATGATCACGACATTCGCCAGGATGGTAATCAGGGTTTCCGGCTTGATCACCAGCTCCCCGCCGAAGAGGTGGAGGGCATCCGTCGAAAAGGGGCTGGGGAACACCTTGGGATTCGCGCCCCAGATCAGCAGCGCCGTATTCTGCAGCAGGTAGCTCATACCGATGGCCGTAATCAGCACCGCCAGGCCCGTCGCCTGCCGCAGCGGCTTGTAGGCCAGCTTTTCGATGGTCATTCCCAGCACCGTGCAGACCAGCATGGCCAGCAGCACGGCCACCGGGGCCGGAAGCCCCCAGTACTGCGCCCCGCAGAAAATAATATAGGCGCCCACCATGATCACGTCGCCGTGAGCGAAATTCAGCATCTTGGCAATACCGTATACCATCGTGTATCCCAGCGCGATGATGGCATAGATACTCCCGAGGCTGATGCCGTTCACCAGATTGGACAGAAAAATCATGTCCTCTCTTCCTCCCATTCCAGATTTCCGTTCATGACCTGTCTATTGTACCACGCAGCCCGCATTTTGTCTTCCGATGAAAAACAGGAATCCGGCCCGGGAAAAACCCGCGGCCGGATTCCTTGGCCTTGAATGATGAATCAGTTCCCCAGGCCTACGTAGGCGCCGTCCTTGATCACCATGGCGGTGGGCACTTTGTCCACTTCGCCGTTGGCGCTCCAGGTCATGGTGCCGGTGAGGCCGGTCACCTGGATTTCCTGCATGGCGGCGATCATGGCGTCGCAGATATCCTCGGCGGCGGCGTCACTGGTAACGCCGGCCTTCTTTGCGGCTTCCACCAGAGCGTATACGCAGTCATAGGCGTCAGCGGCAAACTGGTTCGGAACTTCGTCGTACAGCTTCTTGTACTCTTCCACGAACTTCACGGTCATCTCGTCCTTGGCGTCGGCCACGAAGGGGGTCAGCAGCATCACGCCCTCGGCCAGGCTGGTATCAAAGCCTTCCAGGGTCAGGATGCCGTCCATGCCGTCCACGCCGAAGAAGGTGGGGGCGTAGTTCTGGCTCTTGGCGGCGATCAGGATCTGGGACGCGGGGGTGTAGTAGATGGGCAGGAACACCAGGTCCGCGCCGTTGTTCTTCGCGTCCGCAACCTGTACGGAGAAGTCGGTGGTTTCGTCGGTGAAGGTGGTGGTGGAGACGATCTCCAGGCCCAGCTCATCGGCCTTCTGCACGAAGGTCTGGTAGATGCCGGTGGAGTAGGCGTCCGCGTTGTTGTAGATCACGGCGATCTTCGTTCCCAGCGCCTTTTCCTTGATCACGGCGGCGGAAGCGGAGCCCTGGTTCGGGTCCGTGAAGCAAACCTGGTAAACGTTGTCCTTGTCCGCGGTAACATCCGTGGAGGAAGCGGACGGGGTCAGCATAAACACGCGCTCTTCATAGGCCAGGGCACCGACGGCGATGCAGGGAGCGGTGGTGGTGGTACCGACGATCATCTGCGCGCCCTGTTCCATGATGCTGTTGTAGGCGTTCTTGGCCTTTTCCGCGTCATGGGTGTCGTCCTCGTTCAGCAGGACCACGGTGATTCCGTTGTCCGCGGCGGTAATCTCATCCGCGGCAATCTTGGCACCGCGGTAGGTCGCCAGGCCGTACACGGCGGCGGGGCCGGTCTGCGGTCCGATATGGCCGATTGTAAGCGTCAGGTCCTCCGCCATGGCGGCGCCGATGCCCAGCACCAGGCAGAGAGCCAGGACCAATGCTGTAATCTTTTTCATGCAGGATCTCCTCCTTTATATCCAGGGCTGCCCCTGATTTGCCAATAATCATACGTCCGGAGCCCCCCTCCGTCAAGGAAAGGGCTGATTTTTTCATGTATTTTATGGTTTCGCCGCCTGTTTTTCCTGCTGCAGTTTCCGCAGCAGCGGGAAGAAGACGCCCCCCGCGCTGTTCCCCAGGGTCATGATCAGCACCCACAGAAGGGTTTTCCAGCTCCAGGCGCCGGCAACGGAAAAATAATACATATTGGCCACGCAGTGCTCAAATCCGCACAGGATGAACACCGCCACCCCGAAGAACAGGCTCAGGTATTTCCCGGCGGGATGGGGATTGTTTTTGTATCCCTCCACCGCCAGCCAGATCAGCATGTTGCAGAAGACGGCCAGCAGGAAGATGCTCACCGGCCCGTCGTTCAGCTTTGCCGCGCACACCGCCTGCGCCCTCTCCGCCAGGGCCGGCCCCACCCGGGTGGCCCGCTCCGCCAGGGCGGTCAGCACCGTGCCGGCCAGGTTTCCCAGCCAGATCAGCGGCAGGGCAAGCGCGTATTTCCGGTCCTGGTCAAAAACATAGCAGACCTTTCCGGTAAACAGGTTGAACCCGAAGGTGCATACGGCAAAAAGGCCCACCGTGAAGAAAAGCGCCCCCAGCACCTTGTTCTCCAGGGACAGGAAAACCGTTCCGCCGATGGCGATGCTGACCCCTGCCAGCACGCCGCCGATAAAAGTCCTGAATGCCTTCATTCCTTCTTCTTCCTCCCTGCTTTCCTGTGTCCGCCGCTTTCCGGCACCCCGTCCCCCAGGACGGTCCGGAGGTACTGTCCCGTGTAGGACTGTTCATTGGCAGCCACCTGTTCCGGCGTCCCTTCCGCCACAACGTGTCCGCCGGCGTCCCCGCCCTCCGGACCCAGGTCGATGATCCGGTCCGAAACCTTGATCACATCCAGGTTGTGCTCAATCACCAGCACCGTGTTCCCAGCGTCCGTCAGGCGCTGCAGCACCTGGATCAGCCGGTCCACATCCGCCGTGTGCAGCCCGGTGGTGGGTTCGTCCAGCAGGTAAATGGTCTTGCCCGTGGCCCGCCGGCTCAGCTCCGTGGCCAGCTTGACCCGCTGGGCCTCGCCGCCGGACAGGGTTGTGGACGGCTGCCCCAGCTTCATGTAGCCCAGTCCCACATCGCTCAGGGTTTCCAGCTTCCGCATGATCTGGGGATGGTTCTCAAAGAACCGCAGGGCCTCCTCCACGGTCATGTCCAGCACTTCGCTGATGTTTTTCCCCTGCCAGGTCACCTCCAGGGTTTCCCGGTTGTACCGCTTTCCGCCGCATACGTCGCAGGGCACAAACAGGTCCGGCAGGAAGTGCATCTCAATCTTCTTCATGCCGTCGCCCTGGCAGGCTTCGCACCGGCCTCCCTTCACATTGAAGGAGAAGCGGTTTTCCTTGAAGCCCCGGACCTTGGACTCCGGGCTCATGGCGAAGAGCTTCCGGATCATGTCAAACAGGCCCGTATAGGTGGCCGGGTTGCTGCGGGGCGTCCGGCCGATGGGGCTCTGGTCGATCATGATGATCTTGTCCAGCAGCTCCAGCCCTTCCATGCTGTCAAACTTCCCTGCCTTTGTCCGGGCCCGGTTCAGGTTCCGGGCCAGGTACTTGTACAGGATCTCGTTCACCAGGCTGCTCTTGCCGCTTCCGCTGACGCCGGTTACGCAGGTCAGCACCCCCAGGGGGATTTTTACGTCAATATGCTTCAGGTTATGCTCCGCCGCGCCGCGCACCGTCAGATACCCTGTGGGCTTCCGCCGCGCCGCGGGCAGGGGAATCTGTTTCTTTCCGCTGAGGTACTGTCCGGTCAGGCTGTCCGGATTGGCGCAGATCTGTTCCGCCGTGCCCTCCGCCACGATCCTTCCGCCGTGGGCGCCCGCTCCGGGCCCCACATCCACGATCCAGTCCGCGGCCCGCATGGTTTCCTCGTCATGCTCCACCACGATCACCGTGTTCCCCAGGTCCCGCATCCGCTTCAGGGTGGCGATGAGCTTCGCGTTGTCCCGCTGGTGCAGGCCGATGGAGGGCTCGTCGAGGATGTAGAGCACGCCCATCAGGGCGCTGCCGATCTGGGTGGCCAGGCGGATCCGCTGGGCCTCCCCGCCGGAAAGGGTTCCCGCCCCCCGGCTCAGGGTCAGGTATCCCAGTCCCACGTCGCTCAGGAATCCGAGCCGGGCGTCGATTTCCCGCAGGATCTGGTCCGCGATGATCCGGCTGCTTCCCTCCAGCTGAAGGGAGCTGAAAAAGCTCCGGGCGTCCACAATGCTCATGTCGCTGACTTCCGGCAGGCTCTTTCCGCCTACGGTCACCGCCCGGGCCTCCGGCTTCAGCCGCCGGCCGCCGCATTCGGGGCAGACCTCCTCCACCATGTATTCCTCATAGGCCTGCTTCATGGCGTCCGAGGTGGTTTCCCGGTAGCGCCGCTCCAGGGTGGGGATGATTCCCTCGAAGGTGGTGGAATAGCTGGAGGTTCCCCGGGCACCCTCATAGCGGATGCTGATCTGTTCCTTCCCGGTTCCGTACAGCAGGGCTTCCATGCCCTCCGGGCTGATTTTCTCCACCGGGGTGTCCATGGTGAAGCCGTACTTGTCCCCCATGGCGGAGAAATACTGGGCGGCGATGCCGTTGTCCTCCCCGGTGTTGAATCCCATGGCGGTCAGCGCGCCCTCCCGCAGGCTCAGCCGCTCGTCCGGAAACACCGCTTCCCGGCTGATGACCATCCGGATTCCCAGGCCGCTGCAGGCCGGGCAGGCCCCGAAGGGGCTGTTGAAGGAAAACATCCGCGGGGTCAGCTCCTCAATGGAAATCCCGCAGTCCGGGCAGGCGTAGTTCATGCTGTACAGGGTTTCCCCCAGGTCGAAGCAGTCCACGATCACCAGCCCCGCGCCCTTCACCGACGCCGTTTCAATGTCCTCCGACAGCCGCTGGCGGAACTCCTTCGTGTCCCGGCAGATCAGCCGGTCCACCACGATCTCGATGGTATGCTTCTTTTTCTTGTCCAGCTCCGGGGTGTCCTCCAGGTCGTACATGGTTCCGTCAATCCGGACCCGTACGTATCCGCTTTTCCGGGCGCTGCTCAGCAGGTCCCGGTGCTCTCCCTTCCTGCCCCGCACCAGGGGCGAAAGGATCTGCATCCGCGTTCCCTCCGGCCGCTCGCATACCGCGTCCACAATCTCGTCCACGGACTGCTTCCGAATTTCCCGTCCGCACCGGGGGCAGTGGGGCACGCCGGCCCGCGCCCAGAGCAGGCGCAGGTAGTCGTGGATCTCCGTCACCGTGCCCACGGTGGACCGGGGATTCCTGCCGGTGGTCTTCTGGTCGATGGAAATGGCGGGGCTCAGCCCGTCAATGCTGTCCACATCCGGCTTGTCCATCTGCCCCAGGAACTGGCGGGCATAGCTGGACAGGCTCTCCACATAGCGCCGCTGGCCTTCCGCGTAAATCGTATCGAAGGCCAGCGAGCTTTTCCCGCTTCCGCTCAGTCCCGTGATAACGGTGAGCTTGTCGCGGGGGATTTTCACATTTACATTTTTCAGGTTATGTTCCCGGGCACCCCGGATTTCCAGATATTCGTTCATATCCCTTTTCCTTTTACACCAGCCGCAGCGCGGGCTCCGCGTTCAGGTTCAGTCCCGCGACCTCGCCCCGCATCAGCCTGTAATACGCCGCGCTGCCGATCATGGCTCCGTTGTCCGTGCACAGGGGCACGGTGGGCATATAGAGTTTCACGCCCTGCCGCCGGCACATTTCCCCTGCCTGCCGCCGCAGCTCCCGGTTGGCGGAAACGCCTCCCGCCAGGGCGAAGGCCTTCAGCTCCCCGCTTTGGATCCGCGCCGCTTCACGCTTCAGCAGCTTCTCCGCCTTTTCCGTCAGCTCCCGGCATACCGCCCCGCGGAAGGACGCCGCCAGGTCCGCCTTCGGCAGCGGTTCCCCCCGCTGCTCCAGCCCGTGCACCGTATTGATAAACGCGGTCTTCAGGCCGCTGAAGCTGTAATCGAACTCCCCGGCGGTCTTCGGCCTCGGCAGGGTAAAGGCTTCCGGATTTCCCTCCTCCGACAGGGCGTCGATCCGGGGGCCGCCGGGATAGGGAAGTCCCAGCACCCGGGCCGCCTTGTCGAAGGCTTCCCCGGCCGCGTCGTCCACCGTCTGCCCCAGCAGCCGGTATACCCCGTAATCCTCCACCTCCACCAGGTGGCTGTGTCCGCCGGACACCACCAGGCACAGGAAGGGCGGCTCCAGGTCCGGATGGGTCAGGTAGTTGGCGCTCACATGGCCTTCGATGTGGTTCACCCCCACCAGGGGCTTCCCGGCCCCGAAGGCCAGGCCTTTCATGCAGTTGACGCCGGTCAGCAGCGCGCCCACCAGCCCCGGGCCCTTGGTCACCGCCAGGGCGTCCACGTCCTCCAGGGCCATTCCGGCCTCCTTCAGGGCCTGGTCCACCACCCGGTCGCAGGCCTCCATGTGGGCCCGGCTCGCGATTTCCGGCACCACGCCGCCGTAGAGCTCGTGCAGGTCGATCTGGCTGAACACCACGTTGCTCAGGATCACCCGGCCGTTCTCGATCACCGCGGCCGCCGTCTCGTCGCAGCTGGTTTCCAGGGCCAGGATCCGGACCTTGTCCTTCCCGGCCAGTTCCGCCGCTCTTTCGCGGCTCATCGCTTCATAATTCATCATACGCTCAATGTTCCTGTCCCCGGGGGACGGTGTTTTTCTTCTTCCGGAGGATCAGCCAGGCCGCTGCGGCCAGGCCCGCAGGCATCGCCAGCGCCCGCGCCAGCCCCCGGACTCCCAGGCGCATAAAAAAGACCTCCGGCATCAGCCGGATCAGCAGGTCCGTCCGGGGATCCAGCAGCCAGCCGTCGTTGGTAAAGGCCACCCGGTGGAAGGTGATGAACAGGCTTTCGAAATCCATCAGCGCCCAGGCCAGGAACCCCGCCAGCACCGCCAGCAGGATGCCCAGTCCCAGAAGGATGCCCCGGGCAAAAGCCCGGGGATTCCGCAGCAGGATGCCCGCGGCCGCCAGCAGCGCCGCGGCCGCCAGGGTGATCCACATCACGGCGGTGTCCAGCCGGATCAGCCCCCGGACGTCCTCCATATGGGCTTCCTCATAGTCATGGAAATACGGGATCTCTTCGCCGTTTTCCCCGGTCCGGGTCATCTGGAACCGGCCCGTTCCCGTGAGGAATGCCGCCGTCAGGCTGCCCATGGCCGGGTATTCCTCCGGGGCCAGGCCCGTCGCCTCCGGCGGGGCGGTGTCCAGCATCTCCGCTGCCATCAGCGCCCCGTCCCCCGCGATCCAGCGGATTGTCAGGGTGATCCAGAAGAACACGGCGAAGAGCGCGAACGCCGCACCTGCGGCTATGCTGCGCTTCATACCCCGCCTCCGTTTACTGCATCTTCAGGTAAGCCGTAATAAACCCTTCCAGGTTGCCGTTCATCACGTCGTCAATGTTTCCGGTTTCGTAGTTGGTCCGGTGGTCCTTCACCATGGTGTAGGGCTGGAAAACATAGGAGCGGATCTGGCTGCCCCATTCGATTTTCTTCATCTCGCCCTTGATGTCCGCCATCTGCTGTTCCTTTTCCCGCTCCTTCAGCTCCAGCAGCTTGGCCTTCAGCATCTTCAGGCAGGTTGCCCGGTTCTGCACCTGGTCCCGCTCCGTCTGGCAGGCCACCACGATGGTCACATCGTCCTTGACATATGTCATGCGGACGGCGGAGCTGGTCTTGTTGACGTTCTGTCCGCCGGCGCCGCTGGAGTGGTAGGTGTCCACCCGCACGTACTTCATGTCGATTTCGATCTCGCCGTTGTCTTCCTCCAGGATGGGCGCCACGTCCAAACTGGAGAAGCTGGTATGCCGCCGGGCGTTGGAGTCGAAGGGACTGATCCGCACCAGCCGGTGCACGCCCTTCTCACCCCGCAGGTAGCCGTAGGCGTGGTCGCCGCTGACCTCAAAGGTCACGCTCTTGATGCCCGCCTCGTCCCCGTCCAGCAGGTCCAGCAGCTTCACTTCAAAGCCCATGCGCTCGCAGTACCGGGTGTACATCCGGTACAGCATCTGGGTCCAGTCCTGGGCCTCGGTTCCGCCGGCGCCCGCGTGGAGGCTCAGCACGGCGTCGTTGTCGTCGTAGTCCCCCCGCATCAGGGTTTCCAGCTCCAGCGCGTCCGCCTGCTCCTTCAGCCGGGCCAGCTCCGTCCCGACCTCCTGCACCATGTCCTCGTCGTTTTCCTCCCGGGCCAGCTCCATCATGGTGTCGATGTCGTCGGCGTCGGCCAGCAGCTTCTCATAATGGCTCAGCTTGTTCTTCAGGTGGCCCAGCTTCTGGTTCACCCGGGTGGAACGCTCCGTGTCGTTCCAGAACTCCGGCTGGTTCATTTCCTCCGTCAGCTCGTCGATCTGCTCCCGCATATGGTCGATATGCAGCGCTTCGCCGGCTGCCAGAATGCTCTTGCGGATCCCCGCGATATCCTGGGTATATTGTTCAAGTTCCAGCATATTTTCCTCTCCTGCTCTCCAATCCAGTCAGCTCAATTCCGGAAATCCGCCGCCCGGCGTCACTGCTCCTTCAGCATGCAGCAGTTCTTGTATTTCTTTCCGCTTCCGCAGGGGCACGGATCGTTCCGTCCCACCTTCTGGGAAGGCTTCACCCGCCGGGGCTGCCGGGGACCGTCCCCCGCCACCCGGGCTTCCACGGGCTTCGCCGCCTGCACCCGCTCCGGCGTCACCTGCACCTTGGTCTGGTAGACCCGGCGCACCGTATCCTCCCGGATCAGGTGGTTCAGCTCCTCAAACATGTAGGACGCCTCGATCTGGTATTCCGTAACCGGGTTCTTTCCGCTGTAGGCCCGGAATCCGATGCCGTCCCGCAGCTGGTCCATGGCGTCGATATGATCCATCCAGCGGCTGTCCACGCTCCGCAGCAGCATCACCCGCTCCACTTCGCGCATGTCCACATGGATTTCTTCCAGCATCTGCTCCCGTTCCGCGTAGAACGCCCGGGCGTCCTCCTTCAGGGCTTCGATGAAGGCTTCCCGGTCGTCCGCCGCCAGGGGGCGCTTCTCTTCCATCACGCCGTGGTGGTTGCACAGGTTCTCCAGGTAGTTGACGGCTTCCCGCCATTCCCACTCCTCCGGATCGTCCCCGTTCATCCAGCGGCCGGCCGCGAAGTCGATCACGTGATCCGCCATCCGCAGGATGCTGTCCTTCACGTTCTCGCCCATGAGCACCCGGCGGCGCTGCCCGTAGATCACCTCGCGCTGGCGGTTCATGACGTTGTCATACTCCAGCACGTGTTTACGGGTTTCAAAGTTCCGGCCTTCAATCCGCTTCTGGGCGCTCTCAATCTGCTTGGTCAAAAGGCCCGCGGTCAGCGGTTCATCGTCCTTCAGCCCCAGCCGGTCCACCATGGCGCCGATCCGTTCGCTGCCGAACAGGCGCATCAGGTCGTCCTCCAGGCTGATGAAGAACTGGGTGGAACCCGGGTCTCCCTGCCGGCCGCTGCGGCCCCGCAGCTGGTTGTCGATACGGCGGCTCTCGTGCCGCTCCGTGCCGATGATGTGCAGGCCGCCGGTCTGCAGCACCCGCTCATGCTCCGCGTCCGTTTCCTGTTTGAATTTGCTGTACAGCTCGTTGTACCGCTTCCGGACCGCCAGCACCTCTTCGCTTACCTGCTCGCTGTGGCCGACGGCGTCCTCGATGACCTCGTCCTCCAGATCCGGGTTCTCCTGCTTCAGGGCCTTGCGGGCCATGAACTCGGGGTTGCCGCCCAGCAGGATATCGGTTCCGCGGCCCGCCATGTTGGTGGCGATGGTCACCGCGTCCCAGCGGCCCGCCTGGGCAACGATCTCCGCTTCCTTGGCGTGGTTCTTGGCGTTCAGCACCTCATGGGGAATGCCGCGCCGCTTCAGCATGGCGCTGAGCATTTCGGATACTTCCACGCTGATGGTGCCGACCAGCAGCGGCTGGTGGGTGGCGTGGTGCGCCTCAATGCTGTCCAGCACCGCCCGGAACTTGGCGTCCTTGTTCTTGTACACCATGTCTTCCAGGTCCTTGCGGATGTTGGGCCGGTTGGTGGGAATCTCCACCACGTCCAGGGAATAGATCCCCTGGAACTCGGCTTCCTCCGTCTTGGCGGTACCGGTCATACCGCTCAGCTTCGAGTACATGCGGAAATAGTTCTGGAAGGTGATGGTGGCCAGGGTCTTGCTTTCCCGCTCCACCTTCACGTGCTCCTTGGCCTCGATGGCCTGGTGCAGGCCTTCCGAATACCGGCGGCCGATCATCAGGCGGCCGGTGAATTCGTCCACGATGACCACCTGGCCGTTCTGCACCACGTAGTCCACGTCCCGCTTCATGATGAATTCCGCCCGCAGGGCGCAGTTCACATGGTGGTTCAGCTCGCTGTTCTCGGGATCGTTGAGGTTGTCGATGCCGAAGGCGGTTTCCACCTTCTTCGCGCCTTCGTCCGTCAGCGTGACAGCCTTTTTCTTTTCCTCGATCTCAAAGTGGACCCCGTTGCGCATGGTGCGCACCACCGCGTCCACCCGGTCATACAGCTCCGTGCTCTTTTCGCCCTGGCCGGAAATGATCAGCGGCGTCCGGGCTTCATCGATGAGGATGGAGTCCACCTCGTCCACGATGGCGAAGGCGTGGCCCCGCTGCACCAGGTCGCCCCGGCGGATCACCATATTGTCCCGCAGGTAGTCGAATCCCAGCTCGTTGTTGGTTCCGTAGGTAATGTCGCAGGCATAGGCCTCCCGGCGCTCCTTCGGCTCCAGGTCGTGAACGATCAGGCCCACGCTCAGCCCCAGGAACCGGTGCACCTTGCCCATCCATTCGCTGTCCCGGCGGGCCAGGTAGTCGTTCACCGTTACGATGTGAACGCCTTCGCCCCGCAGCGCGTTCAGGTAAGCCGGCATGGTGGAAACCAGGGTTTTTCCTTCACCGGTTTTCATTTCAGCGATCCGCCCCTGGTGCAGCACGATACCGCCCAGCACCTGCACCCGGTAGGGCCGCATGCCCAGCACCCGGTCTGCCGCCTCCCGCACCGTGGCAAAGGCCTCGGGCAGGATGTCGTCCTCGGTCTCCCCCGCCTCCAGCCGCCGGCGGAACTCCGCGGTTTTGGCCTGCAGCTGCTCGTCCGTCAGCTTCCTGTATTCATCTTCCAGGGCCATGACGTCATCCACGGGCTTTTTCAGCTTTTTCAGCTGCGCCTCGTTGCCGCCGCCCAGCATCTTCTTCAGAAAATCCAGCATAGTACGCTCCTTATAAAGGGGTTCTGCCCGCCCCGAACGGGCACAGGCAAAGGACATTATACCATTGCTTCTCCTGTCCGCGCAACATCGCCCCGGTCTCAGGTTCCGCCGGGCTTCTTGGTGGTTACGCCGTCGGCGCAGCGGTAGTACACCTGGCCGATCTCCAGCTCCACGCCGTCCTTGGCGAACAGCTCATCCACCGTCAGGAACATGTATCCCTGCTCCTGCAGGTAATCCACGATCTTCCGGGTGGAGTTGGGCGCGTATTCCTTGATGTCGTGGCAGAGGATGATATCCCCGTCCGCAATCTTCTTCTTCACGCTGGAGAGCACCTGGTTGGGAGTGCGCCCCCGCCAGTCATAGGTGTCCAGGCTCCACTGGATATACGCCCATTCCACCTTGGCCTTCTGCATCGGGGGGAAGATGCCCCCGGGCGCCCGGTCATACCTTACGGGGATTCCGATGACCTGGTTCATCACCTTGTTCACCTTTTCCGGCATGGCCTTCAGCGCCTTGGCGGACTGCCCCCTCGTGGCGTAATGGTTCCAGTTGTGGGAGGCCACCGCGTGGCCGTTGTCATGCTCCCGCTGCACCACAAAGAAGCCCTTTTCCACCAGGTTGCCGATGCAGAAGAAGGTAGCCCGGACCCCCTTTTCCATCAGGGCGTCCAGCACCGCCGGGGACCGGGGGTTCTTCGGCCCGTCGTCGAAGGTCAGGGCCACGGTTTTGTAATAGCTCAGGTTGTCCGTTTCCGCCAGGGCCTTCTCCGTCATCCATTTCCGGATTTCCGGATAGAAGAAGGTAACCTCCATCAGGGTGTTCTTTCCCTCATACAGCAGGGAGGCGGGATAGTGCAGCACCAGGGACATGCCGTGGAGGGTGAAATCCGCCCCCGCCAGCGCCGACGGTTCGCACAGCTTCTCCAGCACCGCCTCATCCGGTTCCGCGTCCGGCCAGTAGCCCCGCAGCGTTTCCCGCACCCGGTTTCCCAGGAAGATCCACGCGTCCGGCTCGTCGAAAACCAGGTCCAGGGTAATCCGGAGCCCGGTGGTCATGTCATAGGTCCGGGTTTCAATCCGCTGGTCCGTCAGCTCCCGGTGGTAAATCGTCCGGGCCTGCACCAGGAAGCTCATCCAGTTCAGTCCCGTCCGGCTGTAGCGGATTTCCACATCCAGCCGGCTGTTTCCGTCCCCGGTGTTTTCCGCGTCCGGCAGGCTGCCGCCCAGCTCGTCCGCCCAGCCGGCGGCAATGCCGTTGATTTCCTCCGTCACTTCCTCCAGCGCCGTATCCACCTGCCACAGCCGGACAACGGATTTGTTCTGTGCCTTGGTGTCGCTGTAGCTGCTTTTTACCTTGTGGCATTCCTGCAGCGGCTCCGCGGCCGCCGAAAGGATCCCCGTCCCCGGCAGCAGCGCGAGCGCAAGGAACAGCCCGGTGATCCGGCGCCAGCACTTCCTCATTTTCCATTCCCCTCCTGCGGTTTTTGCTCCCCTGCGAAAAGATCCCGCGGGAATCATCTTCCTGCGGGATCTTCCCTGAATATATCAATGCGGTTTACTTCCTGGTCCTCCTGCGGCGGGACGCGTCGCGCACGTTGTGAACCACGGCCCGGACGTCCTCCTTCGCCTTTTCGGCGGCTTCCTCCGCTTTTCCGGCGGCTTCCTCCGCTTTTCCGGCGGCTTCCCCGGCAGCTTCCGCAGCTTCCCCGGCGGCGGCCCCTGCGGCCTCTTCCACGGCGGTCCCGGCTTCCGCCGCGGCCTCCTGCACGGTTTCGGCGGCCTCGGCAGCCTTCGCCGTCACGCCCTTTTCCGATTCGTCATACAGGCGCCGGAGGGTTTCGGTCATCAGTTCGCTGCCCTGCTCCTCCTTCGCGGCTTCCGCCTGCTCCGGAGCTTCCGCGGCTGCTTCCTGTGCGCGCTCCTCCTCGCCGCTGATCACTTCGTTCCGTTTCCTTCCCCGGGGCGCCGCGCTGTAATCCCGGTAGTTGGCGCCTTCAAGGTGATCCATGGCCTTGTTGGACTGGCTCCTGCTCATTCCCCTGCGCACCGCGCCCACCAGCAGCAGCCCCGCCAGCACGACGGCGACTCCGGCAAAGATCCACTTGGCCGTGTTTGCCGTCTGCTCCGCCTGGGCGATCCATCCGGGGGCCTGGGTGGTTTCGGGCATGGCAACCGTCACAGGGGCCGGCGGCGTCACCAGGGGCGCCTCGGTGGGTTCCGGCGTGGGCGGCGCGTAGTTGATCGGGATGGAGTTGCTGGCGAAGGAAACCACCTGTCCCAGCTCGTCCTTGGCGTTGGCCGTGAACTGGAAGGTTCCGGGCATGCTGATTTCCATATCCCGGGTAACGGTGCGGCTGGCGCCGGAGGGAATGCTCTCGAAGAAGTAAACCTCCCGATCCACCGCCTTGACGGAAATGTTGTTCACATCCACGGCGCTTTCGTTGCGCACGGTGATGGTAAAGCGCACCACGCCGCCGGGAATCCTGTAAACCTCCGCCCGGTCCGCGGTGGCTTCCACGCTCAGCACCACCTGCTTCGTGGGATCCGTGGCCACCACGTGGACCCGGCCGGTGGCCGTCTCCAGGGCGGCGTTCTCGCCGCCGGCTTCCGCCTTCACCACAAACTGCAGGTCTGTGGTTTCGGTGATGGTCATGTCCTTTTCCAGGGTCACTGTTTCCCCGGCCTTGACGGTTTCCCCGCTGAACACGGTTCCCAGGGTTTCATCCGTCACGGTGATACCGGTAATGTCTTTCTTTCCGGAGTTCTTCAGCTTCAGGGTCAGCTTCACCGTATCCCCGGGAGCGCCGCCCTTCCGGTCTGCCGTCAGGGTGGCGGTCAGGTCCATGGTGCCGTATTTGATGGTATCGGCTTCCACCTTGCTGGTGTAGTTCTTGCCGCCGGCCTTGTAGGTAACGGTGGCTTCGCTGGTCAGGTCCTTGGTGCCCATCTTGGCGGTGAATACCACCTTCCCGGATTCCCCGGGAGCCAGGCTCTTGATGGCGCCGGCCGTGGTCGCGATGGCTTCGTTTTCCTTCACCGTCACGTTGCTCACTTCCGCCGCGCCGGTGTTGGTGATCTCATAAATCACGCTGACTTCCTGGTTCTTCTGGGCCACTGCGGGCAGGAAGGTGCGGTTGATGGTCAGCTCCGGCTCCGCGCCGGCATAGCTGATCTTGAAGCTGAGCTTCTTGCCCTTGTTTTCCAGTTCGCCGGTTTCCTCGTTCTTCACGGGATAATAGACGTAGAAATTGATCTCCCCGGCTTCCAGCTCCTGCTGGGTCACCTGCCAGGTGCCCTCCCAGTTCCGGTTGCTTCCGGCCGCCAGGGTAGGCGAACCGAACTCTTCCACCTGTTCCAGGTTGGGATAGAGCAGCTTCACAGGCCCGGGCATATCCTCGTCGCCCGCGTTCCGCACGTCAATACGGACCGTAATCTCCTCCGGCGCGGTAAAGGAATAGCCTCCCGGCAGCTCACCCTTGCAGTCCAGCTGGCTGGCCGCCACGGCAGAAGCCGCGAAACAAAGCACAAGCATCAGCCCGAGAGCGAGAACCAGCAAAAAGCGTTTTTTCATCTTCCTTCGGAGCCCGAGGGCTCCCTCCCCCTTCCTCTGCCGAACGGCATCAGCGGTTTTCAAATTACAGATGGATACAGGACATCTATATTATTTTACCGGGTAACCCCTGCTATGTCAAGGGATCAGCCCCGTCGGATTCCTGCGTTTCCGGGCTTTCCGGCGTTTCCTCCGCCGCCGTCAGTTCCTCCATGTACAGCTGCTCCGCCTCCGGTTCCGGGAAGCGCCGGGCAGGCGCTGACCTTCGCCGGGCGGGCGCGGGCCCCGGGGCCCGCAGGGAGGCCGGAAGGGAAACCTTCTTTTTCTTTCCCAGCTTCTCCCGCACATAGTCCATGGTGTCCTCCCAGGAGAAGGGGGTGCATACCACGGGAATCCGCAGCCACCAGGCCGGCGCGTAGAACAGCGCCATGCACTTTTCCGGCCACAGCTGCACCCGGGCCACGTCCTTCCAGGCAATGTGCCTTTCCCCCAGCTTCACCACCCGGGGGTCCTCCTCCCCGGAAAGCACCGGCCTGCGCATCCGGAGGATCAGCTTCAGCGGGGTCGGATCCGGCAGGTACCGGGTTTCATGGACTCCCCGGCTGTCCACCACGAAATCGGACAGTTCCTTCCCCTGGAACAGCAGGATCAGGAAGACCACCGCCAGCACCGTTGCCAGCAGCACCCCCAGCACCGCCGGGAAAGCGGAGGACAGCAGCTTTTCCACCGCGCCGATACCCCCGCTCAGGCCCTCCGCCAGCAGCGCCAGCACCAGGATCACCAGGGTTCCCGGCAGCAGCAGCCGCATGACGCTGTTCCAGTACATCCAGTCCTTGACGGGGATCCGCTCCACGCACCAGGCGGCGTGGGCCGCGTTCCTCCCCAGCCGGGTTCCGCAGAACGGACACATCTCCCCCGCGTCCACTTCTTTTCCGCACCGTTTGCAATATGCCGTCCGCGCCATTCCCGTACCGCCTTTTCCTTTTATCCCCGCTATTGTATCCCCTCCCCCTCCGCTTTTCAAGCGAACAGGAAAAAACGCGGCGCGGTCCGGAACCGGGCCGCGCCGCCAGGGATCTGTTCAGTTCTCAGTACTGGCCGGCCTTCCAGGCTTCGTACTGCTTTTCCGCCTGCTCCCGCAGGCCTTCGATGCCCGCTTCCTGCAGGGCTTTCCGGAATGCTTCGATGCCCAGCTCCCCGTCGTCCGGGTCCACCGTGCCGCACATCAGCCCGTCCGCGTACTTCTCCAGCACCGCGTTCACCTTCTCCGTTTCCTCCCGGAGCTTCTTCATGTTGAACCGGAAGCCCAGGCAGCAGGTTTCCGCGGCGTCCTTCGCGAATTCGATGAGCTTTCCGTTCTTTTCCGGATCCTCATTCTCCAGCACGTACTGCAGCGACACATCCCCCACCGTCCAGGCGCCGGCGTGGGCCGTGTACCAGGGGGTGTCCGTCAGGGATACCTTCTGTTCGTCGATCTTCGTGTAGTTTTTGCCCTCCACGCCGAAGAGCATCAGGTTCACCAGCACCGGGTCGCTGTGCATCAGGTTCAGGAACTGCATGGCCTTGTCCGGATTGCAGTCGCACTTCGGAATGGCGAACATGGAGCCGGCGGTGTGGGCCGTCACGATGTACTTGGGCTGCATGATGATTTCGCCCACCTCGAAGGAATCGTACACCGGCTTATGTTTTTCCGTGTACATCTCCACCGCCTTGATGCCGTTGCCCTTCAGGGGCTGGGTGAACACCAGGAAATCCCCGCTGCCGAAGATTTCCTCCGCCCCGCCCTTGTCCAGGGAGGCGTTCAGCGGACTGATGTACCCCTTCTGCACCCAGTCGTACATCAGGCGGATATGCTCCTCCTGCTCCGGGGTTTCAAAGATGCTGTACACCTTTTCGTCAAAGGTGCCGTCCTCCTTTTTCGCCATCCGCATGGACAGCGCGTTCTGGTACAGGCCGGACCAGTCGTTGATCCAGGGCTCGTCCACCCACCGCCCGGCGGGGTTCATGTCCATCAGGTAGGGATAGCGGGCAGGATACTTCTCCTTGTACTTCTGCAGCCAGGGCTCCAGGTCCGCGGTGCAGGTGATTTCCGTGTTCTCCCAGTCCCAGCCGATGGCCTCCGCCGCCGTTTTGTTGACGATGAAGCCCTGGGGAACGCACAGCTCCTTGTTGGTGGGCACGCCGTAGATATCCCCGCGGATTTTCACCCCGTTCCAGAAGCCTTCCGGCAGGGTTGCAAGGATATCCTTTCCGTTCTGCTCCAGCTGGTCCCCCAGCGGGAAGAGCGCCTTGGCCTCCACCAGGTCGCTGTAGTATTCCCAGTCCGCCGTGAACACCAGGTCCATCCGGGCGTTTTTGCGGCTTTCCTTCTCCGTCAGCACGTCCACTACTTCGGTCTTCCAGTTGTCCCAGGGAACAATATGGATGGAAACATGCGCGTCCATCAGCGGTTCGATATGCTCATTGATGGCCGATTCCACGTCCGCCCGGACCTCCGGATTGTCCGCGTTGCCGACCCAGTAGATTTCCAGGGTATACGGCTCCGCCCCGGCGGCAGGCATCAGCGCTGCAACGAGAATCAGCGCCAAAAGCAGGGAAACAAACTTGCGCATTGCGGTTCCTCCTTATTTCACTTTGCGTGCAGTCCTGCAAAGGGACTTCTTCCTATATATATTACGATAGCACAATCCGCCGGTTTTCACAAGCCGTCCGCCCTTTTCTCAGCGAACCACCCGGTACAGCTCGTACTTCCCGGGCATCGCCGGAAGCTCGAACACCGTTTCCCCGTCCCTGGCGTACAGGGGGCTGATCCGGATTTCCTCCCCGGTCACGGGGTTCTTCCGGACCGGCATCACCAGCTCCTTCGCCTCCCCGGTAATGTGCAGCAGCACCGTGGAGGGCTGGGCCTGGGAGGTGGAATAGGGATAGATGATGAGGGTGTCGTTGTCATAGGGGAAGAGGCTGATGCCGGCCTTGCACTCCAGGTATGCTCCCCCGGCCGGGAATTCCGCCCGGATCCGGGTCAGCGCTTTTCCGGGAAGCTTGTAGAAATCCGGGAAGCTGTCCGGCACCACCAGGGTCCACATCTGGCCTTTTCCGTAGGTATCCTTCAGGAGGATGCCGAAGCTTTCCTCCGTGTCCCCCACCTTCACCACCGCCCAGGTGGCGTTGTTCCGGAACTCGCACACTGGCAGGCCGATCTCCTCCGTTCCTGTGGGGAACTCCAGCCGGCGGGCGCGGTCCCTGCCCTCCACCCGGTAGCGGCGGCCGCGGACCTGCCGTCCGGTAAAGCGGATGGAGGTCATCCGCTGGATTCCCCGGTCCATGGCCGCTTCCAGGAATCCGCTGGTCACCAGCGCCTTTCCGCCTGCTGCCACATATTTTTCCAGCTTGTCCACGATCTCCGGATCGCAGGCGGAAGAGCGGGTCAGCAGGATGGCTTCCGCCTTTTCCGGCCAGTAGGGCGTGAGCATCACCGGCAGGCCGCACATGCCCAGGAAGTCCTGCACGTTGTCCTCTCCCTGGCAGTTGTCCGGCAGGTAGCACTGAATGCCCACCGGATTCCCGCAGTGGTCCAGGATTTCGTCCAGCTTGTCGAGATGGTATCCCAGGGGCGGAATGAAGGCGTTGTCCGCCAGGGCCTGGAAGCAGAACATCATAAGCTCCTTCGGCTTGGAGAAGGCTGTCAGGTACGCCTGCTCCAGGTACTGCTCCGTAATATGCAGGTCAAAGGGGTCGAACCAGCCGCCGCCGTTGTGTCCCGGCCACATGGATTCAAAATAAGTCATCAGGGAATAGCTCAGGTACCGGGGCAGGTGCTGGTCCGTGGTCACCGTATCCCGGGCTTCCGTTCCGGTGTAAACCTTATCGAAGAGCTTCCTCTGCCCGGCGGGATTGTAGCCCGTTTCCTGGTAGCTTTCCGCCCAGTTGGGATACTTGATGGTGATTTTGCAGCCGGGATTGGCCTCCTTGGCCGGGGCGATGATGATCTCCCGGCTCACCTTCTCCATCAGGGCCAGCCGGTACGCCTTCCAGCTGCCGTCAGTGACGCCGTGGGCCCGGTTGTATTCGTCCCGGCCCTTCCGGCAGGCGTCGCAGGTGCAGTTGGTGAAGAAGAAGTCATCAATGATGAATTCGTTGAAATGCTTCCCCAGGAAGGAGCAGACCTCCTTCAGCCGGGAGAGCATCTTTTCGTCGTTGTAGCAGAAGGTGTCAAACAGCCGCTGCTTCTTTTCCTCCCCCTCGGGGGTCGTGATGGTGGTGGTCAGGCCGCCGGCCACCTCCACCCCATGCTCCTCAAATGTTTTCCGGCAGAGCTCCAGGTGATCCTCGTCCGCCATGACGCCGGAGCGGAAGGGCTCCAGGTACACCTTGTCCACCCGCATGTATTTCTCAAAAAACGCCAGGTCCTTTTCCAGCTTTTCCTTCTCCGCCCGGGCGGTTCCCTGGGCGACAAAATAATACACCAGTTTAAAGTTCCGATAGTTGCCCATAAGGTGGGTTCCTCCTTCTGTTTTCTGTTTTCTGCGTCTGGTGCCATTCTATCACAGGTTTCCCGGAATGCCTATGCCCCGGGCGAAAAAAAGAAGGATTCCCGCCGGAAAAAGAAGGGCGCGAAAAGGGCCCGGAGAGAACTCTCCGGGCCCCGGAATACCGATTCAGCGATCAGTCAGAACTGATTACTGGGCAGCCTTCCACTCGTTGTACTGCTTCTGGAACTCAGCCAGAACATCCTGGTAGCCAGCGCCATCCAGGGCAGCCTGGTAAGCTTCGAGGGTGGATTCGACGTCAGCCGCAGCAACGCCGCCGTTCTCCAGCTGGAAGCCGTACTGCTCGAACAGAGCCGCGCAAGCGGTGTAAGCAGCTTCGACGGGAGCCTTGTTGAAACGGAAGCCAGCCGCGCAGGAGGTCTCAGCACCGCCGTTGAATGCATCGTACAGCTCAGCCTTGTTGTCGGGCTCGTTGTCCAGAGGCGTTACGATCGTGGCGTTGGCAGACTCCCACATGCTGTGGTTGTACTTGTCGCTGTGCTGGGTCACGTGCTTGATGGTCTGGCCTTCAGCCTGGGTGTATTCGAAGTCTTCGCCTTCGATACCGAAGGTGTACATGTCAGCCAGCTTGGAGTCGGTGTACAGCAGGCCCATGAAGTCGATAGCGGCCTTCGCCTGTTCCGGAGTGCTGTTGGCGGTGATGCAGTAGCAGCTGCCCAGAGCGGAAGTGCTGTGAGCGAACCGGGGAGCGATGGGCTGCATAACCACTTCCTGCTTATAGCGGGAGTTGGCTTCTGCGTTCACGGGGATATCGGTCCACCAGGAGATGGCCCAATCCTTGCTCTGGGTGGTGGTGTCGGTGGTAACCTTGGTAGCTTCGTCTTCAGAGATGTAGCCCTTCTCGGCCCAGTCAGCCATCAGCTTGCAGAACTCGAGGTATTCGGGGGTCTTGATGGTGTCAACCACTTCGTTGGTCTTGCGGTCCACGGCGAAGAAGTTGGTGGAAGCATCAGCAGTGAAGAAATCGAAGGAACCGATGTACCAGCGATAGAACATAGCGGTCTTCTGGGTGAGGAAGGGGTACTTCAGGCCCTTGGAGGCAGCGTCAGCCAGCATGGGCTCGAGGTCGGCCAGCTTCTCAACCTTGGTGATGTCCCAGCCGAATTCGTCTACCAGGTCCTTGCGGAACATGACATCGTAGCCTTCCACGTTGTCTTTGTAGACGGGGATGAAGTAGTTCTTTCCATTGTACTTGGTGGCTTCCCACTGGCCTTCGCTCATGGAGCCGTACAGGGGGGTGCCGGGCAGCAGGTCGGTGATGTCGTACACGGCATTCTTCGGAACCAGGTCATTGGTGCCGATGGTGCTTTCCCAGGAAGCCGTCCACAGCAGGTTGATTTCGTTGTTGGCCAGGGCCAGGTTCGCCTTCTCGGTGTACTCGCCGGAACCGATGTCGGTCAGTCTGATCTCGACATTGATTTTGTCAGCGATGTAGGCGTTGATGGCGTCTTCAACCTTCTTCACCTGCTCAGCGTCAGGCGTAGCAACGTTGAAGGAGCAACGGGTCAGGTTGATGACAACCTTGTCTTCTGCGCTGGCAAAGGACATAACGCCCAGAACCAGAGCCAGAGCCAGAACCAGAGATACGATCTTCTTCATAGGGTCAGGATCCTCCTTATAAAATATTATTCCAAAGCAACCCTTTCCCGGGCTGCCTGAAATAGCTCAGCCCTTCACCGAACCGACCGTAAGGCCCTTGATGAAATACTTCTGGAAGAAGGGGTAAATCACCATGATCGGTCCGATAACCACAATCACCGTCGCCATCGTGGATGAATACTGCGGGATTGTGTCGCCCATGGCCGCGCGGGCGGCGGCGGGCACGTTGTTGTTGTTGAGCAGGAACTCGATGCTCTTCTGGATGTTGATCAGCAGCAGCTGCAGGGGCTTCTTGCTGTTGGTCGTGATGTAAATCAGCGCGTTCTGCCAGTCATTCCAGTAGGCGGTGGCCATCATGAATCCGACTGCCGCCAGGGAAGGCTTCAGCAGGGGCAGGGTGATCTGGAAGAATGTCCGGTAATCTCCCGCGCCGTCGATGGTGGCCGCTTCCATCAGTTCACCGGGAATGCTGTTCGCGATATAGGTCCGCAGGATGATGACGTTCATCGTCGTAACCATCAGCGGGAGAATCAGCAGCAGCAGGCTGTCCTTCAGTCCGTACCAGCTGGTGAACACCACATAGCCCGCCAGCTGTCCGCCGTTGAACAGCATGGGGATCAGCAGGAAGATGGACAGGAACCGGGCCAGCTTGAAATGCGGCCGGGAGATGGAATAAGCGTACATGCTCATAACCAGCAGTCCGCCGAAGGTTCCGACCACGGTAATCAGGATGGTGATTCCGTAGGAGGTCAGCAGCTGGCTGCCGTAGCGGAGCACGGAATTCATACCGTCCATGCTCCACTTCCCGGGAAGGAAGGAGAAACCGTTCTGGTTGATCCACATTTCATCCGTGAAGGCGGAAATGAACACCAGCAGCACCGGGGCAAAGCAGAACACCGTAAAGAGCAGTACGCAGAGCAGCAGGATAATCTGTCCGGGGCCGATCTTTTTCCGGCCGGTGCTGATCTTCATTTTATGGGCGGGATTCTTCGCAGTAATTGTACTCATTGTCTTTCCTCCTCTCCGCTCATCAGAACAGCGCGCCTTCGGGCTCAATCCTGCGGACCGTGAAGTTGGCGAGCAGCATCAGCAGCAGGCCGACCACGGACTGGAAGAAGGAAGCGGCGGCCGTGTATCCGAAGTTGGAAGAATGCAGGATCTGGTTCAGCACGTAGGAGTCGATAACCTGCGTCGTGCTGTACAGGGCGCCGTTGTTACGGGTGACCTGGTAGAACAGACCGGTATCGGACCGCATCACGTTACCGACGGAGAGCAGCAGCATAACCGTGATCATGGGGATCAGGGACGGGATGGTGATGTGCCGGATCTGCTGCCATTTGTTGGCGCCGTCGATATCCGCGGCTTCATACAGCGCGGTGTCGATGCCGGCCAGCACGGACATGTACAGCACGGAGCCGTAACCGGTATCCTTCCAGATCTTGACGATCAGGAGGATCCAGGGCCAGTACCCCGCCGATGAATAGAACCGGGTGCGGGTTCCCAGCAGGTGGTTGATCAGGCCGGTACGGGAATCGATGAAGGCGAACACGATGAACTGCACCGCCGCGTAGGAAATGAACACGGGGATGATCATCAGGGTCTGCATCGTCTTGCCCATCTTCTTGAAGGCCAGCTGGTCGATACAGATGGCGATGGTCACGTTCAGCACCGTACCCACCACCGTGAACAGCAGGTAATACAGCACGGTGTTGCGGGTCATCGAAAGGAAGGTATCCTTGGACTTGATCAGGAACTCAAAGTTACCGAGGCCTACCCAGTCGCTGCCGAAGATGCCCTTGGAATAGTCGAAATTCTTAAAGGCCATAATCAGACCGGACATGGGGACATACATAATAAAGAGCAGGATCAGGAACGCAGGCAGCGCCATTACAACATGAGCGCGGTGTTTCCAGGTGTTACTGAAGAAATCCTTCAAGGCCATCTCTCCTTCAATATCAATCTGTTGTTGGTTCCTGGGATCCGTTCAGGTCCCGGTCAGCGAGAAGTAGTATACCCCCGCAAAAACAATTTTGCAACCACCAGATGTGGATTTCATCCCTCATTCCGGCCGGATTCCACATGTCCGTACTTTTTTGGAAACGATTGCAACCTTTAGATTTCAACATTTTAATTTTTTCGGTCCTGGATTGTTTTTTTTTGTATTTTTGCAATTTCCGTGCAAAAAACCCGAAGCGTTCCCGCTTCGGGTTGGATTGGAACCACAAGATATTGGGGGGGTTATCCCTTGACCGCGCCTGCGATAAAGCTGTCCTGAATCCGTTTGGACAAAAAGATGTACACAATGATCGTCGGTAACGTTGCAATAGTCAGTGCCGCACCTATGGGACCCCAACGCGTTGTATATTGTCCGAATAGTTGCTGTACTCCTACCGGCAGGGTTCTGTATCTTCCAGAACTGACAAAAATGGTCGCAAACAGGAGTTCGTTCCAGCACTGAAGGAACGTGTAAATTCCGACGGTAGCAACAGCTGGCATCATCAGTGGAGCGATTATTAGCGCAAAAATTCTCCATACACCACAGCCATCCAAGAAAGCCGCTTCATCTAGATCATACGGAATATCTCCCATAAAACCAACACTGATCAGTATGCCCATGGACAGTGCAAACGCTGCATACGGGAAAATTAAAGCAGCATAGGTATTTAGCAGCTTCAATTTAGACAAAATCGTGAATACTGGAACAATTGCAGCATGGATTGGTATTGTAAGGCCAAGCATGAAGAACTTGTTCATCATCTTTCGGCCTTTCCAAACAAGTCTTGTCAATGCATAGGTCGCCATGAACGATGCGAGTATTGTGATGGCGATTACAGAAGCAGATACAGCAAGACTGTTAATGAAATACTGACCCATATTCCCGGTATTCATGGCTTCAACATAGTTAGCCCATTCCCAATGATTTGGGAGTCCAACGTGATTCGGCGGAACAAGTATCCTTTCGCCCGCTTCATTCTTATAAGAATAACCAAGAATCTCGTCATTGGTTTTCAGGGAGAAAGTGATCATCCAGTAGAGGGGAAACAGATTAATAATTACCAGAATAATCAGCAGCAGATGAACAACGAGATTGGACAGTTTAAATTTTCTTGCTTCAATCATGCTACTTTTGCCCCCTTGTCTCTGAATGCGAAGCTGATCAGCACTGCAAACAAGAAGCAGAGAACAATCAGCACCACCGCCACCGTGCTGCCCAGTCCATAACGATTATGGAGGAAAAGAAGTTTATACATAAGTGTGCTGGGCAATTCTGCTCTAGAGGTGTCCTTCATAAGAGCATAGATCAGGTCGAAAGATTTCAGAGAGCCTGTAACTGCAAAAATAACACAGACTTTCAAGATCGGCTTAATATATGGAATTATGATGTAACGATTAACTTGCCCCTCTTTGCATCCGTCCAGTTGTGCCGCCTCAAGCAGATCAGCCGGAACGCCCTTGATACCCGCATACATCAATAGCATATGGTATCCCACATACTGCCATAAAATCGGAATGAATGCTGCAATCAACGCGGTTTCACGGAAGCCTGTCCACTGGCCTGTAAATGGCAATTTTGAAGAAGTTATTGCATTTGAAATTGCAGGGAATAACCACTTATCGATCCCCAACGCTCGCAGACCGGCATTCAGCAAACCGGCTGGTCCTGGATCATAGATGTTCATCCACAATCGACCAATAATTACGGTAGAAATCAAAACGGGCATGAAGTAAATAGACAGGTATGCCCGCTCACCCCAAATTCCCTTGCTCAGTTTAAGTGCGATAATCAGAGCCAAAGGAAGCTGAATGAAAGTTGAAAGAGCGGCTAGAATCAATGAATGCGTCAATGCATCTCCCAGATACATACTATTCGCATATATTTTCCCTGTGTTTGCATTGGTCAGCATACTACTGAACAGGATCTTATAGTTTTCGAGGCCGACATATTCCATATCAGTATTAGCGACCAGATTAAACTCATGGAAACTGTAAAATGCTGACATAATAATCGGCGCAATCAAGATTCCAACAAACAGAATCAGCGCCGGCAACAGGAACAGGAAAATGTTCAGCTTATATGATAACGTTCTTTTCATCTTTCATAATCCTTTTCGACAAAGGACAGAGACGGCCTCTCGGTATGTACCCTCAAGGCCGTCTCCAGATTAGCTTTGTTCAGATCACATGGATCTTACTGAAGCTCATTTGTCAGAGCCTCAATAAATCCAGCACCATCGATTTCGCAGCCATAAACCTTGGCAACATAGCTCAGATAAATGTTGGCAGGATCTGCGCTCATTGCGTTGTCACCAAACAGAACCATTCCTTCGGATTCAGAAACCATCTTGGCAACATCAGCAACCAGAGGCTTCACAGCGCTGGTGTCATAGTCCGGGGTCCATGCAGGCAGACCAGAACCGGCCAGATAGCCATAGTGGCAGATTTCCTTACCCAGCGCGAAGGCCACCTTAGCCGCCAGGGCAGGATCCTTTGAAGCAGCAGAAACTGCTAATGCATCGTTCGGTCCGCCGATAACCTGACCATAGGTCGCTTTTTCAGCATCCATGACAGGGAACAGGGCTGCCTGGAAGTCGCCTTCGGCATCATTGATTTCACCGCAGTTCCAGGAACCATTCTGATAGAAAGCATACTTGCCAGCAATGAAATTGGCCTTAACAGTGTCATTGTCCAGAGACAGGCCATCAGGATCGAAGTAGCCCTTTGTGATCATTTCCTGGAAAGTGTCAACGGCCTTGGCGATAGCCGGATCATTCCAAGTCGCACGGCCAGCAAAGATTTCATTCATGGCTTCGTATCCGATAGTCTTCTCGATGATAGGCTCAAGATACTCAGTCACGCACCACGTAGCATTGCCGGAGCAGCCAAAGGGAATGATTCCTTTAGCAACCAAGGCATCACAGCAGGCAATCAGGTCTTCATAAGTGGTAGGAACGGCATCATAGCCTGCTTCCTTCAGCAAGTCCATGTTTGCAAACAGGGTCACAATGTTCATGGTCAGCGGCACAGCATAGTGCTTTCCATCGTAGGTAGAGTTCTGCAGCATCACTTCAGGCAGTTGCTCAGCATAGTTTTTGAATTCTTCGTCCAGGCAGTACACTTTATTAGCAGCAACAAAGTCACCGCAGAAGGCGCCAGACCATGTGAAGAAAATGTCAGGCAGTTCTTCAGCACTAGTGCTCTTAATCTTAGTCTTGTAAGAATCGTTTTCAAAAGCTTCCATCACAATCTTTACGCCAAGGGCTTCTTCCACGGCAGGGATAGCCGCTTCGTAAGCAGGACGGTTCGCATCACTTTCTGTCGCGATGCTCCACAGCGTCAAGGTCGGTTTTTCTGCTTCAGCAAAAGCAGAGGTGATACCCAGCAGCATCACAGCCGCCAAAATCAGAGCAACCAGTTTCTTCATTTTCCAGGATCTCCTTTCGATTATGAAATTATTCTCTTGCGACCTGAGCGGTCACTGCCCACATCATACAACTTGTACATACTTTTTACAAGGGGCAATTGCGGAATATGGAGGGTTTTCCGACCAGATAATCGGTCTCCGATTCGCTGGAAATGTTGCAGCAAACGTTTTCCGGGCTTTGTACTGAAATTGTTTTTTTCACTTTTTGCTTTTCCGGACTTGTATATATCCTTGAATTTTCTTCAATATCTTGTGGTTGTACGGCTTGGAATAATCAACTTTTGCGGCGCATTTCCAGGTAGTTTTCGTAAAAAACACCCGCCTTTTCCGGCGGGTGTCCGATTCGGGTCCGGTGCCTCAGGGATTGTTCAGCAGCTTCAGCAGCTCTTCCATCTGCTTTTCGCTGTCCGCCCCTCCGCCGAAGCTGAGGGAACCCCGCAGGGGCATGTATTTCATCATGGCCAGGGTCATATCCTCGGAGATGGCTTCCTTCGCCGCTTCGGTGGTTCCGTCGGAATTCTCCTCGTGGCCGAAGATCTCCATCGCCTGGTGCATATAGTCCGTCATGATCTTCTTCGCCTTGGGATCCGCCATGATGTCCAGGTAGATGCTGTCCGGGGTGTAGTGCCGGGGCAGCTCCACCGTGGATTCCACCTGCACCTCCGCCTTCAGCGGCAGGTTCCGGCTGGAATCCCCGACCTCAATGGTAAAGGCGCCTGTCTCCACGTGCCAGTCATGGATTTCCTCGTTCCAGTAGGCAAAGGACCGCTTGTCCAGGGTGAAGGCAACCTTTTTGCTTTCCCCGGGCTTAAGGAACACCTTTTGGAAGCCCTTCAGCTCCCGCAGGGGGCGCAGGGGCGTGCTCTCCACATCCCCGACGTACAGCTGGGCCACAGCCTTGCCGGCGCGCTTTCCGGTGTTCGTCACGACGGCGGTGACCTTCAGGGTATCGGTGTCCTTGATGCCCTTCCGGCTCAGCTTCAGGTCCGACCAGGCAAAGGTGGTATAGGACAGTCCGTGGCCGAAGGGGAACAGCACGTCCATCTTCTTTTTGTCATAGTAGCGGTAGCCGACAAAGACGCCTTCCCGGTATTCCGTCCGGTTGCCTTCCCCGCCGTAGTACAGGTAGGAGGGATTGTCCTCCAGCTTCAGGGGGAAGGTCTCCGGCAGGTGCCCGGAGGGATTCACGTCCCCGAAGAGCACCCGGACGGCGGCCTCGCCCACCGCCTGGCCCCCCAGGTAGGCTTCCAGCACGGCCTTGACCTTTCCGATCCAGGGCATTTCCACCGGGGAGCCGTTGTGCAGCACCACCACGGTGTTGGGGTTGGCCTCCGCCACCGCCTCAATCAGGCGGTTCTGGCACTCCGGCATCCGCATGTTCGTCCTGTCGTAGCCCTCGGACTCATAGGAATCCGGCAGCCCGGCAAACACCACGGCCACCTTCGCCGCCTTTGCGGCCTCCACCGCCTTCCGCAGCCTGGAGGGCGTAAGGGAATCCTTCTCCACGGAATAGCCGGGGGCATAGGTCACCTTCAGCCCCGCCGCCCGGGCGGCCTCCAGGGCCCCGGTGGTCCGGAAGCAGTTGATATGGGAGCTGCCGCCGCCCTGGAACCTGGGCTTCTCCGCAAACTCGCCGATAAAGGCCACCCCTGCCCGCTTGCTGATAGGCAGGACCTTCTTTTCGTTCTTCAGCAGCACCATGCAGTCCGCGGCGATCTCCGCCGCCCGGGCATGCTGCTTTTCCTTGTCCCAGGGCGTATCCGGCTTCGCGTTTTCCAGGTAACGGAAGGTGATGTTCAGGATCCGTTCGCAGGCCTGGTCCACCAGCTTCTCATCCAGCTTCCCGGCCTTCACCGCCGCCACGATCTTCCGGTCGTTGACGCCGCCGGAGGAGGGCATTTCCAGGTCCAGCCCGGCCGCCACCCCCGCGACCCGGTCGCTGACGGCGCCCCAGTCGGACATGACATACCCCTCAAAGCCCCATTCCTTCCGGAGCACCTCCGTCAGGAGCCAGGGGTTTTCGGAGGCGTACACGCCGTTGATCCGGTTGTAGGAGCACATCACCGTCCAGGGCTGGGCTTCCTTCACCGCCATCTCAAAGGGCGGGAAATAGATTTCCCGCATGGTGCGCTCGTCCGCGTCGGAAGAGGAGCTCATCCGGCGGTGCTCCTGGCTGTTCAGGGCAAAATGCTTGATGCTGGTGCCCACATTCCGGCTCTGGACCCCCTGGATCATGGCGGTGCACATCTTTCCCGCCAGGTAGGGGTCCTCGGAGAAGTACTCAAAATTCCGGCCGCACAGGGGGGAACGCTTGATGTTCACCGCCGGCCCCAGCACCACGGAAAGCTTTTCATGCTGGCAGCTGTCCCCCAGCTCCTCCCCCATCTCCCGGATCATGTCCGGGTCGAAGGAGGCCGCCGTGGCGCTGGCCGCGGGGAAGCAGACCGCCTTGATGCTGTCGTTGATCCCCAGGTGGTCCGCCGCCTCATCCTGCTTGCGCAGGCCGTGGGGGCCGTCGCTGACCATCACCCGTGGAATGCCGAGGCGCTCCACCGCCTTCGTGTGCCAGAAATCGTCCCCGGAGCACAGGCCCGCCTTTTCCTCCAGGGTCATCCGGGAAACCAGGGCTTTGACGTCCATGTTCTTTCTCCTTTTAAACTGTATTATTGGATTGTCTGCCTTGTTTTGCCACATTATGTCACGGGCAGGAACGCGCTGTCAACGGTCAGTTCCCCCTCGTCAGGTTCTTCACCCATTTGTATTTCCGGAAGCGGATCATCACCCAGGGAATCTTTCCCACCTCGTCCAGGCAGGTGCAGGCGTAAACCGCCAGGGGGTGCCAGTGGAACACAAAGGCTCCCAGCAGGGCCAGGGGAACGGCGATTCCCCACATGGTCACCGCCAGGGAATACATGTCGAAGACCGTATCCCCGCCCCCGTCCAGCACCCCGTTGATGGTAACGGTATTGACGCAGCGGCCGATCATGTACACCGCCATGATCACCATCATGCCCGTCAGGTATCCCTGGGCCTCCTCCGTCAGCAGCACCATCCGCACCACCAGCGGCGTCAGGGCCAGCACCACCGCCGTGGAGCCGAAGCCGATCAGGAAGGACAGGTTCTTCAGCCGGATGCCGAAGGCCTTGCCCCGCTCCAGGTTCCCGGCCCCCAGCTCGTTGCCAACCATGATGCCCGCCGCGCTGGCCACGCCGTTGCACACGCAGCAGATCAGGTCCCGCACCACGGCCGCCACGGAGCTGGCCGCCGCAACGTCCGTGCCCAGGTGGCCCATGATGGCCGTATAGGAGGTGAAGCCCACGCCCCAGAGCAGCCCGCCGCCCAGCAGCGGCAGGCACTGGCGGCGGAAATCCTTCCCCAGCTCCCGCTGCTTTTCAAAGAAACGGTTCCAGGCCGGCCGGACATACTTCTCCCCGGCGGATACAAAGACGCACGCCGCCAGCTCGATCCCCCGGGACAGGGTGGTGGCCAGGGCGGCGCCCCGGGCTTCCATCCGGGGAGCCCCCAGCAGGCCGAAGATGAAAACGCTGTTCAGCAGGATGTTCAGCACCACGGCGCCGCTGGATATCCACGCCGCCGGCACCACATGGTCCGTAACCTTCATCACGGTCAGGAAGCACTCGCAGATGCCCGTCATCAGGTAGGATACCCCGGCGATCCGCAGGTAGCTGCTGCCGATGGCGATGATGGGCGCGTCGTGGGAGAACAGGCTCATGAGCAGCTCCGGCACGGTTTCGCAGGCAAGGAAAAAGAAGAGGGAAATCACGCCGTTCCACCGGAGGATCCGGTTGAAAATCAGCCGCAGGGTTTCCCGGTCTCCCTTGCCCCAGTACTGGGCGCCGAGAATGGACCCGGCCCCCGTCACGGACAGGATGAACATGTTCTGGACAAACTGCACCTGGGTCGCCAGGGAAACCGCCGTCATCTGGTCCTGGGCCACCCGGCCCAGCATCAGGGCGTCCCCGGCGGCCACCGAGGCCAGCATCAGGCTCTGGAAGGCAATGGGCAGGGTCAGTCTCCGCAGCTTGAGGTTAAACTGTTTCCAATCGATATTCATGCCTCTTCCCCCGTCAGATGGACAATTCGGGGCGCGTGGCCGGTGGCGGGAAGGAAAACCTCCAGCAGGTCCTTCGTGCGCAGCTTCAGGCTGGAGGTGCAGACGCAGGGATGGCACCCCACATATTCGCCCTTCAGCACATCCTCGTCCATCAGCAGCTGCACCGCCCGGCCGGTATCGTTCATCAGGCCCATGACGCTCACGGCGCCGGGCTCGATATCCAGGTATTTCAGCATGTCCGCCGGATCCGCGAAGGACAGGCGGGCGGAGTTGATCTGGGCGGAGAGCTCCTTCGTCCTGAACTTCTTGTCTCCGGGCATCATCAGCAGGTAAAAGGCCGTCTTCTGCCGGTTGCACAGGAAAAGGTTCTTGCAGATGAGCACCCCCAGCACCGCGTCGATGGCGTTGCAGGCCTCCATGTTGTCCGCCCGTTCATGGTCCGTCCGCGTGTAGCGGATCCCCAGCTGGTCCAGTTTGTCATAGGTGCGGATTTCCCGCGCCAGGCGCCCCTCCGTGTTCTCCGGGCGCCCCGTGAAAAGCTCCATCCGGCCGATTCCTCCATGCCGCGTTTTCTCACGCCATTATAGCAGAGGGCACGGAGGGTGAAAAGCCTCTGTTCGCTTTTCTTTCCCCGGGAAATCCGGTATAATGGCAGCAAAGATTCCGCGTGAAAGGAGCCCTGTTCCATGAGTGAAACCCTGCTGCCCCGGGAGGAAGCGTCCCTGTCCGGGGAGCCCCTTGCGGCCCGGATGCGGCCGGCGAGCCTGGATGAGATCGTGGGGCAGCAGCATCTCCTGGGCCCGGGGAAGGTGCTCCGCCGCCTGATCACCCAGGATGTCATCTCCTCCATGATCTTCTGGGGTCCGCCCGGCGTGGGGAAAACGACCCTGGCCCGGGTCATCGCGCTTCAAACCAAAGCAGCCTTCATCGATTTCTCCGCCGTCACCAGCGGCATCAAGGAAATCCGCCAGGTCATGCTCAAGGCGGAGGAAAACCGCGCCTATGGCGTGCGCACCATCGTCTTCGTGGATGAAATCCACCGGTTCAACAAGGCCCAGCAGGACGCCTTCCTGCCCTTTGTGGAGAAGGGGAGCATCGTGCTCATCGGCGCCACAACGGAGAATCCCTCCTTCGAGGTCAACAGCGCGCTGCTCTCCCGGTGCAAGGTCTTCGTCCTCCAGGCCCTGTCCCGGGAGGATATCCTTTCCCTGCTGCGCCGGGCCCTTACGGATCCCCGGGGCTTCGGGCGGGAAAAGGTCTCCCTCAGCGAGGAAGCGCTTCTTGCCATCGCGGATTTTTCCTCCGGCGATGCCCGCACCGCCCTGGGCACCCTGGAGATGGTGGTGCTCAACGGGGAGGCCGGGGAGGATGGGATCACCGTTTCGGATGAAAGGGTGGCCCAGTGCC
The DNA here is from genome assembly GCA_946187775.1 of uncultured Clostridia bacterium. Taxonomy (GTDB): domain Bacteria; phylum Bacillota; class Clostridia; order Christensenellales; family Aristaeellaceae; genus Aristaeella. The sequence continues at coordinate 47,129 of CAMHSI010000005.1, forward strand.
TGAGCCGGAAGAACCTCATGTATGATAAGGACGGGGAGGAGCATTACAATATCATCTCCGCCCTGCATAAATCCATGCGCAATTCCGATCCAGACGCCGCGGTTTACTGGATGATGCGGATGCTGGAGGGCGGGGAGGATCCCCTGTATATCGCCCGGCGGGTGCTCCGCTTCGCCGCGGAGGACGTGGGGCTGGCGGATCCCCGGGCCATGGAGGTGGCCGTGGCGGCCTACCAGGCCTGCCATTTCATCGGGGTGCCGGAGTGCAATGTCCACCTGGCGGAGGCGGTGGTCTATATGTCCCTGGCCTCCAAGTCCAATGCCATGGAAATGGCGGTGAACGAGGCGCAGGAGGCCATCCGGAAGGAGCCGGACGCCCCGGTTCCCCTCGTCATCCGCAACGCCCCCACCCGCCTCATGAAGCAGCTGGACTACGGCCGGGGATACCAGTATGCCCATGACTATGCCGAAAAGGTAACGGCCATGCAGTGCCTCCCGGATAACCTGGCTGGCCGCCGTTTTTACCATCCCACGGACCAGGGGCAGGAAGCGCGCTATAAGGAGCGCCTGGAGCAGATCCTCGCCTGGAAAGGGGAACAGCGGAAAAAGGAGGGATCCGGAAAGTGAAAAAAAGGCTCTGCCTCCTGCTTTGCTGCCTGCTGGCGCTGTGCCCGGCGCTTTCCCGCCCGCCGGCCCTCGCCGCCGGGGAGGACGCTCCCTCCGCAATCCGGGTGCTCCTGCGCCGCCTGTCCATGAAGGAACGGGCAGACCTCACCTTCACCGGAACCTACCTGGCCCGCTCCGCCTCCGGCACCGAGCTGCTGCTTGCCTCCGGCACAAAGGCCGCGGTGCTCCTGGAAAACGGAAGCCTCATCCTCCATGCCGGCGGGGTTTCCGCCGATATGGGAAAATCCCTGTCCCTCCTGCGACAGTCCTCCGGGGAAACCACCCCCGGCATCCATTTCAATCTGCAGCCCGGCTTCTATCCCGGGGACCTGCTCCTCACCGCCGGGGAAGACGGCATCTCCCCCGTGCTCACCCTCCCGCTTGAAACCTACCTGAAGGGCGTCGTTCCTTATGAGATGGGGGACGGCTTTCCGGAGGAAGCCCTCAAGGCCCAGGCGGTCTGCGCCCGCACCTATGCCCTTTCCCATCTGAATCCGAAGAACGCCTGGGACGTGGTGGATACCACCAATGACCAGGTCTTCCGGGGCCTTTCCCAAAGCTCGCCCAAGTCCGAATCCGCCGTGGACACCACCGCCGGCCTGGTGCTTCAGTGCGAAGGAAAGCTCATCACCGCCTGGTACAGCGCTTCCAACGGCGGCCAGACGGAGCTTCCCGCCAATGTCTGGCCCGGGGAAGCCCCCCGCTGTTTCGAAATGAAGGACGACCCCTGGGACGCGGCCAACCCGGACGCCACCGTCCGCACCTGCACGGTGAACCGGGACGCCTCCGGCCTTTCCCCCGCCTTTGTAAAGCTCCTGCGGCAAGCCCTGCTCCGGGATCCCCTGCAGGCAGAGCGCGTCCCGGATGAAGCGGATTTCCGGGTGGGGAAGATCCTGGCCCTAGAGCTGGAGGAGCCCCGGTTCCCCGCCCCCAGCCGCCTCATGACCCGGCTGAAGGTCACTTTTGAATCCAGCGGCCTCCCGCCCGCTCCCGCGCCCTCCGGTGCCCCGGAAGACGAGGAGGAGCTGGACATCCAGGAGCTGCTTTCCGCCCTGCCCCACACCGTGACCCTGGATCTGTTCCCGGAGGCGGTCATCGCCCTGGGTTTAAGCGTTTCCGGCGCCAACAATGAGATCGTCTCCGTCCGGGAGGAGGAGGATGCCTTCGTCCTCACCGCCGGCCGCTTCGGCCACGGCGTGGGCCTCAGCCAGCGGGGCGCCCAGCAGATGGCCCGGGAGGGCGAAAAAAACTTCCGGGAGATCCTGGCCTTCTATTATCCCGGCGCCTCCCTGGAGGAATACGCCGCCAAACCAGGCCCCCTGCCGACCCCGCCGCCCCTGCTGGCCGGGGATCCCGGCCCGGCCCCCACCGCAACCCCGAAGCCCACCCTCATGCCCGTCACCGGAGAACTCCCGGAGGGCGCCCGCCTGGCCCGGGTGGCAAACATCTCCCGGGACAGCTCCCTGAACCTCCGCTCCCAGCCCTCCGCCGGGGCGGAAGTGCTCCTGCGCCTGTATTTCGGCCAGCCCCTCGTCGTCCTGGAGCAGGCCGATGTCCCCGGCTGGGTCCGGGTGAAAACCGACGCCGCGGAAGGCTTCGTCATGGAGTCCTTCCTGGTTTATGAGGACGCGGCCCCGGCGGCGGCCGCCCCCGCGGCCTGACCGGGTTTTTATTCACCTATTGACTTGATAGGCAAATGGTGATATGCTTTCAGCAATTGTTTTTTTAAATGCTTTG
>CAMHSI010000006.1 GCA_946187775.1 uncultured Clostridia bacterium
GTGGGTGTGTGGCAGACGGTGCTGAACTATCTGACCCCCATGGCGCTGAACATCATCGTGTACACCAAACTGATGCCTGCTATGGGCGGCAGCTTTAACCAGGAATTTTTGAACGTGGTCACCTGGATGTGCGTTGGCATTTCCTTTGTCGGTGTGGTACTGACGTGCATCGGCGTATCTCAGTATGATAAACCCGAAAACTTTAAGGGCATCAAGAACGAACGCCTGAAGGTGCGGGATATGCTGGATGTGCTGAAGCACAACAAGCCCCTGCAGAGCTATATCGCTTCCGCCGCGTCCGATAAGATCGCCCAGCAGGCATCCTCCGCGTCCATCGTCAGCACCATGCTCAACGGCATCCTGATTGGCAACATGGGCCTGGCCACCACCCTGAGCATGATCGGTATGCTGCCCTCCATTCTTTTTGCCGCCTACGGTGCGCGCTACGCCGGCAAGCATGGTCATAAGGAGAGCATTGTCACCTGGACCCGGAACTGCATCCTGGCCAATCTGGTTCTCATCGCTTTCTTCATCATCACCCGCTATACGGTGGGCACAGAAACCATTGCCAACATGGGCGTGACCATGATTCTCTTTGTAGCCCTGACCTTCATCACCAACGGTTTCGCCATGTGCGTGACCACGGCGAACACCGGCTTTATGGCGGATATCATCGACTATGAGCTGGATCGAAGCGGCAAGTATATCCCGGCGGTCGTCACCGGTACCTACAGCCTGGTGGATAAGATCGTTTCCTCCTTCTCCGCGGCCATCGCTACTGGCTGCGTAGCCCTGATCGGCTATACAGCCACTATGCCTCAGCCCGGCGACCCCGCTACTTCCGGCGTGTTCTGGATGACCATGTTCCTGCGCTACGGCCTGGCCATCCTGGGCTGGATCGTTACCCTGATCGCCATGCGGTTCTGCAAGCTGGACAAGAATGAAATGGTCAACGTGCAGAAGCGGATTGAGGATAAGAAAGCCACAGCTCAGAATGAACTGTTTGAAAAAGAGCTGCACAAGGGAGATCCTGCCAATGCGTAAAATCACAGTATTAAGGGATGGATGGCGTTTCGGCAAAAGCCGGGATGCCGCCCTGGAGCCCGTTTCTTTACCCCACACCTGGAACGATGTGGACGGACAGGACGGCGGCAACGATTATTACCGGGGCACCTGCTGGTATGCGCGGGAACTGTCCGTGCAGGAAACCGCCGGAGATGCTGTGTTCCTGGAGCTGAACGGCGCTGCCCACACCTGTGAAGTGTTTCTGAATGGTGAAAAACTTTGCCACCACGAGGGCGGATATTCCGCCTTCCGGGCGGAACTGACCGGAAAGCTGCGGGACAAGAACCTGCTGGAGATCTCCGTCAGCAACGAGGACAATGATCGCGTGTATCCGCAGAAGGCAGACTTCACCTTCTACGGCGGTCTGTACCGGGAAGTCAGGCTGATCACGGTGCCTGGAGAGCATTTTGAACTGCTCCGGGACGGCACACCCGGCATCAAGGTGACGCCCATTGTGGATCTGGAAAAACACAGCGCTTCCGTAACCGTGGAAACCTGGCAGAATGCGGCAGCTGTCACCGTGACCGTGCATGGCGAAAGCAAAACCGTACCCTCTGAAAACGGCCACGCTCAGGCGGAATTTGTCATTGAAAATGTCCACCTGTGGGATGGTGTGGACGATCCCTGGCTGTATACGGCAACAGCTAAGCTGGAAAGCGGGGATGAGATCAGCGCCCGCTTCGGCTGCCGGGTATTCAAGGTTGATCCTGAAAAGGGCTTCTTCCTCAACGGCCGCAGCTATCCTCTCCGGGGCGTCAGCCGCCATCAGGATTTGAAGGGAAAAGGAAACGCCCTGTCGAAGGAAGACCATGCCGCCGATATGGCAATCATCCGGGAAATCGGGGCCAACACCCTGCGCTTGGCCCACTACCAGCACGCCCAGGAATTCTACGATCTGTGCGACGAGAACGGCATCGTGGTGTGGGCGGAAATCCCCTATATCACCATGCACATGGCAAATGGCCGGGAGAACACCCTCAGCCAGATGCGGGAGCTGATCACCCAATGCTATAACCATCCCTGCATCGCCGTGTGGGGCCTGAGCAATGAAATCACCGCCGCCAGCGCGGTCAATGACGATCTGCTGGAAAACCATCGGCTGCTGAACGAGCTCTGCCACCGGATGGATCAAACGCGCCTTACCACCATGGCCGACGTGTTCATGCTGGAGATCGACAGCCCCATCCTGGAGATTCCCGACATCAACAGTTATAACCTGTACTTCGGCTGGTATCTGGGCGAGCTGGAACAGACGGATGAATTCTTTGATGAATACCATGCCAGGTATCCGAACCGCGTGATCGGCTTTTCGGAGTACGGGGCCGACGCCAATCCTGCCTTCCATTCCTCTCATCCCGAAAAGGGCGACTACACCGAGGAATACCAGGCGCTATACCATGAGCACATGCTGCGCATGATCGAAAAGCGGCCTTACCTCTGGGCTACCCATGTGTGGAACCTGTTTGACTTCGCCGCGGACGGCCGGGACGAGGGTGGCAAGCATGGTGAAAATCAAAAGGGCCTGGTCACATTTGACCGGATGCTGCGCAAAGACGCTTTCTATCTCTATAAGGCTGCCTGGAATAAAAAAGAGCCCTTCGTGCATCTGTGCGGCAAGCGGTATATCAACCGCTGCGAGGAGGAGACCGAAATCAAGGTGTATTCCAATCAGCCGCATGTGAAGCTGTATGTAGACGGGGCGTTCGTTGGCGAACAGGATGGGGAAACCGTTTTCCGCTTCCGCATCCCGCTGCTGGGTGAGCACCTGATTGAAGCCTTTGCGGGTGACGCACACGACAGCATGTGTATCCGTCGGGTTTCTGAGCCCGATGAGAGCTACATTTTCAACAAAGCTGCCGTTTCCGTCACCAACTGGTTTGACAGCGATGATATTGACCCGACCTGTTTCTCCATCATGGACACCCTGGGCGAAATCCGTCAGCATCCCCAGGCCGGGGCCATTGTGAACCAGATGATGGCCAAAGGAGCATCCGAGCGGGGCGACGTCGCCGACGCGGTGAAGGATAATCCTGCGCTGCAGCGCATGATGGGTCGCATGACCATGCTGAGCCTGCTCAAGCAGGGCGGCGCGGATGAGGAGAGCATCAAGCAGCTGAACCGCATTTTGCAGGGGATCAAAAAATGAGAAAAGCAGTACAGCAAATCATGCTGGGGACCGTGACGGGCAGCGAAGCCGCCGCCCGCACGACCCTGCAGCGCATCAAGGCCGCCGGATACGACGGCCTTGAACTCAATCGCTTCATGATTCATCCTTCCTCCCTGATGATCCGCATGATGACCCGGGCAGCGGGCATGCCCACTGGCAAGGGCGGGAATCTGGATTGGAAAAAGCTCATGCGGGAGGCGGATTTGTCCGTCATCAGCCTGCACACCGATCTGGGCAGTCTGGAGCGGGAAGCGGATGCGATTGCGCAGGAAGCGAAGGATTTTGGCACCGACACCGTAGTCATCACCGGCATGTACCGTTTTGACTATGGCGATGAGAAAGCTGTGCGGGATCTGGCAGCCCGGCTCAACAAGACTGGCGAAGTGCTGAAGAAGATGGGGCTATTCCTTTTGTACCACAATCACAATGTGGAGCTGTTGCAGGTGAAACCCGGCCTTCGGGCTTATGACCTGCTGCTCTCTGAAACCGATCCTGGCTGTGTAAGCTTTGAGTTTGACAGCTATTGGTTCACGGACGGCGGCGCGGATGCCAAGGACTGGATGCGCCGCCTTGGAAGCCGCATGAAGCTGTGGCATATCACCGACCGGGGCTGCCGGCAAAAAGGCCCTTACATGACCCCCATCCTCAAGCAGGACAGCATGGAGCTTGGCACCGGCAATATGGATCTGGACGGTCTTCTTGCTGTCGCCTTGCAGAATGGTGTCCAGGGCGTTGTGCTGGAAAGTCACAAAAACTGGATCGACAAGGATCCGGTAAAAAGTCTGGAGCTCAGCGCAAAATGGCTGAAGGAGAGGTGCTGAAATGCTGATCAGAAATGCCGCTCTGCCTGTTTGGCGGGCCAAATGGATCGACCCGGAGCTGCCCCATGACGCGGAATCCAGGCAGCCCGCGTCTTATCTCCGCCGCAGGTTTCCTGTGGATCAGGTCGGCAATGCTTGCCTGTACGTCACCTGCCATGGCCTGTACGCCGCTTTCCTGAATGGGAAGCGGGTGGATGATTTTGTGTTGGCTCCCGGTACCGGGGATTACCGCAAGCGCCTGACAGTGCAGTGCTATGATGTAACGGAACTGCTGAAAGCCGGTGAAAACGAGCTGCTCGTGATCCTGGGCGATGGCTGGTATCGTGGCAATGTGGGCATCGACGGCCTTCGGAATTTTTACGGGGATGACCTGGCCCTGCTCTGCCAGCTGGAATTGAACGGATCCGTCATTTTGTGCAGTGATGAAACCTGGGAGGCCAGTCAATCCGGCCCCATCCGTGAAAATGATTTGGAAATCGGTGAAACCTACGATGCCCGGCTGGAGGATATTACGGCCTGGCACGGGGTTACGGTGCGGAATTTCGGTTATTCCAATCTGGCTCCGACGGAAAGCGTGCCCATCCTGGAGCAGGAGCGTTTTCCCGGCACCTTCATCAAAACGCCTGACGGTGATACGGTGGTTGATTTTGGCCAAAACCTGGCAGGCTATACGGAGCTTCGCGTCATCGCCAATGCAGGCCGGAAAATCATACTTTGGCACGGGGAAACCCTGGATGAAAACGGCAATTTCACTCAGAGCAACTTTGAACCGGGGGAACGCAACAAAAATGGCGGCATTCCCCAGAAAATCGTGTATACCTGCAAAGACGGCCTGAATGTGTATAAGCCTTTCTTCACCATCCATGGCTTCCGATACGCGAAAGTAGAAGCGGATGTGGATTTGACAGACGCGCAGTTCACCGCCATCGCCGTGTATTCCCAAATGACTCAGACGGGCTTATTCACCTGCGGAAACGCAGCTGTGAACCGCTTGTTCCAAAACAGCCTGTGGAGCATGCGCTCCAATTTCTGCGATATTCCCACCGACTGCCCGACCAGAGAACGTGCGGGCTGGACAGGCGACGCGGGTATATTCGCCCCCACCGCCGTCTATCTCATGGACTGTTATCCCGTACTGCGCAAATGGCTGGGTGAATGCCGGCTGGCACAGGAGGAGAGTGGCCTGGTGCAGAATATCGCTCCCGTCAACGATCAGCGGAACCAGATTTCCATGATGCTTCAGGGCAGCGCCGGGTGGGGTGATGCCTGTATCCTGGTTCCCTGGGCGCTGTATCAGGCTTACGGGGAACAGGCCATCCTGGAAGAAAACTACGATATGATGACACGCTGGCTGGCCTTCTGCGAAAACCGGACAAGGGAGAACACAAGGCCGCAGAATGAAAACAATCCCTGGAAAGAATACCTGGCGGACCAGGGCTTCCACTTTGGCGAATGGTGCGAGCCGGATGTGAATAATATGCTCGCCATGCGGAAAAACGCCATGGAAGGTGCGCCGGAAGTGGCCACGGCCTATTTCTATCGTTCTGCTTCCATATTGGCAAAGATTGCGAAAATCCTGGGAAAACCGGAGGATGCTTCGCACTACGCTGAAATTGCTGAAAACGCGAAAAAGGCCTATCGCTTCTGCTGTCTGAAGGATGACCGAATCACCTCTGACCGCCAGTGCGAATACGTGCGGCCCATCGCCTTTGGCTTGCTGGATGGGGACGAAAACCGGCAGGCGGCGGACGCCCTGAACGAGCTGGTGGTCAAAAACGGGTATCATTTGAATACCGGCTTTCTGTCCACCCCTGATCTGTGCAAGGTGCTGGCAGAGAACGGTCATGTTGATACCGCCTATAACCTTCTTTTACAGGAAGAATGCCCCAGCTGGCTGTATGAAGTAAAGCAGGGTGCGACTACCATATGGGAAACCTGGGATGGTGTGCGGCCTGACGGCACTGTGCATGATTCCCTGAACCATTATTCCTATGGGGCCATCTGCGGGTGGCTGTTCGGTGGCGTGTGCGGCATTCATTTGGAAGCAGGCAAGCTGACGATCCGTCCCTATCCGCATCCTTCTCTGGGCCATGCGGAGGCAAAGTGGTTGTCTCCCATAGGCGGGATCAGCAGTGGGTGGCGATATGAGAAGGACCGGATTTTGATGAATATCACGGTTCCCGTTCCGGCTGAAGTCATTTTGCCGGATGGCAGAAAATATCAGGAGAAAGCAGGTGCGTACAGCTATGAATTATCTCTGTAATCCTGTCAACATCAACTACCGATACCAATTCAACATGGATCCCCGGCTGCACGGACAGATGCAGATCTGCCGGGAAGCCGCCGATCCTTCCATGATCCTTTTCCACGGCCGGTATTATATCTTTGCTTCCATGACGCTGGGCGTATGGGTATCCGATGATCTGGCCCATTGGGAGAACCACCGGCTGCCCAGGGAATTGCCCCTGTACGATTACGCCCCTGATGTGCGGGTGATGGGCGATTGGGTGTATTTCTGCGCCTCCCGGCGGGAAGAAAACTGCGACCGGTACCGCACGAAGGATATCCTGAACGGCCCCTATGAAAAGATCGAAGGCAGCTTTCCCTTCTGGGACCCTAACCTGTTCATTGACGACGACGGGCGGGTGTATTTCTACTGGGGATGCTCGAATATCACGCCCATCTGGGGCGTTGAGCTGGATCCCAAAACCATGCAGCCCATCAGCGAGAAGCGCGCACTGGTGGAAGGACACCCCTTTGAAGTCGGTTATGAGCGGGTGGGAGAAGATAACAGCCAGCTGCCCGCTTCCGAAGCTGAGATTGACGCGGCTTACGCGGCGTTCCACAAGCGGCAGGGTATTTCAGAGGATCAGGTGCCGGAGCAGGTGAAGCCGCTGATCCGGGGCATGTTCTCCAGAAAACCCTATATCGAAGGGGCATGGATGGACAAGCAGAATGGCAGGTATTATCTGCAATACGCCTGCCCCGGTACCCAGTACAATACCTACTCCGACGGCGTGTATGTGAGTTCCAGCCCGCTGGGGCCCTTCACCCTGGCAGGCAACAATCCCTATTCCTACAAGCCTGGTGGTTTCCTGCCCGGCGCAGGCCATGGCAGCACCATGCAGGACGAAAAGGGAGCCTGGTGGCACACGGCGACCATGCGCATCAGTATGAACCACGATTTTGAACGCCGGGTAGGCATCTGGCCCGCGGGCTTCGACGCGGACGGCGAGCTTTTCTGCAACCAGCGCTACGGGGATTGGCCGATGACCGTTGAAGGCGATCCCTGGCGCGATCCCGCCTGGATGCTGCTGAGCGCCGGCAAGAAAGCAACCGCTTCTTCCTTTACGGAGGGGCATGAGCCGGAAAAGGCCACCGAGGAAAACGTACAGACCTGGTGGCGCGCTTCAACCACAGATCGGACGGAATGGCTGCAAATTGACCTGGGCCGGGATTTTGACGTGCATGCCATTCAGATCAATTTCGCGGATGATAAAATCGACATTCCCTGTCCCGGACAGATCGTAGGCGGTAGCCAGGCCAGGTATATTGAGGAGCGGGATTTGACCACCCAATGGAAGCTGACGGGCAGCATCGACGGAAAAGACTGGTTTGTGATTGAGGACAAGTCCCATGCGCAGACTGATCTGAGCCACGACCTGATTCTCCGGGAGGAAGGCATCCGGGTGCGTTTCCTGCGCCTTTCCGATATGGCAGTGCCCTATGGCCAACAGCCATGCATCTCGGGTCTGCGGGTGTTCGGGCTGGGCCGGGGTGAGAAACCTGCCGCGCCTGTTTTTACCGTCAGGCGTGAAAATGACCTGGATATGACGGTTTCTGTTCAATCGCAGGAGAATACACTGGGCTGCAACATTCTGTTTGGGAGCAGCCCGGATAAGCTGTATCACAGCTGCATGACCTTTAAAGCGGGGGACCAGCGTATAGGCGCATTGATTAAAGGCAGAGATTACTTTGTACGTGTTGACGCTTTTAATGAAAACGGCATTACTGAAGGTACCTGTGTTCAACTGCAAGGAGGAATTTGATATGCCTTTTCCGAAGGGCTTTTTGATTGGCGCTTCCACCGCTGCCCACCAGGTGGAGGGCAACAATATTCACAGCGATTACTGGGCGCAGGAGCAGCTGCCCCATTCCAGCTTTACGGAGCCCAGCGGCCTGGCCTGCGATCATTATAACCGCTATGAAGAGGATATCCGCCTTATGGCGCAGGCTGGGCTGAATGCCTACCGTTTCTCCATCGAATGGGCGCGGATCGAGCCGGAGGAAGGGTGCTTTAACGAGGATGCAATTGAGCATTACCGGAAGGTGATCCGCTGCTGCCGGGAAAACAGCGTGGAACCCATGGTGACGCTGATGCATTTCACAAGCCCGGTATGGCTGATCCAAAAGGGCGGCTGGGAGGCTGAAAGCACCATTGAATACTTCCGGCGTTATGCCGCCTATGTCACCGAAAAGCTGGGCGATGAAATCAAATACATCTGCACCATCAACGAGGCCAATATGGGTCTGCAGCTGGCGGCCATCTCCAAACGTTTTCAGATGATGGCCCGGCAGGCCCGGAAAAACGCGCAGAAAGCGGAAGGCACGGTGCAGGTGGGCATGAATTTTCAGAAGATGATGGAAAACATGAAATACGCCGCCCAGGAAAATGCCGCCGTTTTCGGCACCCCGCAGCCGCAGATTTTCGTTTCTTCCCGCACTCCGGAGGGCGACGCCCTGGTATTCCGCGCTCATCAAGCGGCCAAGGAAGCCATCAAGGCGATCCATCCCGAAATCCAGGTCGGCATTACCCTGTCGCTTCATGACCTGCAAGCGCTTCCCGGTGGGGAAGCCTTCGCAGAGAACGCCTGGGATGAGGAATTCCGTCACTACCTTTCTTTCATCCAAGGCGATGATTTCCTGGGCGTGCAGAATTACACCCGCACCCAGTATGGGCCGGAAGGTCAGCTGCCCTGCCCCGAAGGCGCGGAGTTGACCCAGATGGACTATGAGTTCTATCCCGAAGCCCTGGAGCATGTGATCCGCAAGGTACACGAGGATTTTCCCGGCAATCTCATTGTCACCGAAAACGGCATTGCCACATCCGACGATACCCGCCGGGTGGAATTCATCCGCAGGGCTTTGCAGGGCGTGGAAAACTGCCTGAACGACGGTATTCCCGTGAAGGGCTACTGCCATTGGAGCCTGATGGATAATTTTGAATGGCAGAAGGGCTTTTCCATGACCTTCGGCTTGATCGCCGTGGATCGCACCACACAGGAAAGGAAACCCAAGGAGAGCCTGAAATACCTGGGCAGCTTTGTAAAACAGGACGCAGCGACGTGATGGATTATACGACGCGCTCACCCTCCCTGAAGGCATTCAGGAAAAACTGTACTCCGCAGCAGACTGATTGTCAACGGAAGCCGGGCATCATGCCCGGCTTCCGTTTTTCCAAAAAGTGCGCCCTCAGAAGGAGGAAACGCCGTGACTGTTGACCAGTCCTGTCAGCTTTTCCCCTGCCTTGCACATCGGGCAGTTATGAGAGGAGCAGCTGGCATAATCGGGGAGGTTCTCCTTTACGGTGAAAACACTCTTGACCGGGAAGCCTTCACATTCATCAATCGCGGAGAAGATGGCCGACACACCTGCGGGCACACCGCTGTAATACCGGATAGCCTCGATGGCGGAGCGGGCGGTATAGCCTGTGGTCAGGGAGGCTGCCAGCACCAGCACATGCTTGCCCACAATCATCGGAGCGGTATTGTCCCGGAAGATCAGCTGGCTTCCGGAGGTATGTTCCGGAGTCACCACGTAAATCGTCTGGTGCGCATTCATGCTCCGGAACCCGGCCTCGGACAGTGCTGAAGCCATACAGGTGCCCAGCACCTCCGTTCCGTCCAGGCAGAGGATGGAGTCCACGATCGTGGAATTCTTGTACATGCGGCACAATTCTTCCGCGGCAATCCGGGCTTCTGACAGCCGGTGCTTGGTCATGGTCAGGTCAATGTAGTAATTGATATGGCTGTGGCTTGTGGCGAAATGCCCGTGGGCGACGCGCAGACGCACCTTGTTCTGGTGATTCGGAATCTCAACAATCTGGATAGCCATGATTCGTTCCTCCTCCTGTATGAAATTCTGTAAAACAGTATCCCTGTGAATCTACTATAAACCTTTTCCCTCCTGAGATCAAGTGGGCCGGCAGAACAGCCTGTCCTGATTAACAGGCAGTGATAGCGGAATGCACATTTGCATTATCGGGTTCGAATGATCGGAATATAAAGCAGGGAGCCTGATTAATCAAAGGCTCCCTGCTTATATTTTGCCTTATGGCCGGCTTTCGGGCTCCGGCTCGGCGTATGGAAAACCAGCCGGGTCCTTCCGGAATCAAACGCCGGAATAGGCGGAGAACCCGCCGTCGATCGGAATCGTCACGCCTGTGATGAAGCTGGCGGCTTCGTTGTTCAGCAGAAACAGCACTGCGCCGCTGAGTTCTTTTTCACTGTCGCCGAACCGTCCCATGGGCGTGGCCGCCAGGATTTTGCCGGTACGGGCTGTGGGCGTTCCGTCCGGGTTGAAGAGCAGCGCCGCGTTCTGTTTCGTGGAGAAGAAACCGGGGGCAATGGCGTTTACCCGGATTCCTGCTTTGCTGAAGTGCACAGCCAGCCACTGGGTGAAGTTGGTCACGGCCGCCTTTGCGCCGGAATACGCGGGGATTTTCGTCAGGGGACAGTATGCGTTCATGCTGCTGATGTTCAGGATGCTGCATCCTTCCCTTCCCACCATCTGCCGGGCAAAGGCCTGGGTGGGCAGCAGCGTGCCGATGAAGTTCAGGTTGAAAACGAACTCCACGCCGGATTTGTCCAGATCGAAGAAGGATTTGGTGTCGCTTTCGATGTCGCCCGGCTCAAAGTACTCCTTGTCCGTCGTGGCCCGGGGATTGTTTCCGCCCGCGCCGTTCAGCAGGATATCGCAGGGGCCGAAATCGGACATTACCTGGTCGGCCACGGAATAGCAGATATCCTTATCCAGCACATTGCAGCTGTACGCTTTGGCAATCCCGCCTTCGGCCGTAATTTCCTCCGCGAACTGGTTCGCCGCGTCATAGTTCAGGTCCAGCAGCGCCACCTTCGCGCCTGCCCGGGCCAGTACCTTCGCGAAATAGGAGCACAGCACGCCGCCCGCGCCGGTAACAACAGCCACCTTGCCCGTCAGATCAGTATTCAGCACGTTCTTCTGCATCTTATTTTCCTCCCTTGTTTTCTTTGTCAATGGCTTCCCACAGGCCATTGATATAGGCAGCGCCCAGCGCGCGGTCATACAGGCCGTACCCCGGCCGGCCCTGCTCGTCCCAGATCATGCGCCCGTGGTCGGGGCGGATATAGGTATCCGGGCAGGTGTCGTAAATGGCCTTCACGATCTCGTACATGTCCAGATCCCCGGTGCTGCTCAGGTGGGCCGCCTCCCGGAAATGATGGTAGCCCAGGTATTTCACGTTGCGGACATGCATCGCCCCGATGCGGTTCATCCCGCCGAAGTGGCGGATAATGGCCGGAATGTCGTTGTCCGGATTGGATCCCAGGGAACCGGTGCACAGGCAGAGCGTGTTCGCCGGGCTGTCGTGCAGCTGCACCATTTTGTCAAAATCGTCCTGGCTGTGGGTGATGCGGGGCAGGCCGAAGATCGGCCAGGCGGGATCGTCCGGGTGGCACGCCATGCGCACGCCGACTTCCTCGCACACGGGGATCACCGCGTCCAGGAAGTATTTGAAATTCTTCCGCAGATCGTCCGGTCCGATATTTTCGTATTGCTTCAGGGTCGTCTCCAGCAGTGCCAGGCGTTCCGGCTCCCATCCGGGCAGGGTGAAGCCCTTGCTGTCCTCGGCAGTTTTGCGCACGATTTCCAGCGGGCCCATTTCGCCCAGGTCCTTCTCATCAAAGTACAGGCTGTTGCTGCCGTCTTCCGGAATCACCCGCGCCAGGTCCGTCCGCAGCCAGTCGAACACCGGCATGAAGTTGTAGACAATCACCTTCACGCCGTGCTTCGCCAGCATCCGGATGGTGCTGATGTAGTTCGCGATGTATTCTTCCCGGCTGGGCAGGCCCATTTTGATGTCCTCATGCACGTTGACGGACTCGATGACCTCGATCTCCAGTCCGGCTTCGTTCACTTCCTTCTTCAGCGCCGCGAATTCCTCCTCCGGCCAGTCCACGCCCGCGGGTTTGTCCAGCAGGCCCATCAGGCCGGTCATGCCGGGAATCTGTTTCACGTATTTCAGCGGGATCGGGTCGATTGCGCTGCCGTACCAGCGGAATGTCATTTTCATTGGCTTCTTCTCCTTTCATTTATGGATCACAAAACCGTACACATCATTGACGCCCAGAGCGGCGCGGATGGTCAATATCCCGTCCGCCCATTCATAGGGCCATTCTTCGGCCTGTACTGCGCTTTGCCGGCGGATCTTTTCCGTTTCAGCCGGAGTCAGCGTTTCCGGGGATCCCATTTCTTCCCAGACAAGGAGCGGATTCCCGTGCGTCTCGTCGATGCGTTTCACTGTGACGGATTCGGGCTTGTGCGGCATTTCGATCCGGATCACGGCTTCCTCGCCCGGAAGATCCAGGTTCTTCATCTTCTGCCGGAAAAGCAGGATGTGCGTCTCCCGGCTGTCCGCAAACGCGGCTGCTCCGATTTCTCCGTCCAGTGCTTCCTTTCCCAGGTCGATGTGCGTATCCGGCGCGTCCGCCAGCAGCTTCATCGCATGGAAAACCGGTTTGGGAATACCGTGCTGGGTCAGCATGCCGAAGCCGCCGTGAAACTCCTGCGGGAAAGGATGAAGTTCCTCAAAAA
The DNA here is from genome assembly GCA_946187775.1 of uncultured Clostridia bacterium. Lineage (GTDB taxonomy): Bacteria > Bacillota > Clostridia > Christensenellales > Aristaeellaceae > Aristaeella. The sequence goes on from CAMHSI010000006.1 coordinate 12,904, forward strand.
TATCGCTGAAGCACCAGATGGAAGATCCGGTCACATCCTCCGCGACAGCCAGGGCCATCTTCACGTCGTATGCCGCCACTTTCCGGGTATCGTTTGTATAGGCGGAAAAGATGGCGTTCTCGTTCCATTCGGTATAGAAGAGAGGCTTCCCTTTCGCCTGTTCCCGTGCTCGGGCGGCGTTTTTCCGGAAGAGGTCGTCCGGAATATCCGTCGTTTCTGATTTGTCCGGGGTCACCGCGCGGTATCCGGCCAGGAAGGTTTTTTCCTTCACCTGCTTCAGCGCCGCCGCGGCAGCCCGCAGGTGCGCCTGCCACGCCTCAAATCCGCCTGCCTGTCCTTCCCCATCGCCCTGATCCTCAACTCCGCCGACGGGATCGCCCGCGTACTGATGGGTTGACACAAAATCCACGGGAACATCATTTTCCCGGCAGTAATCCAGGAAGCTGCCGATCCATTTGCTGCCGCTGGTGGAAGGTCCGCCCACCCGGATTTCCGGATCCACGGCTTTGATCGCGCGCACGCTCTCCGCGTAGAAGCGGAAATACTCTTCCCGGCTGCCGTTCCAGAAAACGTAAGGAAGATCCGGTTCGTTCCACACTTCAAAATACCAGCTGCGGATTTCCTCATCGCCATACCGTTTCCGCAGGAACCGGACAAATGCCTGCAGATAGTCCCGCCACGCATCATAATCCGCCGGCGGAACGATGTTCGGCCGGTAGAAGAACCCGCCCTTCATCGGCCTTCCTTCCTCCTTCAGCGCCAGCTTTTCCGGCATGAAGGAAAGCTCAACGAAAGGTTTCATCCCCGCCTCCAGCACGTTGTCATATGCCGCGGCGCAGGCGTTGAAATTGTATTCGGTAAACTGTCCCGCGCCTTCAATATCCATCTGCATGGACAGGTCGTTGAAAGTGCGCATGTCGTCGCAGAAGATTCCGTGAAAGCGGACACGCTCAATTCCCAGTGAATCATGGATGAACTTCAGCTGTTTCGTGTAATCCGTCCGGAGCGCCAGCAGCGCGTGGCCGGATCCCACGCAGAACTGCCAGTGTTTCCTGTGCGGTATATGCTTTGCGTCCCTTCTGATCAGAAATTCCATGTTTCCCTCCTATCCGAGCATCTCCTTCAGTTTTCCGTAGTATTTTGCTTCTTCCTCCGGGCTGTATTTCCCGGCCAGGAACAGCGGGTTCAGTTTATGCGGTGATTGCCGTATGAATCACCTTTGCCCGGATTCATTCACCGGCAAGGTGCATGATATATTGATAGGAAGAGGATTTCAGCGCATACAGCAGGCGGGAGGACTCTTCCCGTTTTTTGTATTCTGACAGAACCTGATCCTGACACTGCCGGAACTGAAGATACAGTTCCTTTGTTTCGGTTCCATCCTCAGGATGCAAAAGCGTTTTTACAAGTTCCATCGGGGTGGTCAGTTTCAGTTGAACAATCATAAGCAGCTGGGCGAGTGCGTCCCGGCTGTACTTTTTTCCGGCCGGTTTATCAATCAGACCGGCTTTGACATAGTTATTGATCATACTGGAGGTCAGATCCAGCCGTCCGGAAGCACCCGGGAGAGCCCGGTTGATAAATAAGATAATCTGATCTTTGTACAGACCAAAATCCGGAAGGGTTTCCCAGTCCGGCAGCAGGCAGCCCTGCAGGTGCTCAAGGATCTTTTCGTGTGTCATATCCATTCCTCCCCCTGAAAGAATATCACAAACTGTCCGAATGCTCAATGAACAGGTTGACAGTATTTTATAAATCATGTAAACTAGTTTACAGAACTAGATTATATGATTGCGAGGTCTGAATTTCAATGGGTGAAATCTATTTGTTCGGGGATTCCACATCTCAGGGAATTGTACTGGATGCAGACGGTGTCTATCATGTATCACGTCAGGGATGCATACGTCTGCTGAAGAGAAAGGGTTTCCCGATTCGCAATTATGCGGTTCACGGGTATACGGTTCTGCAGGGACTGGAATCCTTCGAACGCATGGAGATTGAACCAGGATCTTCCTGCATTATTCAGTTTGGCGGTAATGACAGTGATCTGGACTGGGATGCGGTTTCGCAGGAACCGGAGATTTTCCATGACGGGCGGATTCCGCTGCATGAATTCAGTCAGATTCTGACCCGGTTTGTTCAGGAGGCACGCTCCAGATCCCTGAAACCGATCCTTGTCACGCCGCTGGCCCTGATCTCCACCCGCTTTTACCGGTGGGTCTGCCGGGAGCGGAATGCCGAGCACATTCTGCATTATCTCCGGAATGATACGGAAAGCATGTATCGTTGGCAGGAACGGTATGCGACTGCGGTCCGTGAAGTAGCGGCAAGTGAAAACTGCAGGTTGATCGATATTCGGAACTGGCTTCTTGACAGACTGGACTATCCGTCCTTGTTTTGTGCCGATGGAATTCATCCGAATGATGCGGGACATGAGGCGATCGCAGAAATCATCCTTGAGCACTGCAGTGCATAAAGAGATTTGCAGCACAGGAACCTTTTGATCGCTCTTTTCATATTGCTCCAGGCCTTCATATCTCTGAGGATACTGCCGGCAAAGGAGGAGATCGCCGAAACGCCGGAGGGTCTGTTCAATTGACCGGCGCATAAAACGAGCTTGTTGCATCTGCCTTTAAGTGGTAGAATAACAGGTAAGTGTTATATTATTCTGCCTTCTCCGGAGGAAATGTTGAAATGAGCCGTCTGAAGACATCGTGGATCGTCATGGCGAACATCGCCCTGATGAGCGCCATCCTGGTTTTCGTTGCGCTGTATTCCAACTACGAGAGAAAAGAAAACTACCGGTCCCAGGTGGAGCATTTCGTCAATGCGTCAATTGCCATGGAACGGGTAACAGGTAACTACCTGGAAGGGGAACAGCAGATCTGTGACAACTGGGCGCAGTACATTAACAGCCTGGATCTGACGCTGGAGGAAGCGGCAGCATATATCCGGGCGACCCATGCCAAGGCTGATACGTCCGCCCACCTCATCGATACGGAAACCATGACGGGCTATTCGACCCGGCCGAAGCTGAACAGTACAGAGGATTATGATGTTTCCTATGCACGGATGGATCTGTTTGGGGACGGGGCATGGATTGCGGAGCTGGGTGAGGCAATCAACATTACCCGAACCTATACGAATCCCATGAACGGGGAACAGTCCCTGGCCTTCTGCAACAGGATCACCGTGCGGGATGCGGAAAGCGGAGAAAAGAAGCAGGCTTATCTGCTGCGCATCGTTCCCGTGTCCAACCTGGAGGAAAAGTGGGTTTTCCCCAAGGAAGAATATGGGGATGAGGATTTTTCCATCATCGACACGGAAGGCAGCTATGTCATCAGGGGCCGTTCCTTTAAAAGCAACAGCTTCTTCGAGTTCTACAAGTCCTACAACCAGCCCGGGATCACGGCGCAGAATCAGCTGTTTTCGGACATCCTGTCCGGCACAGGCTCGTTCAATATGCAGGATTCAAGAGGCAGGGAATGTATTGTCGCCCATACGCCCATTACCTCCACAAAAGGCTGGGTGCTGCTGAGCCTTGCGCCGGTCAGCAACCTGAATGCGGATACGGAAAACTGGGTGCTGATTGGAGTGATCTCCTTCGGATTGCTGCTTTTGCTGGCGACGGACTTCCTGTATATGCATTCCGTCAATAAAAAACTTCGGGTCATGGCCAGGGAAGCGGCAGCCGCCAACAAGGCAAAAACCGATTTTCTCTCTACGATGTCCCATGATATACGCACTCCGATGAACGCGATCATCGGGCTGACCACGATCGCCGAAAAAAACCTGGGCGACCAGGAAGCTGTAGCGGACAACCTGAGAAAGATCAGCCTGGCCGGCAATCATCTGCTGACGCTGATCAATGATATTCTGGATATTTCCAAGGTGGAGAGCGGAAAGCTCAATCTGAGTCCGATCACCTTTTCCATTGTGGAAACCGTGGAAAACCTGGTGAATCTGTCTCAGCCCATGATCAAGGAGAAAAACATCATTTTCAGCTTCCGCACCAATCGGATTGAGAAGGAGTATCTTTACGCGGATCAGCTTCGGCTGAATCAGATTTACATCAATATCCTTTCCAACGCCATCAAGTATACCATGCCCGGCGGCCGCGTATCCGTGGACCTGCGGGAGGAACAAAGCGAGAAGGACGGCTGCGTGAAACTGATCTATCGCGTTGAGGACACCGGGATCGGTATGAGCCCTGAGTTCCTGGAAAAAATGTACCAGCCCTTTTCCCGGCAGACGGACAGCCGGGTAAACAGCATTCAGGGAACCGGGCTCGGGCTTGCGATCACCAGGCAGATGGTCGAGCTGATGAACGGGACGATCGAATGCCAGAGCGAACTTGAAAAAGGTACGGCCTTCACCATTACGCTGGATCTTCCGGTTGCTGAAAAGCAGCTGGAGGAGATGAGAATCGACGGTGTGGACGCCCTGATCGCGGACGACGACCCGATTTTGCTGGAAACTGCGGCGGATACGCTTGAGTCACTGGGAATTCGCACGGACCGGGCGAATTCCGGCCTGGAAGCGCTGGATATGATCCGTCGCCGGCATGAAGCCGGAAAGGATTACAATGTGGTCATTCTGGACTGGAAGATGCCGGAACCGGACGGCATCGAGACGATCAAGCGCATCCGGAAGGAAATCGGCGCTCCAATCCCCATTCTGCTGACCTCCGCTTACGACTGGTCGGATATTGAAGAGGAAGCGAAAGCGGCAGGGGCGAACGGATTCATCAGCAAACCGCTGTTCCGTTCCGGACTGTATGGAAAAATCAATGAGCTGCTCGGGACGGAAGTAAAGGCTGTGGAGCCGACGGAAGACTATTCCGACCTGGCCGGACTGAATATCCTGATCGCGGAGGACAACGATATCAACTGGGAGATCATCTCCACCATGCTGAGCATGTTTGGGATCACATCCGAGCGGGCGGAAAACGGACGAATCTGCGTGGAAAAAATGGCCGAGGCCACAGAGGGCCGCTATGACCTGATTTTTATGGATGTCCAGATGCCGGAAATGAACGGCCTGGACGCGACGCGGCATATCCGTAAGCAGGAAAACCGCTGGGCGGCCTCCATTCCCATCATTGCCATGACCGCTGACGCTTTCTCTGAAAATGTGGCGGAATGCCTGCAGGCGGGCATGAACGGGCATATCGCAAAACCGGTTGATCTGAAACTTGTGATCAAAGAGATTCGCAGAATCAAGGAGGAAAAGAAATGAGGAAAATGCTTTGCGTCATCCTGTCTGCCCTGCTTGCCGTCATCTCCATGGCCTGCGCCAGCCCGGCAGGCGCGGAATCCGCCGGCGTCTTTCAGCCAAGGCTGGATACAAGCACCAGCTGCGAGATCACGGTGGTCGGAAGCTATTCCAACTTTGAGGCGCTGGAAGCTGAATTCGACAGCTTTAATGAGTTTTACCCCAATGTGGAGCTGACCTATTGGAAGCCGGATGACTATGAAAACCTGCTGGGCATGGTGCTGGAAGGCAAAAATGCCCCGAATATTTTCTTCTCTTTTCCGTGGATGTACGGAAATGATAACTATCGGACAGCCTTTGAGCATATGGAGGATCTTTCCGATCCCGATCTGGGCCTGGATTTGGAATGCATCCGTCCGAACCTGCTGAGATATGATGCCGACGGCCAATTGCTGACGGTGCCGGTTTTCGCCAGGAACTACGGGATGCTGGTGAATAACGACCTTTTTGAAAAGGAGGGGCTGCAGGTTCCGACCACCTGGGAAGAGCTGCTGGCCGCATGCCAGGTGTTTCTGAGCAAAGGCTTTGCTAGTCCGATGATGGGCTACAGCGCGGGGCCTTCCAGCTGCCTCATGAGCATCCTGGTGTATCCGGAGGTCGTGGCTGCCCTGGCGGACGATCCCGAAGCGCTTCAGGCCGCGAATGGGATGAATCCTTCCGCCGGAGAATGCATGCGCCGCAGTCTGGAATCGATGATGCGGCTGATCGAAAGCGGCTACATTAACCTGGACAAATGCAATGAAATCAGCGACAACTATACACAGGTCATTCTTCGCTTCTTTGAGGGGGATGTCCCCATGATGATCTGCACCGGAGATACCGTATCCGGAACAGGCAAACGGGAAAGCCAGTCCGAGGCGTTTTCCGCAAATCCTTTCACCTATACCTTTGTCCCCATTCCGCTCTCGGAAGACGGAGGCTATTTTATCGACAGTCCTTCCATTGAATTCTCGGTGAACAAAACCTGTGACAACCTGGACATGACCAACGAGTTTATGCGCTTTCTGATCAGCCGTGAAGAACTGAATAAAATGGCTTTGGCAAAACGTCTTGTTACGCCGACAAAGGATCTGTCCTTCAGCGCTGTGTATGAGCCCTTCGGCCAGGTGCCCGCTGAACGGGTGCTGTGCCCTGAAACAATCGGAATTACCGATGCCCTCTTCGTGCAGGTCCGGAACGCGGCTTATCAGGTCGGAACCGGTGCCGCCACCATTGATGACGTCGTCAGTCAATACGGATCCCTGAATTGAGTCATGGGGACGGTTCTGTGCCACGGCATCCGTTCCGACTGCACCGAGGAAAAATCGTAGTCCGCCTGCTTCCCGCTTTCAAAGTCCGCATGGATCCGGTCCCGTTCTTTCGGATCATAATACCATAGGGGTTTCCCCTTGTCGTCTCCTTTGTGCCCCGGCAGGGCGCGGCTTCGGCAGCCGGGATGATTGACAAAACAGGAACCCTGTGATACCTTATACGCCGGTCAGCATAAGCTGTTCCCGGGCTTGCACAAGCAGGCCGTTCTGATAAAAGGCTCCAGGTCAATCCGGTACCCTGAAGGTGCCGAAAGCCGTCCGAAGATGGCTTCCGGCGCCTTTTTCTGTTTTTCTGCCCGGCGTGTCGCCGCAAATCATACTCAGGAGTGGATGAAAATGATGCGTAAATCAAAAATGACTTCTTTGCAGGTCAGGAAACTGACCTATGCCGCCCTGTTCCTGGCCATCGCCATGGTGCTTCCCTTCATCACCGGCCAGATCCCCGAAATCGGCAACGCCCTGTGCCCCATGCACATTCCGGCGCTGCTGTGCGGCTTCCTGTGCGGCTGGCCCTGGGGGCTGGCGGTGGGCTTTATCGCGCCTCTCCTGCGCTCCGTGGTCTTTGGTATCCCCATCCTGTTTCCCGGCGCCGTGGCCATGGCCTTCGAGCTGGCGGTTTACGGCGGCCTGGCGGGATTCCTGTATCAGAAGCTGCCCCGCAGGAAGGGAATTACCTATGCCGTGCTCCTGGTCTCCATGATCGCGGGACGTATCGTGTGGGGCGTTGTGCGGGTCATCCTGGCGGGCCTGTCCGGCAGCTCCTTCACCTGGGCGCTGTTCCTGGCGGGGGCGTTCACCAACGCCATTCCCGGCATTATCCTGCAGCTTGTCCTGATCCCCGTCCTGGTCATTGCCCTGGAACGGGCGGGCCTTTCCCTGAACCGGCCCGCCTCCCTGCAGCCGGTTTCTGAAACCTGAAAGGTTTTTTCAATCTAATTGGTTTCCACCCCGTTTCCTGTAATCTGCCGGCGTCAGCGCGTTCCGCTTATACCAAAAGAAAAACGCCCGCCATCCACTCATCCATTCGGATCCGGTGAATGATGGGCGAAAAGGGAGTTAGCCAACGCTTACTATTATAGCGAAGGACCCCTCCGTTATCAAGGTGCATATTGGAAATTTACATCTTGCCATTGACTTTGAGTGAACTCAAACTTGTACAATCGCGTCATGAAGCAGGAAAAGCCAGGTCCAAGGTCAGCGGCTCCGCCCGCTCCCCTTCCGTCAGGGCGTACCGTTTTACGGTCATTTTCCCATCCCGGAAGGTGAGCACCGTGCCCACCCCATTGGTGATGTATCCCGCGTTCAGGTAAACGAAGCGGATGGTTTCCGTCCGGGCAACGAGTTCATTCTTTTCCTCGCCGGCGTCCGTCATGATCCTCCGGGTGCCTGTTTCATTTCCCTCCCCGTCGGTCTCCCATGCCTGCACCGCCAGCTGTTCCCCGGGCAGGCGCAGGTAATTCGCCCGCTCCGTCTCCCGGCCGCCTTCTCCGCTTTCCAGGGTGTGGTTATGGCCCCAGAGGAAGATGACGTCGTGCTCCCCGGCGGCGGCGTTCAGCGCCTGCGTCCATGTCCAGGCGCCCCGGTTGTCTCCCCTGTGGGCGTGCAGCGGCACATGGGACATCACAACAATGGGAAGGTGATCCTCCAGGCTGTTCACCCACTTCAGGAAACGTTCAGAGGCCTGCTGCGCCGAAAGGCCGCCCTCGTCCGCAAGGTCCTTTCCGCTGTATCCGGAGGCCGCTGCCTGCCGGTCCGTATCATGAATCATCTGGGAGAAGGAGATGCCGTAGAGATGGACGCCTCCGCAGTCCCTGGGGCCGGAGAAGAAGGTCTTCCCGTATTCATCCACCGCGTTGGCGTCATGGGAGCCGTAGGTATACAGCGTGCCGGTTTCCCCGCCGAAAACCGCCTGCACCTGCGCGTCCACGGAAGCCATGGAGAAATAGGGCTTTCCCATGGGATATCCCGTCGTGTCCATGCTGCGGTCCGAGCCGGATCCCACGAAATCCCCGCCCATCAGCGCCAGCTGCGGCACAACGCCGTCAGCCCGCACCAGCTTCAGCACCTCCGTCAGGTTGTTGTGCCAGACGAGGCTGCCGTTTTCGTCGAAAACAGGAGCCTGCCTGGGCCGGGCCTTCTTCTTTCCCTCCGGGGGCTTTTCGCCCTCCGGGGGTTTTTCCCCTTCCGTGGGCTTTTCCCCGTCCTGTGTCCCGTCGTCCCCGGCGGCTTTCACGGTCTCATACGCGGCGTGGCGGTCCGTAGCCACAAAAAGCACGGTTTCCGCAGCCGCGGGCATCGCTGTCTCCGCCGCGGTCCCGGTGAACAGGCTCGCCAGGATCAATAGAAATGCCAGGATTCTTTTCATTTTCTCTTTTCGCTCCTTCCCGCGGGGCGCTCTCCGCCCCCTTCCGGGATCATTCTCCCGCTTTTGTCACAGCAGGATCATCGTGCAGTTGCTGTGGAAAGTATAGGTATACCGGACGTCCCGGGCCATTTGTACTTCCTGAGTCTTGTCAGCTTCATCTTTGTTTTCCCCGTCTCCCGGACAGTTGTTTCCCCCTCAGCGTAGCACATCCTCAGGCCGTTGTCGATTCAAAAAAACGGACAGGTGCAGCATTGCCGGCACCTGTTCCGTGTCTTCCTTTTACGCCCCGCCGCAGGTTTGCTGCAGCTGCCGTACCGTTTCTCCGAACCGTGCAGGCGTCCCGTAAACCGCCGGAAGCACCTGCGTCAGGACTCCGTCACATCCCGGGGTATCGTCGGATACTATTCTTCCCGGGTCTGCGCAGGCAGGCCTTTTTTGCTTGGAAAAGCGCCGTTTATTCCTGTGGTACGCTCAGCTGCAGTGTTCCCTCCTCCGTGAGGGACACACGGACCTTCACAATCCGGTCCGCCGCGTAGGCAATCCCCCGGTCATACCAGCGGATTTCCGCCGAGGCCTTCTGTTCCTCAGACGCCTTCTCATAGGTCAGCGGCTTTCCTTCCGCATCCTTCAGTACGGTTCCCTGCGCGTCGCGAGCCTCCGCCTTTTCCGGAATTACTTCATGTATCCGGTAGCTGAAGTCCTTCGTTTCCGCTCCGCCCAGATCCTCGACCGTGAAGACCAGCGCGTCAAACACAGCGTCTGTTTCCTTTCCGGCATCGGCCGTCAGCTTTGTATACCGCCCGTTTTCCGTCCGCAGCGGTGCTGTACTTTCTGCCGGCGTAATCTCAAACCTGAAGCTTTCCCCTTCCGCGAACGGACGGCCGGCAAGCTGCTTCCGCACCCGCAGGACAATCTTTTCCGCTGTGCGTATGTTGCTGAAGAGGGCTTCATTCGCCTTCCGGGAATCCGGCGTATAGGTAACGGTCGGCTCAAGGCGATAGGTAACCTTATTCAGGGAAATCAGTACTGTCAGCTTGATTTTTTGTGTGTCGTAGGTAACCTGGTCCTTCTTCCAGCAGAAATCCGCCGGCAGGGAGAGCGCTTTCCTTTCTGCGTCGGACAGGGAGGAATACAGGCCATATGTAAGCGGCGTGCCGTTTTTGTCCGTCCTTTTGCCTCCGGTGCTGTCCAGCATATCGCCGTCGCGGTCATGGGCTGCCGCGTCGTCCGGAATCACTTCCTGCAGGTAGAAAGTATATGTTTTCGTCTTGTCCAGGGTCACGCCATCCCCCAGCTTCACGTCAACCCGCTTCGCTTCCAGTACGCCGTCCGCCGCTTCTGCCAAATCCATTGTCAGGCGGATCGGCTTCCCGTCGGAATCGAGCGCCGGCTTGCTTTCGCTGTCGAGAAGGGCAAAGGTGAAACTGCCTTCTCCGGGCTGGTACAGGCCGTTGTTGAACTGTTTCCGGATTTTTGCAGGGAAGCCGATCAACTCGGTCGCGTAAGTGTTTTCAAAGGCCGTTGTCAGCTCTTCGCCCTGGATCCATTCTCCCGTGTCATCGCGGAAGTACAGCTCTGCAGCCATTTTTCCGCCCTGCTCCTTCAGCAGGATCCGGATCTTTTCCTCCCGCAGGTCATATGTAACCTGGTCCAGCTTATAGGAGGTGATGTTTCCTTCTGCGTCCCGGATCACCGTCGCGCCTTCCGCGTCCGGATCCGTCTTTTCCCGGACGGTGTAGATGAATTCCTTTTCGGTTGCGTATGTTCCGTCCTCGTTCTTCAGGTCATCCCACTTGAAGGACAGGCTGAACTGCCCGGTCCTTACCGGGTTATTGTTGATAATACCGCGCTCGATCACAGCCTCCGGCTCCGTCGGTTCCGGCGCGCCATCTTCCGCCGAGATGGTGAATACAAACCGGTCTCTTCTCAGCCAGGGGCGTCCGGTCATTGTCTTGGCCACGGGAACCTTAATGTCCGCATTATCCGGCACAAAGCTGTTGGTAAATACCGTCTCCGTCTTCCCGTCCGGTACCTTCCCGTCAACCGTCAGCGAAGCGTCCATTTCTCCCGTGCTTTCGTTGCAGGCCAGTCGAACGATAACGCTGTGCTCCGTTGAATCAAAGGCAATGCCGTTATCCTTCCACAGGATGCTTCCGGCATCCGTCAGGCCCAGGGTCTGCTTCTCCTCGTCCGTCATTTCCCTGTAGCGCTTGTAGGTCAGGTCCGTCTTCAGCCGGCTGGTGGGAGACTTCGGCGCCTGAATCGGTTTGCCGGTAGCCCTGGAATAGCCGATGGCAGCATCCGATACCTCTTCCCGCAGGGTATAGTACCAGGTCTGCTCATTGTAGTCCGCGTTGAACGGAACCGTGAGGACCACCGTCTCCTCATTGCCGGTCCGTACGGTAAGCCTCCTCTCGTCTTTCGGCGCTTCGCTGTCTTCCGGATTCGCTGCGCCTGCCAGTATAAAGGTGAAGGTTTCTCCTTCCCGCCAGGGTCTTCCGGTCAGGTGTTTCCGCACCTTCAGGCTGATCTCTGTATCGTCCTCATAAGCGTTACGGAACTCCGCGCCTTCCTCCGATGCAATCTCCTGTCCGATCTCATCAATCCAGGAATAGCTGGTGTCTGTGCCGATTTTGCCCTCGCCCAGGTCCCGCACCGTCATCTTTGCGATATATTTTCTCCCGTCGTAAACGATATGGGGATCCTTTTTGCTGTCCTCCGGAATATTTTCCGAAATCTGGTAATAGTATGTCTTTCCGATGTCATCCTGATCCAGCGTGATCCGGCCGAATACTGCAAATCCGTCCGCCCCGTTCAGGACAGTCAGGTTTTCCTGCGGCATCGGCGGCATTCCCGCGTCCCCGTCATCGAAGGGAGTCTTTGTTTCAATGTTGAATCCCTCCAGCCTGAAGGAGAACTCCCCGGGTTTCAGGCTCCTGCCGGAAAGCTTCTTGTTTGCCTGGATCTGCGCCGTTCCGCTGGCAAGATACCGGTTCACCGCGGTTACGGTGATCACGGTTCCGGCTCCGCCCGTTCCGCGCTTCACCGAACGCAGTGTAGTATCCGCCTCATAGTGCTCCGGTGCCAGCAGCTCCTGGTACAGGTAGCTTTCTCCCGTCAGGTTATCCAGCTGTATCGTCCCGTGTCCCGGGGTCTTCAGGATCGCTTTCAGCCTGTAGTCTGTTCCTGAATCCGTCTTTACATAATCCGGCTTGGTCTCAAGTTCAACCCCGAAGGTTTCGTTCAGCTCTGCCAGGGTCTTCCCGTCGTACAGCTCCTGCAGCTCCTCTGTGGTGTATCTCAGCTGATGGCCGCCTTCCAGCTCAACATATTCCTGCATCCAGGCTTCCTGGCCAATCGGGGAATACACCGCGAACACAGCACCGCCCACCGCGGTTCCGAACTGGTCTTGCTTCCTCAGCTTCAGGCTCCAGTCGTCGTGCATGTTCACGCTTCGGATGGCCAGGGCTTCATCGTTTGCCTTGTAAGTGAAGGAGAATGATGCTCCCCGGATTCCGTTCCAGGAATAGGGCGAATACCGTTCCGCCGGCAGCTCAATCACCTGGTAGGTCTTTCCGTCTGTCATCCGCCACGGTTTGTCCTCGTACCTGCGCTCGACGCTGTTCCACATCCGCCCTGTCGTATCATTCAGGCTGACCGGTTCGCCGGATCCGCTGGCGCCCTGGGGAACAGTAACCTCAGCAAGCACGTAATTTCTTGCGTTGTTTTCCACTGTCCCGATCACCGCTTCCCGCGTGGTGCCGTTGATCGTCAGCTTGCTGCCTTCGTACATGAGATAGGTAAACTTCTCCTCGTGTTCCGTCTCATACGCGGCGCCGCGTGTATTGATCAGTTCCTTGCGGAAGTTGGGATAATCCGGCAGGCGGACGCCTACCACCAGCGGTGCGGCCTCCTGGTCGATCAAACGGCCCTTGATGGTGAAGTGATAACCGAAGCTGTTCCAGGCGATCCGTCCGGGCTGTGCCTCCGGATCCTCCGCGTCAATCCTGGCTGCAAAGGACAGGGTGATTGTCGCCTTTGGCAGGAAGATATTGCTATAGTAATCATCCTCATTGTCCTCAAACACCAGCCGGATGGACCGGGCGTTTCGGATCAGTGCCTGCCTTGCCTCTCCGGATAAAGTGCCCGGATCGGTCCAGTCTGCGGCCGGGTTTCCCTTCCAGTCTTCACCCTTGAAGCTGGTCCGGGTGCTCAGCTCAATCCGGTAGTAGCTCGCCGGAACAGTATTCTCAGTCGTCTGGCCATTCTTTTTTACGGTCAGCGTAAAGGCCGGATTGTCCGCCAGCAGTACACAGAACTCGCTGTTCCGCGGGTCATCATCCTGGAACACGGTGTGGTCGTTCTTCTCCGGAAGATTGTCGATCAGGACGATTTTTTTGATGGGATCGTTGTTATCATTGGTAACGTTCAGGGAATAAACAAACTCCCGTTCTTTTTCGAAAAGGGTGATAAAGTTGGTCTCTGCGTCTGATTTTGCGCTCACCGAAGATGCTTTTTCCCGTACGGTCTTCGTGGATGTGGTCATGCCTCCGTAGCTGGCTACGATCTGTGCGCTGTTGCGTACCGACTGGGTATATTCGTTCGAATACGGTGTGGTGTAATTCGTCAGGTTTCCTTCGCTGACTGACCCGTCCCACACCTGCTTCAGCGGCGTTACAAACGCTATGTTCCGCAGCAGCTTATTCTGCAGGACGCCGGACAGGTTCTCGCTTTCATATTTCAGCACAACGCGCCCGGTCGCAGGGATACAGAGCTCCTCGTCCGTAAACCGGATGCTCATGATCTCGTCTTCGCTTTTTGCATCCCGGCTGATGGTGACGTACAGCGTCAGTTCCTGCTTTTTGTCCGATACGTTCCTGTTCCTGTTCGGAATCTTAATCTCTACGGGATCGCCGTTGATTACCGCGGGGATTCCCGTTCCCGATCCGTCCGGCATTATCGTAAAGTGATCGGATATGATCTTCCTGCCGTTCGGTTCCGTTGTCACTACCCGGTCAATCCGGAACAGCGATATATCCGAAGTTCCCGTGCTGTCGTTGTAATACTGCCGGAAAGTGACCTCCCTGCTGAAATTGAAGGGAGAGGGCAGCCGGTCGGTAATTGCGTAGTCGGTAATGCTGTTGACGCTTTCATTAAAAGCGGTCACGCTCCATACCAGCCGGTCTGTTGGATTAATGGACGAAGGATTGTTTTCTGTCACTTCGTTCCCGTCGGAAGTCATGGTTATCTTCTTATTCAGCGATTTCAGAAGTCCGGGCTGAATCTGGCTGCGGGTAACAGTCACTTCGGAATACAGCCATTCGGTAGCTGCGTTGGCTCCGGAGACATCGAAGCCCATCCCCCGGGCTTCCGTTGTATCCAGCACTTCACATCCTCCGTCATTCTTTGTTCCGCCGGAATTGGCGGCTGTGCTGGTACCGCTGTCGATATCCGTTCCCTGATTATAGAAATCGTAGAAAGGCATCGTTGCCCTGTTGACAGCGATATCCTGTGTCTCCTCCATTTTGTTGGTATAGCATTCCACCCGCAGCACGGCCGCCTGCCCGGGCTTCAGGTAGTATTTACCCAGCCGACTGTTGTACTGGAGGTAGCTTGATCCGTAGCTTGAATACGGAATCAGGTTAAGCGTAACACGCTCGCAGCCGTCCTCCGTCGTGGATACCGAAGCGGTAACAGAGCTATATGAAGAAGAATATACATAGCTTACTGCCGGGCCTGTTCCCCTGGTGACTGTTGCGTAGCTGTTGCTGGCCACCGACGCCTTGTCAAAGGTAAAGCCCTTCGGCAGCACGTCCTGTATGGGATTCAGGTACAGGTTGGTCCATCCGTCGTTATGCAGGGTAATGTAATAGTAAACCTTCCGCCGGATCGTATCGTCGTTGCTGTATACAATTCTTTTGTCTTCCCCGCCGTTATACACATCTGTCCAGGACCCGTTGGAAAGCATTTCGCCGCCTGTAGTGTATACGCCCTTCTGCAGCCGCGCCCGCAGGTGGTCCGCCAGGTCGTGGGATACGCTCATCACATCAAAGTTCAGTCCGTTGTTCCGCAGGTACAGCTTATTGTAAAGCTCGGAATTCTGGTATTTCTGTACATAGTTTTCCCATTTTGTTCCCGCCGGGAAATCAGCAATTACGTAAACATACCCGATGCCGTTCGGATCTGTGCAGGTCATCCTGAAATCGTCGTCCCAGACGATCTTCTGCTCCATGGCATTGAAATCGTGCGTAACAATTTTCCATTTGCTTCCTTCCGGGTCATTGGTCTCAAAGCCGCTGTATACCACCCGGATGTTCTCGTTCTTCTTCCATGTATGGGCGCTGCTGTACTTCGGGAGGATGTCATAGATATCCTTTCCCTGGATGGTAAAGTCCTTTCGCTGGTCGTTGAAGAAGGTAAACCGGTACACAACCTGTTTCCCCTGGGTAACATTGCAGTAATCGCTGCCCGCGGAGGTGTCCCCGACCCGTTCAACGATCCGCTTGTTCCACCACAGCACCAGGGGCTCCGTCTGGTAAATCCCGTAGCCTTCAACAAAGTCCCAGAGCCGGTGCCCGTCATGATCTCCGATCCAGGACTCATTGCGCAGGTCATAGGCCCGGGTCAGGGGAATCACCGGATTCTGGATTGTTGCCGCCTTATAGACCAGGCTGTAGGTTGCGCTCCCCCCGAAGTTTGGAATATACCAGAAAATCCTGGTGTAGTATTTACCTTCTTCGTCCCGGCCGTATTCAACCCGGTCTGCCCAGGCGTTTCCGGTCCAGACATCCCTGTAGGTGCCTTCCCGGTTCAGCACATAGTATTCCTCATCCCCTACCGTCCGCTTTTCCAGTCCCTCTGCCCATGATTTTCCCTCGTTTTCAGCCACCGGCACCAGCAGCAGCTGCTTTCGGGTCATGCAGTCGGTCACCGGCATCACCTCATAGCGGGCGCTTCCGGTATGCGTCGCGCTTACGGTATACTGCACCACGTCCGGCACTTCCAGGTCCGTGTACTGATCGGTGTAGCGATGGCTCTCTATCGTGCTCCTTCCTTTGGAAAGCCTGAGGTCATTTGAGTGTGTGCTGTAGGCAGTCTTGTTTTTCGGTGTGCCGTTAAAGGTTGCAGTCACCTGGTTTGTTCCGCTTACCGAATAGTCGGTAAAGGCCTCCAGCGCATCACTTTCCAGGCGCATGAAGGTATCCTTAAACCGTGTCGGGATCCTTATGGCAACCGACTGTCCGCCTGGAATGGAGAGTCCCGGCAATTTGTTTGCAAAGTCCCACTCAACGGTATACAGTGTCCATCTCGTCACATAGAATCCCTGTTCGTCAAACATAGCCTGCAGTTCATTTGCGTTGTTGATGGTTCCGGAAGCGATCTCAACCCCTGCGGAATTCTGCAGCCGGTAACGGAGTTTTCCATTCTCAAGACCAAAGGTGAAAGTATTGCCCGTCTTTTCATAAGCGGTGTTCGTGCCTTTTCCGCCGCTGTAGTGCGTTTCGTATCCAGTGTTTTCCTGGTCCGTCCGGGCCGTCCCGTGATTTGTGGTGATCACTTCATTCTTCGTCTCGCGCAGGGCTGTGCTGCCGGATCCGCCGTACAGGGTTGCACTGGATATGGTCAGCTTCAGTGCTTCCGGGTACTTCCCTTCCGTAAACATGTACCAGATCCCGGCCGCGTCCAGGTAGTGCATCTTGTCGCTGCTGTCAATGACGTCTGTCAGCTTGGTCAGCTCGCTGGCCGTCACCGGAAGCACGCCGGTACTGTTCAGGGTGATGGTGTAGGCGGCAGCTTCTCCCCGGACGGCACTGTTCACTGTGGACTTCATGATATCCAGGTCTGCGGATCCGGAATTAACTGTATAGACCGACTCCTTGCTTTCTTTCTCGTCTCCTGAATAGCAGAAATGCTTCTCCGCATCCACACAATTGGTAATAGTATAATCCTTATTAGCCTGATTTCCGTCGTCCAGGTAAAATACCCTGTCTGTAACGCTCACAGTCACATTGTGCTCCGGCATTTCATAGCTGTCCGCGTTATAGTTCGGGCTTGGATTCACAGCTCGCCAGGTAAGTACCGGCTGCCCCTTTTCATCCACGCTCAATTTCACCATCTGCGGATAGCTGCCTGTGTTTGCTTTGAAGGTGAAGATTGATCCTAAAGAGGGGGATGTGATTGTAACCTGGGAGGATCCGATCCCGGAATATCTGATTCTGTTTTCCCGGATCTCATCGATGATCTTCTGGTTCAGCTTCACGCCTGTTGGCAGGATGAAAGTATCCGTGAAGTCAACGCTCTTCATGTGGTCACGGCCGGCATTCTCCAGTACATTGCCGGTTCGCTTCAAGCTGATGGTAAAGGTATCTCCTTTGACATAAGCGATTCCGTCTGGGCCGACCGTCGCTCCGACTTTTGCAGTCACGGTCTTTTTGCTGAAATCGAACTCATTCTTCTTCGTTGTCCAGTTCACCGTCTGGTGCTTCCGCTGGGGATTCCGCGCGATGCCCGCTGTCTCCTCAGCTTTTTCTGCATTCATATACTCCGCCCAGACCGTCATATTTCCTCCACCGGTGGTAGGCGAAGCAAAATTGGTTTTTATATCGAAGGAAACAGTCTTGCCATTCTCCGGCCGGTCGAATTGCACATAGAATACGCCCTTGGCGTCGGTACTCACGACGTGTACCATCGTTTCTCCGGCATCTTCACCGTTCTGGGAAAGTCTCGCCGGGAAGGCCCCCGGAGGATAATTCAGTTTTCCCCCATCATCCAGCTGAAAATAGACCCGAACCTTATCACTTTCAGTAACCGCTTCGCTGGCGTCGTTGGAAACCTGGATCGAGGTAACGTTTTCCTCACCGGTATAAGCCAGGAACGCGTTCGTATTCGGATCATTCTCCATCATGCCCGCCTCTGAGCGCGGTCCGTCTTGTCCCCGCATGGTTAATGTGCTTTGGCTGATCGCAACCTTCAGCGTTTCGCTCCAGCCGTTAACCTTATCTTCGTCATTATTTGCGGCGTCATATATCAACTGTCCTGTCAGCGGAATGGTAGGATTGTCATCCGTCAGTTTGGTCTCATAGAATGCCCGGACTCCCGGGGTCGTTCCCGTAAACAGTGCTGTCGCTCCGCTCACGGTGGTCTCGCCGTTGATGCTTTCAAGGTTTGCCGCATAGGCGAAGGCAAAGGGATCGATACGGGTCATGCTTTCCGGGCTTACAATCGCAACCGATGTCAGCGCCTGTGCCAGGGCAAAGGCGTTGTCCTTCACGCCGGTCACAGGGATCTCTCCTCCGTTCTCCGAAGGGATGCTGGCGGGAATGGTATATTCTGTCAGCCCGTCCGGAACATAGACCAGGATGGCTTTCCCGTCCTTGATCTGGTAGAGCGCGCCCTGCGCGTCCGCATAATAATCCCCTGCCTCCAGGCTGTTCTGCGGCCGCGGAAGCGGCAGCCCGTTAGTGGAAGGCAGCGTCAGCCAGTTTTCTCCTTCGAAAGCGAGCAGCTTGGCGCCTTTCCCGGTCAGTGCCCGGAGTGTCCCGTCGGTAATGGAATCCACATTCCTGCCGATGGTCAGCGTGAATTTCGGCACGTTGCTCATCGTCAGGTTGGTAAATTCCTTGCTCTTCACGTCCCAGATCAGGTTCTCCAGGTTTTTGCAGTTGTCCAGGACGTCCGCAGAGATTGTGCTTGCCGCCGGCGGAATCCGCACGGTCTTCAGCTCCTGGCAGTTGTTGAATGCAGATGAATTGATGGTTGATGTACTGTCCGGTAGGATTGCTTTCTCCAGTCTCAGGCACGGTGGAACATAGCTGCTGGAGGATGGTGTTGAATAGGCTGAAAAGGCTTTCTGGCTGATGGTAGTAAGGTTTTCAGGGAACTTTACGGATTCCAGGTTTATGCATCCCGTAAATGCATACTCCCCGATTGTTTTCACCTGGTCCGGAATATCTATTTTTTTCAGGGCGCTGCATTTGTAGAAAGCCCGGTTCGGAATGGATGTCAGGGAATCGGAAAGGCCAACGTTTTCAAGTGCAGTACAATTATTGAAGCAAGAGCTTCCGATGGAAGTAACGGTATCCGGCATGGAAACTGATTTCATGCTGGAACAGTCCTGGAACGCATAGTTTCCGATTGTCTGCA
Source organism: uncultured Clostridia bacterium (assembly GCA_946187775.1). Classification (GTDB taxonomy): domain Bacteria; phylum Bacillota; class Clostridia; order Christensenellales; family Aristaeellaceae; genus Aristaeella. Next base: position 31,996 of record CAMHSI010000006.1, read on the forward strand.
GTTTCCCATTTGCCGGGATATCAGCCTCTCTCAGGGTTGAACATTCTCGGAAAGCAGATTCTCCGATGGTCGTCAGGCTTTCCGGGAAGGCAACGTCCTTCAGTCCGGAACATTCCCTGAACGCTGAAGAACCGATTGTAGTCAGTTGATCCGGAAGATCCAGATCCTGGATTTTGTTCTGGTAGTAGAAAGCGGAACTTCCGATCGTAGTCAGCACACATCCGTCCGCGAATGTCACAGAATTGATTTTGGAATAGCTTGTATTTCCGAAAAAAGCACTATCCCCGATCGTTTTCAGACTAGCCGGGAAATGCAGCTCGGTCAGTCCGTAGCACTGACTGAATGCTGATTTCCCGATGGTTTCAAGGCTTGTCGGCATGCCGGAGAATTTTGCCTGCTGGCAGTTGCTGAAAGCGGATTCTCCGATCGTCTTCACAGTGTCCGGCAGCTCCACCGTCTTCAGGTTGGGCAGGTTGTAGAACGCATTGCTCCCGATGGTATTTAACTGGGAGTTGTCTGCGAAATCCACACTTGTCACCTGGTTGCATCCCTGATAGGCTTTGTCTCCGATTGTTTGCAGCGTGGAGGGAAATTCCAGCGTGGGCTTCAGCCCTGTACAGTCCTGGAAGGCGCTGTTTCCGATCCGTTCAAGGCCCTCCCATAACGGAAAGTTTACCAGCGACTTGCAACCGTTGAAGGCATTGTTGGGGATTTCCTTAATATTCCCTCTGAAAATCACAGTCTTCAGCTTCGGATCGTTGTAAAAAATGCTTTGGAGAATCTGATCAATCCCTGATCCGATGACTGCCGATTCCAGGTTGTCACAGTTGGCAAAGACGGAGGCCCCCAGGCTGGTCACTGAATCCGGCACAACCACGGACACAAAGGCGTCACAGTTCTGGAAGGCAGATTTGCCTACGGAAGTAATTTGTTCCGGAATCACCAGCGCGCCTGCTTCACCTCCATTGAATAGCGCCAGCCTCTGGCACCCGGAAAAAGCGGATTCTTCAAGACTGGTGACACCTTCCGGCAGGCGTATTTCCGGTAGGTTGGAACAGCCGCTGAAAGCACTCGCACCGATTACGGTCAGTGTTTCAGGCAGGCTTACGCTGGTCAGGGATGTACAGTCTCTGAGGATATTTCCCGGCAGGGTCGTCAGGGAAAGCTTTGAAAGATCTGCTTCCTCCACTCCAGTGCATCCCCGGAAAGCACCGCTCCCGAGATCTGTCACGTTGGAAGGAACTTCGATGGTCCCGAGAGAGGAGCAGTCCTTGTAGGCTTCCTTCCCGATTGTGGTCAGTTCCGTCGGAAAATGAACCTCTGCAAGGTCAGCACAGCCCTCAAAAGCATTGTCCCCGATCTCCTTCAGGTACCGTGGAAGATCCGCCTTCGCCAGCGTGTTGCAGCCACTGAATGCGGAAGCGCCGATCTTTTCAAGGCTGCTGGGGAACTTGATTTCCGGCAGCGAACTGCAGTTCTGGAAGGCGTTGGCACCGATGGTCGAAAGATCCTGGGGCAGGTCCACTTCCTCCAGGTTTGTACAGCCTGAGAAAAGCGAGCTGGGAAGTGATGTCATCATGTTTTCTTCGGCAAACCGGGCTTCCTTCAGGCCTGTGCAGTTCTGGAAGGCACCGCTCCCGATGGAACTGACCGATCCGGGAATCATCACCGACTCCAGTCCGGTGCAGTTGAAAAACGCATTGGACGAAATAGAAGTAATTCCCGTCCCAAGCTCCACCGTCTTCAGGGAGGTACAGTACCGGAAGCTGTTCGCTCCGATACTGGTAACAGAATCCGGCAAACTGACAGATGTCAGATTTGGATACAGATTGGAATTGTAATAATTTCCGACAAAATAATCAGGAATCTTTGTTACCCCGTCGTGAACAACGATGGATTTAATCTCCGTACGGCGGCTGTACCAGGGTGCGCTGCTATACGATGAGAAGTTCATCGCTTGATCCGACTGCACGTGCAGCACGCCGTCATCATCGATATACCAGGGTTCCAGGTAACCGCATCCAACGCAGGCATGATTCTCCATCTCATGACTGCCGAGGGTTGGTGTAACATACACTGTTCTGCTGCCGGTGTTTTGCTTTATTCCGAGATAATACTTCTGTCCTTTCTCCAGTTCCCAGGCATAATTAACTGAACTGGTAGAGGAAGAAGTCCTGGTATCCAGTTCATTTCCGGTTTCATCATAAAGTATATATGTATATACTCTGGAGGAGCTGTTGTATAAACCACTGATCTGAAAGCTGTATTGATGGTTGTATGGAGCGGTAAACGCAAAATACCCTTCGGTCGTTCCAATACTCTTGCTGCCTTGTTTGCCAAGGGTCAGCGTTGTTGCACCGGAGACATCCCCCATTGCATCCGTCACGTCAATGACAAACACATCTCCGCCGCGCGTGGTAACCGTCAGTTTTTCCTGGGATGTGAAGGGTTTCAGGCTGAGAAGCACCCAGTCCGGTGCCGTAACCGTGGTCTGTTCCTCTTCCGTTTCGCCTTCCGCCAGTCCGGCGCTGCGCCTCACCTCCGCAAGGCTCTTCGTCTCCGTTACGGCTTCGGGCAGAACCAGGGACGTATCCGTAAAGTCGACCCGCTCAACATCCGCCATGTCCAGCGTTGCCGTCCCGTCCCGGTCCGTAATCTGCAGCAGGGACACCAGTCTGGAAAGGGTCATCCATCCGTTTCCGAACAGGCTGTATGTGTATCCTTCGTATACAAAATCCACTGTGTAGGCGATGGCGAAGCCGGAAAATGAATTCGTGGTAAAGCTTACTGTCTGCAGTACGCCGTCCGCTGTCTCGTGATCAGCCGCCAGCTCTTCCAGGGCTGTGCCGCTGCTCCGGACGCTCATGAGCTTTCGTGTGTCCCCTGCCGCCTTTTCCCGCACATGGAACACGCGGACCTCCCGGAGCTCTGTCCTTCCGGTTTTCCCGGCGCGTTCCGGTGCCTCCGGCAGGGTCAGGTCCATCTGCAGGGTAACATCGGCGGCTGTTTCGATTTTCTCTTCTTCCGCCGCCAGATAAACATCCAGCCAGACCAGCTGCGCGTTCTCACCGGCCAGTTCCCGAACCTGTGCTTCCTCTGCCTCTGTGGGGGCATATTCTTCCACATGCAGTCCGGTACCTTCCGGAACGTCGGCCAGGGCAGTGAAGGTGCCGTGATCGTTCCGGACGGTTTCCCCGGCAGGGATGGTCTTTACCTCCCCGGATGTTTCCGGCTCCTCCTCCGTTTCCGCTTCCGGAGCGATTTCCTCCTGCTGCTTATCCGGCATGCTGAACCAGTCGCTGTAAACCGGCTCGGATTCAGCCGCCGCCGATACAGCGGAAAAGCTCAGCAAACAGGCACAGATGAAGGCTGTAAGTCTCTTCAGTCTGTCTCTCATGGAAATCTCTCCTCTTCTTCTCCTCACGCTGAGATCCGTATGCTCTCAGTCCTTTGTTCTCTCGCGGCACCGCGTTTCCGGTTCCCCGGCTTATTCTTCCGGAGGATCAAAAATCACTGCAACGCGCCAGAGATAGTGCATGTTCGTTTCGTCCAGGGTATACGTGAAATACCGGTTTTCACTTCCTGTGGCTCCCTCCGCAACCAGGACGGTTTCGCCCCCGTCCGGGGAATACTGCCACTGCAGGTGATAAGGTTGATCTGTTCCGGTCACTTCCGCCCGGAACACGATCTCCATCCCGGGATAAATCTCTTCGTCTTCATCGATGTTGGAATACAGGCGCACTATCACTGCAGGCGTCTCTGTCTCCTCATGTGTCACGCTTTCTTCGCCATCCGGATTCTCTTCCGGCTCCGTTTCCGCTTCGGGTTCTGTTCCTGCTTCGGGTTCCGTCTCCGCTTCTGCTTCTGGGTCCGCCTCTGTTGCCGGCTCCGCTTCCGATTCAGGTTCTGTTTCCGCTTTGGGCTCCGTTTCTGTTTCGGGTTCCGTTTCAGCTTCGGGCTCCGCTTCCGCTTCGGTTTCTGTCCCTGCTTCAGGCTCCGTTTCTGCTGCCGGTTCCGATTCTGCTGCCGGTTCCGGCTCTGCCGCCGGTTCCGGTTCTGCCGCCGGTTCCGGTTCTGCTGCCGGTTCTGCCTCTGCTGCGGGCTCCGCTTCCGCTTCGGTTTCTGTCCCTGCTTCAGGCTCCGCCTCTGCTGCCGGTTCTGCCTCTGCTGCAGGTTCTGCCTCTGCTGCGGGTTCAGGCTCTGCTTCCGGTTCCGACTCTGCTGCGGGTTCAGGCTCTGCTTCCGGTTCCGACTCTGCTGCGGGTTCCGCCTCTGCTGCCGGTTCCGGCTCTGCCGCCGGTTCCGCCTCTGCTGCGGGTTCCGGTTCTGCCGCCGGTTCCGGTTCTGCCGCCGGTTCCGGTTCTGCTGCCGGTTCCGCCTCTGCTGCCGGTTCCGCCTCTGCTGCGGGTTCCGCCTCTGCTGCCGGTTCAGGCTCTGCTGCCGGTTCAGGCTCTGCTGCCGGTTCAGGCTCTGCTGCCGGTTCCGCCCCGTCCGCTTTGTGAGGAAGCGGATCGACGTATTCCGAAAGGATGACGGTTTCCGTCACAACGGGCTCCGTCTCTCCTCCGCCTGCCGTTTCTTCCGTTTCCGTCCCGTTTTCCTCCGGCTTTCTCTCCAGCTTCCAGGTGAAAGCCCCGCTGCGATTCCCCGCCCCGGAAATACGGACCAGATAAGAACCCGGCACCAGCGTCAGTTCCTTTTTCAATCCTTCTTCTGTGGCTGTCGTATCGAGTACGGCTGTGCCATCCGCTTTGCGCAGGATGGAGGCCTTAACCGGCAGTCCCTCCGTCGTCAGGATCAGCTGTGTCAGGTCACTGATCTCCAGCTCCCATATTTTTTCGCTTCCATCCTTCATTTCGCACCGAACAGGCTGTCCGATCGTCACCTTGCCGTCCGTTGCTTCCGGCAGTTTTGCCTCCTCCGCCGCAGCTGCGCAGCACAGGATCAGGCATACCGACAGGGCAAATGCCAGGATCTTTCTGACTTTCATGTTTTCCTCCCGCTGTTTTTCTGTGGACTCCGGTCTGTTTTTCGGTTCTGTCCGTGTCCTTCTCCCTTTCATGCGCAGGTTCAGTCCATTTCAAGAAGGCCGTCTTCCAATTCCTCTTCCAGGGCCTCTTCAGGATCTTCCTCCAGGGGTTCCTCCTCGGGTACCGGCTGGAACATGCTTTCCGCCACAGCCTGGCTCCAGGTCACGTGGGCGGTAATGGAATAATTCTGCAGTTCCGGAACAAAGAAATCAAAATACATGTTGCTGTATACCGGAATCGTCGGCAGAACCTCGTTATACCGCTCCTGGAACCGGATCCACTTTACCATGTATCCGTAGATGTCCCCGGGCTCCGTCCGCCGCATGTCCACCGCCAGTTCATACAGCTCCTCATCATCGCTGTAGGTATTGTTCCATACCGCATGGGCGGGGGTGGCATCCGCGCTGTAGGTAATACTCGGGTCCACCACGCTGTGGAAGTTGGTTCCCATATAGATCATATCCGTAGTCCGCTCCGCTTCGCGGTAGTAGCTGGCCAGCAGCTGCTCCATCGGTGCGGGAACAAGCTCCAGGGTGATTCCGACCTCATTCAGGTTCCGGATCAGGTTCTCTCCCAGGCTGTCTGTTACCCGGTTCCCTTCCGGATACATCATCTTCAGTTCCAGGGAAATCAGTTCGTCGTCGATCTGCTTGCAGCGAACTGTGTCCACGCCCTCCCGGAAAGGACCGCCTTCCTTGTTCAGGGTCCAGCCTGCCTTTTTCAGCAGTTCCTTCGCCTTGTCCGTATTCACCGTGTAGTGCGTCAGGCCGTCCAGGCTCAGGTCCTCCCACGCCTGGACGATCTTCTCGTATTCCTCATCTGTGGCCGCATACAGGTTGCTGAACCCGTTTTTCCCGGCCGTTTCCCCTTCTTCCAGCAGCCGCACCGGGAAATTCTGTCCGCTGCAGATCAGATACTCCCATTGCTCGATCCCGTGATATCCGTCCACAACCAGGCCGTACGCGTCGCAGTAATCCTTTGTGATCTGCTCCCGGTCCATGCACCAGGCAATCGCCTGCCGGACCTCCATATCATGTACCGTCGGCCAGTCATAGGTAAAGGTCAGGAAAGCCAGGCCGATCCGCGGATAAGCCGTCCGGTTCAGCGCCGGTTCCGCCAGCAGCTCCGTGATTACCGGCGCGTACGTCGCCTTGTTGAACAGGTGCAGCTCACCCACTTCGAAAAGGTCTTTGGCCTCCTCGTTCCGGATCATCCTGAAGCACACCTTCCGGATGGTGGGCTTGATCACGGTTACCGTTTTCGGGGTGCCGTCGGCGGCCAGCTGTGTATATTCAACCGTGTGTCCGCTTCCGGATCCGGCCAGTCCTGCCCCGGCCCAAATTCCCTTGAAATACTCGTTCAGTTCAAAATGGCATTCCCCGTTTTCATAGCTGACCAGCCGGTACGGTCCGCTCACAACCCGCGGATGACTGTTGTATCCGTTTTCAGGATCCATGATGGTTTCCCGCAGCAGGTCCGCTGTGAACACAGGCTCCTCCACGCTTTCGTCCTCGTTCCCGATCCGGATGCCGTACCCGTATCCTCCGCCCAGGTCCACTTTCTGTCCGGCGTATACCTTGCATCCCGGCGCAATCTCGCGGATCGGGTACGGAACGCACAGCAGCAGGCCGGTCTCAAAAAAGTAAGGCAGGAATTCATGATCCAGGGTAACAGCCAGCTGGTGCTCATCCAGCACCGCCACCCCGTCCAGGTAAGGCACCGCTCCGCTGATGTATTCCCGGTAGCCCTTGATGTGCTCCGCCCGGTAGATCTTTCCGCCGATTTTTTCAATCTCCGGGCTCATCATCAGCAGCAGGCTGAAAGCGTAATCCCACGCGGTAATCGGTGTCCCGTCGCTGTAGTACAGGTCGTCGTACAGCCCGAAGTAATACGTTTTGTCCCCTTCCGTGTTTTCCGTAATCAGGAGGTTCTCCACCACAGATTCGTCCACAACGTACACACCCTGTTCCTGGTCCCAGTTCACAAGATTGTATCCGTGGATCATGGCCCGCACATCGATGTCGGAGGTATCATTCCCGAACATCTCGGTGAAAAAGTCCCCCTTGGTTACGGTTGTATGCCCAACGATAAGCTCCTCCGGGAAATCCTCCGGCAGCTCCGTTTCTCCCGGCAGCGTCTCCCGGATCGTTATCCCCTGCAGGTTTGTTCCTTCCGCGGCGGAGAGAACCGGCACGGCCAGTGTCATCAGTGCCAGTATCAGGGCCCATGCTTTCTTCATCTTGCTTCACTCTTTCCTGCTTCAGTCATCCGTTGTTTCCTGCCCGCCGCATCGGTTTTTCCTTATTCGAAGGTGTCCCCGACGTGGTTGATAATCCCGCCGACGCCCAGGGCCGTTGGCAGCTCCTCAATTGTGACCAGGCTGTTGTCCGGCATCCGTACGGTTTTCTTTTCCCCGTCTTCCGGTCCGGAGCCGACGGGGCAGCTGTTTATGAAGGTTGTAATCTTCCCGTTCTTTTCCGATGTTTTTGTATACCCCAGCACGCTCTGTTCGCTCCAGGTATATTCGATCCGCTTTCCCTTCGCGTATGCCGGCAGTCCGGTCACGGTAACCGTCCATCCGTTTGCCTCGTTCAGGTAGTAGGAGGTTCCGTTGCTCAGCGTAACCCGCAGGTTCGCCGGCCGCAGCCCCGCTGCGTTGTCCGCGTCGTCCCAGACCTTGATCACCGTCGCTTCGGTAACCTCCGGTGTATGCTTGTTGGTGAAGATCGTTTCGGATCCTTCCGTGCTTACCTTCTCCTGCCGGTATCCCTTGATCTCCGGCTCTGTCCATGTATAAGTAACAGCGTTTCCTGCCGCGTCGTACAGGGGAAGGTCCGTGATCGCGGCGGTCCACTCGTTTCCTTCGTTCAGCTCCGCTTTCATCCCGTTGCTCAGCGTCATCACGATGCTCGCCGGCCGGATCCCGTCCTGGTTGTTCCGGTCGTCCCAGACCTTCCGGACCGTGACCGTCGTTGTGATCACGTCATAGCGGTTCACCAGCCGGACGGCCGCCGTTTCCCCGCGGGTCACCTCCGCCTTCACGGACGTGACGGAATCCGCGCGGAGAATCAGCCGCTCCGCGATCCCGTCCGCGTTTTCCTCCGTTACGGTATATTCGCCGCTGGGAATCTCCCGCAGGGTATATTTTCCGTCGGTAAACAGGTCATAGGTCACGGTCCTGTCAAAGCCCTCCGGTCCCCGGATCCGGATACGCAGCGCGTTGAACTCCTTCGTCACGTCTGTTCCGGTGATTTCCTTTGTAATCTCCAGCGCACCCAGCATGGGCAGGTAAGCATTGCGAATCGTTGCGGAGGCTTTCCCGCCGTTCAGGTCATCCAGCCGGATTTCCGCTGTTGCTTCAGACTGGCTTTCATCTGTTACATATCGGTCAATTCCAGCGCTTCCTGCTTCTTCCTCAACGGTGTATACCCCGTAGGGCAGGTCCTTCCATACGGCCGCGTGCTCCTCGGACACCTCTGTCCAGGCGCTGTCCGCCTTTGCCGCGGTTCCGTCCGTCCGGTAGTATTCCCCGTCCTCAGCCTTCACCCGAACCCGGAATACCTTTCCGGCCTTGTCCTCCTCTTTTACGCCGGTTACTTCCTTGGTCACCGTCAGGGTTCCGCGTTTCCGGATATAGGTGTTTGTCAGGGTAACCCCGGTCTCGCTCCCGTCCCCGGCCAGCTCCGCAATTCCGCCGTTCTCCGTCTCCGCTGTCAGGGAATAGGATTCAATCTGCGCGCTCCCCCCGTCCCCGATTCCCGCTTCGGTCACCGTGTACGTGCCGGGGCTCAGGTTCGCAAAGGTCACCGTCTCTCCCGCCCGGATACGGTTGATAATCTCTTCTGTCCCGGGTTTTCCTTCCGGAGAGATATATTCCGTCATGCCGTCTTTCGTTGTCCGTGTAACGGTGAATTCCCAGGACTGCTCTTTCGGGATCTTCCCGTCGTCCGAGGTCGTTTTCTTTGTTACTTTGAGCGTTCCCATGGGAAGCTTGTTGGTTATCACGGCGGTCCGTTCTCCGCCGGCATCGGCATCGATTGTCTCCGCGGCCTTTCCGTCCGCGTCCGCCTGGATGTAGCCCTGGACTGCAGGATCCTCCGTCCACTCATACTCCAGCACCTTCCCGTCCAGGATCCTGGGCAGGTCCGCCGCCAGCAGCCTCCATCCGGTTTCGCTTCCGATGGTATAGGAACGCTCAAAATCCGCGTTCACAGCCCGAAGCGTCACCTGTACGGAGTCAGGACGCATCCCGTTCCGGTCTTCCGCGTCATCCCAGGCCTTGAGGAGGGTCAGGGAGGTCATCTGCGGATCATACCGGTTGGTGATGGTGGTCGTGTTTCCGTCAACTTTGTATTCCGATGTCATGTAATACAGGTCTTTTGCCAGGCTCTTCTCGCGCCCCTCGTGGCTTATCGCCCTGTCTGATTCCACCCAGGAGTATTCCTGCACCACTCCTTTGACGTACACCGGAAGGTTCTTCAGCGTCGCCGCAAAGGGATCCGTCTCCTCCCCGAGGCTGACGCCCTCGCAACGCACGTTGCGGTAGGTCCCGGCGGTGTTTCTGTTGGTGAACGCCGGCTCTCCGCCGAGCTTTATGGAAAGCCCGGTGGGTTTGTTGTTCGCGTACAGCAGAACGGTGATGTTTTTCGGCCGCATTCCCTGTGCGTTGTCGTTGTCCTCCCAGGCCTTGCGTACTGTAAGATCCGTCAATGCCGGGTCGTGCTGGTTTGTCAGGGAGGTTTCCGTCAGGGGTTCTCCCTTTTCGGTTTTCTCTGTATTCCGCGCTTCACAGGTGTATTCCGCGCCATTGAAAACGATGATTCCCGTATCCTCAGCCGGTTCGGTTCTCTCCTCTCCCGTCAGGCTGTATTCCTTCCAATAGTAAGTGTATTCATTCCCCCACTTGTCCCAGCAGGGCAGTCCGTCCGTCCGGTATGTCCAGTTGTTTTCCTCGCTGAGCCTGACGCCATCCAGCACGGTTTCGTCCGTCTCTTTTCCGTCCGGGTTCTCTCCCCGTGTTCCGGTTACCCGGCGGTGCAGCTCCGCCAGCAGCACCTCCGGCCGCTTTCCGTCCTGGTTGTCCGCGTCCTCCCAGCTCTTGACCACCGCCGTGCTGCGGTTCCGGATGTATTTGTTTGTGAATATAGTGCTTTCTTCTCCGTCCTCCGGAACGCGGGTCACCCGGATCGTACCGTCTCCCTGGTCTTCCGCAAGCAGTGTCAGGGTTTTCGGGGCGGGATCATAGTTCATGTACATCTCGCTGCCGGCCCGTTCCGTAATCCGATACGTAAGCTTCCCGGAGGCGGCTCCCCCCAGGTCCTCCCTTGTAATCCGGATCTCCGGAAGGGATCTGCTGACCGTATATTTCCCCGCCTCGTCCTTCGCGATCTCCAGCGTATATGCGCTTACCGCGTTTCCTTCAGCGTCCCGGGGAAGCGGCGCGCCGTTTTCCGCTTCAATGTCAAAAACAAACCGCTCCCCTTCCCGGAATTCCCTTCCCTCGATGGTTTTTGACAGCTCCAAGGTATAGGATCCTGCGGAGGCGTATTCGTTGACAAATACAAACGTCTCCGCGCTCCTGTCTTCTCCTGCCGGAGTATTTTCCGCAGCGGAAAAACCGCATGCGGAAAACATCCATACCAGCATGCAGATTGTGCAGATAAATGCCGAAATTCCCTTTTTTCTGATCATTCTCAGCCACCCTGATCCTTGTCTGTCGCAGCGTCGGGTTACTTGTTTATTTGTATAAACGCTCTCCGAACAAAAGGAAAAAAATTCCATTCACTCACATTAATTGTACGGGAAGGAAAAGACAATTTCAAGCACAATATTCCATTTTTTAACAGATTGGTCAATATTGCCAAATTTCTTATCAGTTTCGACCTGATTGGTACTTATTGGAAATGTATATGTTTCTCCGCTTCCGGCAGGATTTTTCCCCTGTGAAGCAGAATTCCCAGGGTTCTTTTAATCTGTATATCTTTTTCCAAAACTCTCCTGCTGTTCTTGACTTTCATCTTCCCTTGGACTATGATTTTCTCGGCTCATGTATGCAAAAATAAGTACATGAACAGAAAGGAAGAAAAGCAAATGAAGAAACTGTTGGTAGCGCTGCTTGCCCTGGTGATGATGATGTCCTTTGCCATGGCTGAAACCGCTCAGGAAGAAAAGGTTGACTACACCCAGATCCCTGAAGAAATCTTCGCCAAGGGCGCTGAAATCTCCATCACGGACTTTGTCGGCCAGCCTGCGAAGGTCTGGATCAGCGACGAGCTCTCCGAAGCTCCCCTGACCGACGAATTGAAGCAGTCCGGCGTGTTCATGGTTCTCGGCATGGCGGAAGGGACCGAAATGGAGCAGGTGGCCTTCCAGTACCTGACCTCTGATGCGACCATGGAACAGTTTGTCGCTTCCCTGAAGGAAAATGCCCAGGTCACCACCGTTGAGGAGCCCACCAAGGTGCATGGCTTCGACGCTGTTTCCTACAATGTTGTAACGGAGCAGGGCAACCTGGCTTTCGCTACCTACAAGCTGGAAAAGGGCCTGCTGAATATCTATTTCCCGATTTCCACGAACCCTGATTTCCTCAATCTGGCGGCCTACATGGCTTCCTCCCTGCAGGTGGAAGAGACGGCGGAATAAGACCGCCGGTTCGGTTTCCGGAATCCTGCCAAAGCAAACCGGCTGCCCCTGTGAAAGGGACAGTCGGTTTTTTTGCTCCTGTTTCCTTATTTCCTTCTTTCCATTTTCCGGTTGCTTTTTTTGTCCGTATTGGGTAGTATAACTTAAAGGATACAAGGGGGGTGGCTGTCCGTCCCCCGGTCCGATCTTTGACACAAGGAGGAATAAAATGAAAAGGTTTCTTGCCCTGCTGACTGCCCTGGTTCTCTTTGCCGCCTGCGCCGGCGCGGAAAGCACCGCTGCTGAAACAGCGGCCCCCGCCGCGGATACAGTCCTCAACCCGGGAAAGCTGGAGTCGAAAACCGTTTCCTGGTATGCCTTAACCAAGGCAAACCTGGTTTCCGATGATCATGCCATGACCCTCTGGTTCTCCCCCAACGCCCCCGACCTGCCCTATATGGACCTGACGGACTGGGCCTCCATTGCCACCTATGTGGCGACGGAAATGGGGGCGAAGCCCGGCTACGAGCTGAAGGTAACAATGGATGACGCCGCGAAAACCGTTACCGTAACCCGTGAAAACGGCTATGACGCTGTTTTCAATTTCGCCGACGGAACCGTATCCTTCCTGGATTATGTGGCTTTTGTAAGTTCCCCTCACATTGCCTACCTGGATGTCGCAGGCGTTGAGAAGGAGCCGGGTGAGGATCCCACCCTGCTGAAGGTCGTCAGCCACCGTTCCCGTTATGGGAATTATACCGTCCTGAATCTCGCCGATTACGACATTCCCATGATCATCCAGGACGGGAAGTACATTCTTCCCCTGCAGACGCTTTCAGCCCTTTTCTTTGCGGGAGTCGGCTCACCCTTCTTCTATAACGGAGTCAACGTCTTTGTCTCCGCGGGTGGTGAAATGCGCAATCCCCTGACTGCGCTGCAGCAAAACATCGCCTCTATCGCGACTCCCGAGCTGGAAGCTGCCATGGAAGCCTACGAGGGTTCCGAAGATGAGAAGCTCGCCTTCCTCCTCGATCAGGTCAGCAAGCTCTCCGAAGAAGGCGCCGCCATCGTGGAGAACTTCCGTAAAGCGTTGGCAAACACCCTGTACCCGGTCTATGCCTCCGTGCCCGCCGCAAAGCGCAGCGAGGATATGATCATTTACGGCTATAATGAACTGTGCTTTGAGCTGGATAACTTCTATGGCCTGAAGGAAGCCCACAGCATCACAAATTTCAATACCTTCTTCCAGCAGACCGGCCTGGTCAAAGGCCTCATGGATCCGGATCCCGCTGTTGCCGATGCCGCGATTGCCGAGCTCACCCGGTACTGGTTCGATGATATGCACTCCGGCTTCAACGCTGCCTCCTGCTACACAGAGGAAACCCCGGATGCCACTTTCGGTTACAGCACTTTAACCTCCTCCCACTGGGAAGAATCCGCCAAAGCTGCCCGCAAGCTCTATCCCGATGCCTCCAAATCGTATTTTGAGTGCGGAGATACGGCTTACGTCACCTTCGACGGCTTCGATATTGCTGAAACGGAAGACGGCAGTGACTTCCCGGATTACTACGCGCTGCAGAAGGCCGATAAGCTTCCCATGGACACCATGGGCCTGATCATCTACGCCCATCAGCAGATCACCCGGGAAAACAGCCCGATCAAAAACGTGGTCATGGACCTGAGCTGCAATGGCGGCGGCATTGCCACAGTCGCGGCTTTCACCCTCTGCTGGTTCCTCGGCGATGCCCAGGTTTCCCAGCATCATACCTTCACCGACGCCCAGTCCACCATTACCTACCGTGCGGATGTCAACCTGGATCACGAGTTCGATGAGAAAGACACCCTCGCCGGCCGCGGCCTGAAGCTCTACTGCCTCATCTCCCCCACTTCCTTCTCCTGCGGCAACCTGGTGCCCTGGGGCTTCAAGGAAAACGGGGATGTCACCCTGCTGGGCAAAACCTCCGGCGGCGGCTCCTGCGTGGTGCTGCACATGTCCACCGCCTGGGGAACCTACTACCAGATTTCAGGACCCAAGCGCCTGGCCTTCGTGAAGAACGGCTCCTACTATGATGTGGACCGTGGCGTCGAGCCGGATCACATCATCGATTCCTATGAGCATTTCTACGACCGCGAAGCCCTCACGAAGTATATCAACAGTCTTTATTGATTCCTTGGAAATATGGTCCCTTACTCAGCCGGCTGGTCTCCAGCCGGCTCTTCTTCTGCCGGAATATACTCCGCCAGGTACGCTCCCAGGATCGCCTGGGGCCAGGAAACGGCGTCCCGGATCATGTAATCGTGCAGAACCTGGGGATAGAAGTCAAAGTATACGTTGGAATAAATCGGCAGCGCCGGAAGCGTCTCCATGAACCGCTTCTGGAACTCAAGCCATTTGGCGCAGTACCCCAGCACGTCCGCCGGCTCCGTCTGCCGCATGGAAACCGCATGCTCCCAGAGCTCGTCGTCCTCCAGCGCGGAAGTCTTCCAAACGTGGTGCCCGTCCTCCGTCTCGGTGAAGTTCAGGGACGGGTCATACAGCGTGTCAAAGTTCGTCGCCAGGAAGAACATGTCGTAGTGCGCTTCATCCAGCCGGTAATACTCCTTCAGCAGCGTTTCCGTTGGGATCGCATATACCTCCAGCTCGATTCCGCCCTCTCCCAGGGAGCTCACCAGCCGTCCCTCCAGCTCCGGCGCAACGGTGCTTCCCAGGCCGTAGGCGATGCTCAGCTGCAGCGGCACAAGCTCCTCCCCGTCCTTCCGGTACCGCACCTTGTCCGTTCCGGGAACAAAGGCTTCTCCCTTTTCGTTCAGGTTCCATCCGGCGTCCGCAAGGAGCTGGTTCCCCTTCTCCGCATCCCGGTCATAAGGGGTGATTTCGCTCAGGGACAGAGCTTCCCACTGTTTCGTCAGCTCCTCGTCCCCTTCTTCCCCGTCCTCTGTCTGCGTTCCCGGATATCCTACGGATCCGTTGAGCACCAAGTACATCCACTGGCCCAGTCCGAAATAGCCCTGGGCCCGCATTCCGTATCCGCCCAGCGTTTCCTGGACGATGCCATCCCGGTCCGTCAGGTAGGCGATGGCCTGCCGCACCGCCGGGTCGTTCATCGGCGCCCGCTCCGTGTTGAAGTTGATGAAGCCCAGTCCGCTTCTCTCATAGTTGGTATAGGTCAGTCCCTCCTGCCCCGCGGCGGTCTCCAGGCATTTCGTAATGTCGTCCTTGTCGCTCACCTTGTTCAGCAGGCTGATGCTTCCGTCCCCGTATATCTCGGGCAGGTCCGCGGACACCGTGGATCCCATGGTGATTTTCGGAATCATGGGCTTCTTTCCCGCGGAGTTTCCCTTGTACCGCGGGTTGATCTCAAACTGCGCCGTTCCGTTCTCGTAGGAGGTCAGCACATAAGGTCCGCTGCATACCGAAGGATGGGTCCGGTATCCCGTTTCCGCGTCCAGGATCGTTTCTTTCAGCAGCTCCGCGGTGAACACGGGCTCTTCCCTGTCCGGATCCTCGTTGGCCAGGTAAATCCCGTTTCCGTCGTCCTTCACGGTCACTCCGGGAGCGATCACGGAGATGGGATACGGCACGCAGTCCAGCAGTCCCAGCTCGTAGAAGAAGGGCAGGTATCCGGAGTCAATCGTGATGTTGATCATATCGTCCGCCGTAACCCGCACCCCGGACAGGCTAGAAGCCTTCCCGGTAATGTAGTCGTTGTATCCGGAGATGTATACCGGCGTCTTTACCGCCGCTCCCAGCTCCCGCATTTCCGGCGCCATGCTCAGCAGCATGGAAAATGCGTAATCCCAGGCCGTTATCCGGCTTCCGTCGCTGTAGTACAGGTCGTCATACAGCACGATGATGAACGTAATGTCCCCGTCTGCCTGCTGCATGGCGGTGATACCGCTGACCACGGAGTGATCCGGAACAAACACGGCCTCTTTCACGTCCCATTCAATCAGGTTGTATCCGTGGATCATGGACCGCACGTCCAGGTCGCTGCTTCCGTTTCCCCACATGGATGTGAAGAAATTCCCCGTCAGCGGCGTGGTCACGGTTACCCGGAGTTCCTCGTAGTCAACGGCAGGCTGTTCGGTCAGTTCCGCGGCGGCGTTCTCCTCCGCTTCCTCCGCCCATGCGCCGAAAACCATCATCAGCGCGAGGATGCAGGCCAGGATTCCTGTCAGCGTTTTCTTCATATCCTGTAGTCTCCTTTTTTGAAGCAATATACCCGACACGCCTTTTGTGCGTGCCGGGTTTTGAGTTTTTTCCCCGGTTTACTCGATGGTTTCGCCGGCGTTGATGCTGCCGAGGCCGAGGCCCAAAGGCGTCTCAAAGTCGTCGATGTGAATCAGGTTCTCCGCCTCCGCGAAGATGACGGTCACGGTCACATCCCTTGCGGGCATGGTACCGGTCACCAGCCTGTTCGCGGTGTAGAGTCCGGGAATCATGGGCGCCGGGATGCTGTAATCCTCGCCGAACAGGAACCCTCCGACGAACGGATCGGTTGCCGGTTCTCCGTTGGGATATACATACCGGATCGTCAGTGTGTATTCGTTTACTGTGTACACCACGTCATATTCCGTGTTGGCCGTCAGCGTTCCGCTCACCCGCTCCAGGTCGGGAGTGTAGCCTTCAACAGGCGGTGTGACCACGTCATAGGCGGTTCCGCTCGCAGCGGTTCTCCGCACGGTGGAAGTCACCTTGCCGTCCATCCAGTACTGGATAGTCAGCGTGTAGGTCTGTACGCCCTGGTTCTGCTGCTCCTGCTCGGTCACGGTCAGCGTACCGTTCGCGTAGGTGATGGCGTAGCCGGCGGTGACGTTATTGCCCGCGGCGTCCGTAATCACCATGCCGCTGGCAACGTTCGCGCTGCTGCCGACCTCCGTCTGGCTGCCGGTCACGGTGATGCTCTGGATCGTATGTCCGTTGCTCAGCAGGCCGCTTGTCAGGGTGTATCCGCCGTTCGTCAGCGCCGTTCCGTCATATTCCTTCGTGGCGGAAGCCGCTGTAACGGTGATCGGGATCTGGGCGGTCGTAACCGTATCCTCACCCTTCTTCTCCAGGTCGCCGATCTTCACGGTGACCTCGTTCTTAATGTTCCCCGCCGCCGCGTCCGCAGCCGTTACCACGTGCTGCACGCGGATCTGGATTTCCTGTCCGGCCGTCAGCGTTGCAGGCACCGTACCCACAATCGTCATGCCGGCCGCTTCCGTTACGGTCAGGGTCTTGGTCTCATCGTAGATGTTCTTCACGCTCACGGTCCAGGTCACCGTGTCACCCATCCGGTACGTGGTGTTCCGTCCGTCATCCTTGGTCACAACCAGGTTGTCCGGCACGTCCGTCTCTGCGGGGCTCGTTCCGTCGGTTACCGTCAGGAGGCCTTCCGCGTAGGTGATCTTGTAGCCCGCGGTCACGTCATTGCCTGCAGCGTTCACGATCTTCGCGTTGCTGGCAACGTTCGCGCTGCTGCCCACCAGCGTCTGGGT
>CAMHSI010000007.1 GCA_946187775.1 uncultured Clostridia bacterium
ACTTTGGAGTCGTCCCTCCCCGCACGGGGAGGGTAGGTTGAAATCACAAGGCAGTAACGGGCCTGCCTGTGTTTCGTCAATAGGTTTTCCACAAAATCGGAAAAACTTTTCCCTGCTTTCGGAGCGGGAATTCCGCTATTTCGGATCGTGGTATGGTCTAACACGGAAAGTGAAGTCGCGAAATGATGGACAGAGCATATCCTATTTTTGATAGAGATCTTCTCCGCTATAATAGCTATATCCATCTTCCTGCTTTTCAAATCCGTTTACGGCGATGAAACCCAGCCGGACAATATTCAGGGATTCAATATCCCGGATCTGTTGAGCTTCCTTGTGGATTTCACTTGCGGACATAGGCTTTTTATAGTACTTCGCTTCATAGATCTGATACTGACGGCCGAATTCCAGCGCAACATCGAATTCACCGTTCCGATGATGAACCGGATCGTCATAATAATATGTTCCGATGTTGGATATGCCGGGAAGCTGACCGGATTTTGCCAGGCGGGAGAAAAAGCTTCGGCACAGCTCTTCAAAACGATGGGGGACGTATTCTGTCAGGAGGGTCGGGGCCACCTGCTGCTCAAAAAATGCTTTCGGGCCAATCATCTGCAGCGCGCTTCTGCTGCGATAAATATACGTAAACCAGAAGCGGAGCAGATTGTCATTGATCTCATAGAATTTCTTTTTTGAATCATCCGGCCTGTTGATCGGGAACAGCTGGCTGATCAGCTCCGCTGCCTGCAGGGATTTTAACTGCTTGGCCAGACTGCCGGTACTGTTTGCGTTCAGGGCCCGCTCCAGTTCGGTGTATTTTTTCTTTCCGTTTCCCAGAACGGCCAGGATGCGTTCCGCGTTCACGGCATTTGTGTAATCTGTGAGCAGGATGTTTGATGCATAGAGGGATACGGGGCTGCTTTCGTCCAGAACGGTGCGGATTATATTCTGTTCCAGGGATTCTTCTTCCCGCAGCTCCTGCAGGATAAACGGAGATCCGCCGAAAACGCTGTAGAAAGCGATCTTTTCATAGGGAGATTTGGACGGATAGAACAGTGAAGCATCCCTGTAATCCAGTTCCCGAAGATGGAGAATCAGCTGAAAGCGTCCGTAAAGGGCATTGCCTTTCTTCAGCAGGTCCTTCATGACACTGACCTGGGAACCGGAAAGAACCAGATGGATATTGCCAAGTTTCTGATCAATCACAGTCTGGAAAACAGAATCCACGGCTTCCGCGTCAGAAAGGGAACTCAGATAGGGATATTCATCAATCACAACCACAAAGGATCGCGGCAGCGTATTGAGATAGGCAAATACGTCGCTGAAGCTTCGGAAGGAGGAAGAAAACGTCAGGATCTGCAGTTCATTCAGCACACGCGTGAATGCGTCAATGTTTTCCTGCATTGTACCCTTGATGCATTCATAGTAAATAAAAGACTGATCCTGCCTGCCCAGGGCTTCTTTAATCAGACGGGTTTTCCCGACACGGCGTTTTCCGTAAACGAGAGATGCCTGACCGCTTTTCTTCAGAGAATCGGACAGCTTTGACAGCTCTTCGGATCTGGCAATAAACAACCCTGAAACGTCCCCTTTCTATACTGAAATGAAATTCAGTGAAACTAAATTCAGTATAATAATAAACAACGAAGCTCTTTATGTCAAGGCGCGGCTGACTGGGTTCAGTTTGGCCTGACGTCGATCACGCAACGAAAAGCAGAACGCGGATCCGGCGGATCCCCATGGACAGCAGACATCTGATCAAAGCGACCGCAGGTACTCCTCAACATTCACGTAATGGATTCCATCGATATCCTTTGTCTCTCCGCGATAAATAACGTATCTCCCGGTGATTGTTCCGAATCGTGACGATGTTTCGGAGCATTTCTTCTCGTCCAGCAAATGGCGTGCCTGCCCGGGAGCTATCTCGCTGCTGTGCTTGATCTCATAGATTTCGCACGAGGCTGTCTGCGGATGGAACACTACCATATCAAATTCGCCCACGGCGAACTGAAGATGGAAGACCTGGGCGTCCCTGCAAGCTGTCTGTGTTTCCAGAAGCACAATATCTTCCATCATGCGCCCCCTGACCTCCGTGAGGATCCTCTCGGTAGCCCGGTTGCGTTCCTGCAGACCATAGGAGCGGAAGGAATCGTCCAGGATCAGTCGGCTGATCAGGGCTTCGGCCTGCGAATAACGCATGCCAGGCTGGGTGATGACGGTCCGACTGTCCCGTGTGTTGAAGTCTGTCATATGAACGATGGGAATATCAACCGTCAGGTCCAGAAGATCCAGATATTCTTTGATCTCCTTCCGGTGTGCATCCGTGATGGCCACCGTCTGCTCGTCCTTGTTCCGGATCTCAAGCAGCTGCCGCAGCTGCTCCGTGATGGCTTCTGTATCCACCTGGTCCAGGATGTCGCTGGGCGCGCTGCGATCGCGGCGAAGATTCGCGGCAGATACCCGCAGATCGTGGGAGCGGAAACGCCTTGTCAACACATCCAGGGTAAAGGCGTGGTTGAGATCCTCAATGATCCGGTTAATGACGCTGGTCAGCTCATCCTTTTCATACAGCTCATAAAGATTGCGGAAGTGACCGCCATGCTGGTAACATCGCAGGGAATGCTGGATGTTTCGGGCGATGGCGCTGTCCACGTACTCGTCGGTCGTTTTTTTAGAAGCAAAGGTTGGCGCATTGTATTGTGTTCCTCCGATGACCATCGTGCCGCCGTAGCGGATGTACTCGTCAATACCGCGGATGCCCAACACCCGGTCAAACTCCCGGTAAGGGATGAGGGTGGTATGCAGCAGAATGCAGCGGTCGTAGAGCTGCTGGTCTTCAGAGAACAAAAAGCCCAGGGAATCGGTGCCGGAGAGGACGATCTTCATACCGCTGGCCGCGAACACGTCGGAAAAGAGCGCCGCGCCTTCAATGAAGTCCTCCATCAGCGTGACTTCATCGAGAAAGACATACCGGAAACCGCGCTTTTCCAGCTGGAGCAAATCATGATTAAGCTGAGCGAGGCTGTTTGCGGCCGTAACCTGGATAAACGTTGTGCGGGAGAACATTTCATCATCCATCTCCGCGATGGCCTGCCGGATCATGGTGGTCTTTCCCGTTCGGCGAAGGCCGTAGAGGATAAAAACCTTGTCGGCACTCTGGCTATGCAGATAATCATGAAGACGGGCAAAGCATTCGCGCTTGCGGAAGGAAAGAACAGGACGAATGAAAGCCCGCAGATCTTCTCCAATCCGTGAGAAAGCGTTCAGGTGAAGCGGATCCGTTTCGGGATCAGATGCCGGAGAGGATTTCAGCATTGCCTGCAACCGCTTGCGCTCGTCAATGCCGGCTTGCAGGGATTCCAGCTCGTCCGCCTTGACGCGGCGTCCCCGCTGCCTGCCATCCTCCTGCCATTGCAGGTATGGGTATTTCTTTCCGTTGATGGTTTTGCAGGTGATATTGCCCACCGGCAAGGCAGCGATTCTTGCCTGAAGTTCAGCACGTTCTTCCTGGGTCACAGCTGCCACCTCCTGTCTGTATTCCATTTTAACTTTTATCTTTAACTTGTCAAGATAAACAAGATAAAGATAAACATTTCCAGGAACGCGCATGGTTGGGATGCATGGCGGGTGAGTCAATGAGAACCGTCCCCGTGACTCATTCCGAGAAGGACCCAGAAGAGGGGGGCGACGAGGCAGACGGAGAAGGAGAAGGCTGCCTGGAGGGCATAGGCCAGGACGCCGCCGCGCCAGGGGGAGTCGGAGGACAGGGCGCGGAAGAGCAGGAGGAGGAAGAAGAGCAGGCCGGGGATGCCGAAATGGATCACCAGGGCCAGGTATTCGCAGTGGGGGGAATCGAAATACTCGGAAATCCGCCAGGCGTCCGGATGGGCTTCGAACCAGGAGGAAAGGAAGCTGCGGAACCGGAGAGCGAAGGTATCCGCGCCGGTGCCGAAGAGCAGGCGGCCCTCCTGCCGGAGCATTTTCAGGCAGTAGTCCCACAGGCCCAGCCGTTGGCTGCCGAAGGTCGGGTCCGGGCGGCCCCGGAGGATCTCATGCAGCTCCTGCAGGGAGGAGGACCGGCAGGGGAGCAGCCAGACAAGGAACAGCACCGCCGCAGCCAGGACCAGCAGCACCGGAAGCCGGGTCTTCTTCGGCAGGAAGGAGACCAGGAACAGGACCAGGAGGGCGGAGAAAACCAGCAGGCCGAAGCGGGCGTTGAAGGTGGACATGAGGAAGACGCAGGCCGAGAGCAGCAGGAGCAGCGGCAGGGCCCGGAGCAGCAGGCGGCAGGCGCTGCGGCGGCCCTCCCGGAGGGCGCCGGGGAGCTGCCGGAGGATCTTCTGCAGGGGAGCAAGGAACAGGCCGGAGAGGACCAGGAGATACCCGGTATCCATATCCACGTTGCCGATGGTTCCCTGGAAATCCGGGACGATGCGCAGGGAATACTCCCCGGGATACAGGCCGAAGGGGTTGAAGCCGGCGCGCTGCAGGAGGATCACCGCCAGGAAGGCGAGGAGGCCGGATCCGGCGGAAAAAAGCACCGGCAGGCGCCGGACCCGGGAGCAGGCGAAAAGGAAGAAAAGCAGCAGGTAGCACAGCTGGGTGGAAAGCCCTTCCATCCGGCCGGCGCCCCTCCACCAGGCCTCCGGCCCATAAGGCCCCAGGAGGCAGGAAAGCACCATCCAAAGAAGCAGGAGGAAGCCCGCCGCCAGGGAAAGGGGCCGGGGACGGGAGAGGGCGCCCCGGAAGGCATCGAAAAGGAAGCACAGCAGGGTGACCCCGGTGAGGATTACCATGCACAGCCATTTATCCTGGGTGATGGTGGAATAGGAGCCGAAATTCAGGAGGGGGAAAAGCCCCAACCACAGGCAGGCGGCGGCAGTCATGCCGGCGCCGTATTTTGTTTGTCCTGTTTGCATGGGCGGGCCTCCTTCCGTTGTGTTTCAAGGGGTAATGTGGTAAGATTTCCCTGCAAGAGGTCCACTCAGTATACATCAGGCGCGGAAGCCGCCGCAAGGGCGGCCGGGAAAGGAAGAGGATGCCATGAAGGTGGTTCTGGAGAATCTGACCAAGCGTTTTCCGTCCAGGAGCAAAAAAGGTCCGGACGTTACGGCTGTCGATCATTTCAATTTTGAGATTCCCGACGGGCAGCTGATCGGCCTGCTGGGCCCCAGCGGCTGCGGCAAGAGCACGACGCTGAACCTGATCAGCGGACTGGAGACCCCCACGGAGGGCCGGATCCTGTTTGGCGAGGAGGACGTGACGAACCTTCCGCCGGAGGAGCGGGGAGTGGGCCTGGTGTTCCAGAACTACGCCCTGTATCCGCACCTGACGGTGGAGGAGAACATCATCTTCCCGCTGCAGAACCTGAAGGGCGACAAAAAGATGACCAAGGAAGCCATGCACCAAAAGGCCGTGGAGACGGCGAAGCTGGTGCAGATTGACCAGCTCATGGAGCGCAAGCCCAAGGAGCTTTCCGGCGGACAGCAGCAGCGGGTGGCCATTGCCCGGGCGCTGGTGAAGATTCCCCGGGTGCTGCTGCTGGACGAACCCCTGAGCAACCTGGACGCGCGGCTGCGGCTGCAGACCCGGGAGGAGCTGCGGCGGATCCAGCGGGAAACCGGCGTGACCACCATCTTCGTGACCCACGACCAGGAAGAGGCCATGAGCATCAGCGACCTGATCATCGTCATGAAGGACGGACTGGTGCACCAGATCGGCAAGCCCCAGGACGTATATGACGAGCCGGTGAACCTCTTTGTGGCCCAGTTCCTGGGAACGCCCCAGATCAACGTCTTCGGGGGCGAAATCCGGGGCGGAAAGGTATATATCGGAAATGAAGCGGTGATGGACGCGGAAGGAAAGACGGACCGGAAGGTGTGGGTCGGCATCCGGCCGGAGGGATTCATTCCGGATCCGGAAGGCCCCTTCACCTGCGACATGGACCGGGTGGAGGTGATGGGACGGGACGTGAGCGTCGTTTCCACCCATCCGGAGATGACCGGCCGGTGCGTCCGGTCCATCGTCAGCTCCGAAAACCGGTTTGAGCCGGGGCAGGAGACCGTGAAATTCAGGCTGAAGCCCAACAAGGTATTCCTGTTTGACCGGGAGAGCGAGGAACGGGTATGAAGAAGAAAAACAACCTGAAGGCCTGGCTGTACCTGCTGCCGGCGATCCTGTTCCTGGGGGTGTTCATGCTCTACCCGCTGGTGGACGTATGCATCTACTCCCTGGAGGAGAATTTCCACTTCGTGAGCCAGAAATACAGCGGCGTGGGCCTGGAGAACTTCCGCCATGTGCTGACGGATCCCTATTTCGCCGCCGCCCTGCGGAACACGCTGGTGCTGGTGGTGATTACGGTGCCGGTGAGCACGGGGCTGTCCCTGCTGATCGCCCTGGGACTGAGCAGCCTGCAGAAGGTGAAGAAGCTGTTCCAGACGATTTACTTCCTGCCCTATGTGACCAATACCCTGGCGGTGGGCCTGGTGTTCTGGCTGCTGTTCCGGAACACGGAATACACCGACGGCCTGATCAGCTCCCTGATCACCATGCTGGGCGGGGAGCCCATCAACTTCATTGAGGGCACCTACTGGCAGAAAATGCTGGTGACCTGCCTGTACACCATCTGGATCGTGATGCCCTTCAAGATCCTGATCCTGACCAGCGCCCTGGCCAGCGTGAACCAGGACTACTACAAGGCGGCCCGGGTGGACGGCGCCTCCAGCGCCCGGATTTTCCGGAAGATCACCCTGCCCATGATCAGCCCGACGGTATTCTACCTGATCATCACGGGCTTTATCGGGGCCTTCAAGGCCTACAGCGACGAGGTGGCCCTCTTTGGCACGAACCTGAACGTGGCGGGGATGAACACCATTGTGGGCTATGTATACGACATGCTCTACAGCGACAGCGGCGGATACCCGGGATACGCCGCGGCCGCGGCGCTGCTGCTGTTCGGCATCGTATTCACGATTACGTACGTGAACCTTCGTTTCAGCCGGAACAAGGTTCAGTACATGTGACGGGAGGCGGGCCGGATGAATGAGAGAAAAGGCAGCGCCCTGTCGCGGACGATGATCCTTGTATTCCTGGTGGTCTGGGCGCTGATCGTGCTGTTTCCCTTCTACTGGATGGTGCTGACCAGCTTCAAGGACACCGTGCGGTACATGGACGAGCGGGTTCCCGTGTTCTTCACCACGCAGCCGACGCTGGCCAACTACGGAAAGGCCTTCACGGAGGTACCCCTGGGCCGGTTCCTGCTGAACACGCTGATCTTCACCGTGGCCACCACGGCGCTGATGATGGTTGTGATCGTGCCGGCGGCCTTCGCCTTCGCGCGGCTGGAGTTCAAGGGAAAAAACCTGCTGTTCGCCCTGTTCCTGAGCCTGATGATGATTCCCACGGAGCTGGTGATCATCACCAACTACGCCACCATTGTCCACTGGAACATGCGGAACACCTTCCTGGGGCTGATCCTGCCCTCGGTGACCAGCGTGTTCTATATCTACCTGCTGAAGGAAAACTTTGAGGCCATTCCGGATGAGCTGTACAACGCGGCCCGGGTGGACGGGACCAGCGACCTGAAATACATGATGAAGGTGATGGTGCCCATCAGCCAGCCCACCATCGTGACGATCATCATCCTGAAGGTGATCGAATGCTGGAACAGCTACATCTGGCCGCGGCAGATCACGGACAAGCAGAGCTTTTTCCTGGTTTCCCAGGGAATCCAGACCATCCGGGAAAGCGGCTACGGCCGGGAGGACATTCCGGCCATGATGGCGGCGGTGGTGGTGGTCAGCGTGCCGCTGATCGTGCTGTTCCTGGTTTTCCGGGACAAGATCATGGCCGGTGTCTCGAGAGGAGGCACCAAGGGATGAGAAACATGAGAGCAAGGAACGGGAAGATGGTGCTGCTGGCGGCGCTGGTGCTGCTGGCGGGGATGCTGCTCAGCGCCTGCCACGGAACCGTGGACAAGGACGCGGCAGGGAAAAGCGCCCTGAGCACCGTGCCGCTGTACCTGGACGAGACGAAGAAGATCGAGCTGAACTTCTGGGCGAAGAACGACTCCAACAAGGTGCAGACGGCGGTATACACGAAGGCCATTGAGGACTTTGAGAAGCTGTATCCCAACGTGAAGATCACCCTGAAGCTCTACCCGGACTACGGGCGGCTGTTCAACGATGTGATCACCAATATTTCCACGGATACCACCCCCAACGTGTGCGTGACCTACCCGGACCACATCGCCACCTACCTGACGGGGGAGAACGTGGTGCTGCCGCTGGACGACTGGATGGCGGATCCCCGCTTCGGCCTGGGAGGAAGCGATGTGAAGTTCGACGGCCCGGACCAGGGGGAGATCGTGCCCGAATTCCTGCAGGAATGCGTGCTGGACGGCAAGGTGTACGCCCTGCCGTACGTGCGGAGCACGGAGGCGCTGTACATCAACCGGGACCTGGTGGAGAAGCTGGGCTACACGGTGCCGGACGTGGCCACCTGGGACTTCATCTGGGAGGTCAGCGAGAAGGCCATGGAAAAGGACGCGGAGGGGAACTTCGCGGTCAACGGCCAGAAGGTGATGATCCCCTTCATCTACAAGAGCACGGACAACATGATGATCACCATGCTCAAACAGCTGGGGGCTCCCTATACCACGGAGCAGGGTGAGGTGCTCCTGTTCAACGACACCACCACCGGGTTGCTGAAGGAGATTTACACCCACGCCGCCAGCCGTGCCTTCTCCACCTTTGCCATCAGCAGCTATCCGGGCAACTTCCTTAACGCGGGGCAGTGCATTTTCGCCATTGACTCCACGGCCGGGGCCACCTGGATGGGCAGCAGCGCGCCGATGCAGGACATCCATTCCAACCAGCTGGTGCCCTTCACCATGGAGGTGCGGCCGGTTCCGCAGTTTGACCCGGAGCATACGCAGATGATCAGCCAGGGACCCAGCATCTGCGTGTTCAACAAGGCGAATTCCCAGGAGGTGCTGGCCAGCTGGCTGTTTACCCAGTACATGCTGACCAACGAGGTGCAGCTGGGCTACGCGGAGACGGAGGGCTACCTGCCGGTGACCACCAAGGCGCAGGATTCCCCGGAATACCGGGATTACGTCAGCCGCAAGGGCGAGGACAACCAGGACCACTACTTCGCGAAGATCGAGGCCAGCGAGCTGCTGCGCAGCCACACGGCGGAAACCTTTGTGACGCCGGTGTTCAACGGCAGCGCCAGCGTCCGCTCCGCGGCGGGGCAGCTGATTGAGGAAGTGACCAAGGGCGCCCGGCGGAAGAAGGAAATGAACGACGCCTTCATCCGGGAGACCTACGGGAACGTGCGCAGCCTCTTCCGCCTGGACCAGATCCAGGTGAAGGGAACAGAAGGGGAGACGGGCGGCGCGGAGGCGGCACAGGAGGAGAAGCAGGCCGGATGGAACGCCCTTCCCGCGGAGTCCCGGGCCCTGCTGATTGCCGTGCCCTGCGCATGGATCCTGATCGGCGCGGCGGCCCTGTTCCGGGCGAAAAAAACAAAGCAAAAGAATTGAAAAACACAGGCGTTTGATGTATCATTAGGGCAAATGCTGAGAACAGCAAAAGAAGGAAGGAGAACTGAATCATGAAAAAGTACCTGACCCCGTGTCTTGCCGTGATCGCCGTTGTGGCTATCGTACTGTGCATTGTCTTTGCCGGACAGCGCGGCGTGAAGCAGACGGATGTGGATGCCCAGATTGCCAAGGCAGTGGAAGAAGCGAAAACCGCCGCCGCCGCTGAGAAGGACGAGGCCGTCAAGGCCGTGACCGACGCTGCCGACGCCGCCAAGGCCGAAGCGGACGCCAAGATTGCCGACCTGACCAAGCAGCTGGAAGAAGCGCCCAAGGCTGAAGACATCCAGGCGCAGGTGACCGCCGCCGCCGAGGCCGCCCAGACCGAAGTGCAGGCCAAGCTGGATGAAGCGGTTGCCGCCGCCCAGACCGAGCTGCAGGGCAAGATGGACGAAGCCGTGAAGGCTGCCAACGAAGCTGCTGAAAAGGAAAAGGCCGAGCTGACCAAGCAGCTGGAAGAAGCCCAGGCCGCCGTGGAAACCGTGAAGGCTGAAATGCAGACCAAGCTGGACGAGGCAGCCAAGGGCGCGGACGAAGCCGCCAAGACCGCCCTGGAAACCGCCGAGAAGGAAAAGGCTGACCTCCAGGCCCAGCTGGAAGCTGCCGTGAAGGAAAAGGAAGAAGCCGTTGCCGCCGCCAAGGCTGAAGCGGAAGCCAAGATCGCCGAGCTGACCAAGCAGGCGGAAGAAGCTGCCGCCGCCGCGACGACTGCCGTGACCGAAGCGGTGGATACCGCCAAGGAAGCCGTTGCTGAACCCGCAGCCGAAGAGAAGACCGAAGAGAAGACCGAAGAGAAGACCGAAGAGCCCGCTGCGGCTGCTCCCGCCGTGATGACCTACGCCGAATACATCGCCGCGCCCCTGGATTCCGAAGTGTGCGTGCAGACCAACGTCCAGGCCACCCAGAGCTGGTGGGACGGCAAGATCACGGTGTACGCCGTGACGGCCGGCGAAGGCGGATACTTCATCTACAACATGGCCTGCTCCGAGGAAGACGCCGCGAAGCTGGTTCCCGGAACCACCATCCGCGTCAAGGGCTACAAGAGCGAGTGGTCCGGCGAAGTGGAAATCACCGACGCTACCTTCGAACTCGTTGATGACGGATTTGCCTTCACCGCTGCCGCCCAGGACGTGACCGACCTGATCGGCAAGGAAGAGCTGATCAACCGCCAGAACGACTACGTGCTCTTCAAGGGCATGACCGTGGAAGCCTATGACGAGAGCGGCGCCGCCTTCGCTTACAAGGATGCGGAAGGCAAGACCGACGACCTGTACTTCAAGGCCTCCAAGGACGGCACCACCGTGAACTTCTGCGTGGAGTTCTACCTGACCGGCAAGGACACCGACGTGTACAAGGCTGTTGAAGGCCTGCAGGTCGGCGATGTGATCGACATCGAAGGATTCCTCTACTGGTACGAAGGCGCGAACCCCCACGTTGTGAAGGTTACCAAGGCTCAGTAAGATCCGGGATCGGATATTGGGAGCTGCCCCCATGGGGCAGCTCCTTTTCTGCGGGTAAATTTCTGGAAAGCGGCAGGATTCCGGGGCCCGCAGGCAGAACATGGAAAACAGCACACCTGAAAGGAGACACCCCATGAGCAAAACCGAGAAAGTTCCCTGCGCCGAAAAAGGACCCATTACGGAGGAACTGCTGCAGCGTATGGACCAGTGGTTCCGGGCGGCCAACTACCTGTCCGCCGGACAGCTGTACCTGCTGGAGAACCCGCTGCTGCGCAAACCCCTGACCATCAACATGGTCAAAAAGAAGATCGTCGGCCACTGGGGAACGGTCCCCGGGCAGAACTTCGTTTTCGTGCACCTGAACCGGGCGATCAAGCGCTATGACCTGGACCTGATTTTCCTCTCCGGCCCCGGCCACGGCGGAAACTTCTACATCGCCAACGACTACCTGGACGGAACCTATTCCGAGGTTTATCCGAATATCTCCGAGGATGAGGACGGCATGGCCAAGCTGTTCAAGCAGTTCTCCTTCCCGGGCGGCGTGCCTTCCCACTGCGCGCCGGAAACCCCCGGCTCCATCAATGAGGGCGGCGAGCTGGGATACGGCATCGCCCACGCCTTCGGCGCGGTGTTTGACAACCCGGATCTGATCGCGGCGGTGACCGTCGGCGACGGCGAGGCGGAGACCGGACCCCTGGCCACCTCCTGGCAGTCCAACAAATTCCTGAATCCCATCACGGATGGTGCGGTGCTGCCGATCCTGCACCTGAACGGATACAAGATTGCCAATCCCACGGTGTTTGCCCGGATGAGCCACCAGGAGATCGTGGACTTCTTCCACGGCTGCGGATGGGAGCCCTACTTCGTGGAAGGGGACGACCCCATGACCATGCACCGGCTGATGGCGGAGACCATGGACAAGGTGGTGGAGCGGATCCTGGAGATCCGGAAGCACGCCCGGGAGGAGAATGATTCCACCCGCCCGGTGTGGCCGATGATCGTGCTGCGCACCCCCAAGGGCTGGACCGGCCCGAAGGAAGTGGACGGACAGCGGATCGAGGGGAACTTCCTGGCCCACCAGGTGCCGATTTCCATGGCGAAGCCGGAGGAGCACCTGAAGATCCTGGAGGATTGGCTGCGGTCCTACCGTCCGGAGGAGCTGTTTGACGAAAACGGCCGGATCCTGCCGGAAATCCGGGCCCTGGCCCCGGAAGGAAACGCCAGGATCGGCGCCAACCCCCACGCCAACGGCGGACTGCTGCTGCGGGACCTGCGGCTGCCCGACTTCCGGGACTACGCCTTCGATACCCAGGGCCACGGCGAGCGGGACGGCCAGGACATGATCGAGCTGGGCAAGTTTGTGCGGGATATTTTCACCCTGAACAAGGACGCCCGGAACTTCCGGATCTTCGGGCCGGACGAGACCAATTCCAACAGGCTCAACGCGGTGTTTGAAGTGGAGAACCGGGACTGGAACGCGGAGCGGTATGACACGGACGACCACCTGGCGGCGGACGGCCGGGTGATGGACTCCATGCTGTCGGAGCATATGTGCGAGGGCTGGCTGGAGGGCTACCTGCTGACGGGACGCCACGGCTTCTTCGCCACCTATGAGGCCTTTGCCCGGATCATCGACTCCATGGCGGCGCAGCACGCCAAGTGGCTGAAGGTCTGCAACCAGCTGCCCTGGCGGGAAGAGCTGGCTTCCCTGAACCTGATCATGGCCTCCACGGTATGGCAGCAGGACCACAACGGGTTCACCCACCAGGATCCGGGCTTCATGGACCACATCGCCAACAAGAAGGCGGACGTGGTGCGGCTGTACCTGCCGCCGGACGCCAACTGCCTGCTGTCCACCTTTGACCACTGCATCCGCTCCAGGAACTATGTGAACGTGATCGTGGCCTCCAAGCATCCGCGGCCCCAGTGGCTGAGCATGCCGGAGGCGGTCAAGCACTGCACCCAGGGCATCGGCATCTGGGACTGGGCGTCCAACGACCAGGGGCAGGAGCCGGACATCGTGTTTGCCTGCGCCGGGGAAACGCCCACGCTGGAAGCCCTGGCGGCGGTATCCATCCTGAACAGCGAGCTGCCGGACGTGAAGATCCGCTTCATCAACGTGGTGGACCTGTTCAAGCTGCAGCCCTCCACGGAGCATCCCCACGGCCTGACGGACGCGGAATACGACATCCTCTTCACCCAGGACAAGCCGGTGGTCTTCGCCTTCCACGGCTATTCCTCCCTGGTGCACGAGCTGACCTACCGCCGGCACAACAACCGGCTGATGCACGTGCGGGGCTACAAGGAAGAGGGAACCATCACCACGCCCTTCGATGTGCGGGTGCAGAACAACGTGGACCGGTTCCACCTGGTGCAGGAAGCCATCAAGTACCTGCCGCAGCTGGGGAACCGGGGCGCCTACCTGTATCAGCGCATGAGCGACAAGCTGGTGGAGCACAAGCAGTATATCCACCAGTACGGCGAGGACCTGCCGGAGGTTGCCGGCTGGAAATGGAAACGGTAAAAGGAAAAAAGAGGGGGACGGCCATGAAAAGCCGTCCCCCGTTTCGCAAAGGAAGCCCTTTGCGAAGGCACAAAAAAACGAACCCTTGAAGGGTTCGCTTTTCAGTGGCTCAAATAGGACTCGAACCTATGACACTCCGGGTATGAACCGAATGCTCTAGCCAACTGAGCTATTGAGCCAAGCCGTTGCGGGGGAGGGACTTGAACCCCCGACCTCCGGGTTATGAGCCCGACGAGCTGCCAACTGCTCCACCCCGCGACACTCTGCCGCTTCGCAAGCGGCAAAGCATATAATACAGGAGCGGGGCGGAAATGTCAAGAAGATTTTTCTGCTTATTTTCGCAGGGATGCATCCTCCTGCCCGGGGGCCCGGGAGGCATGCCTGTGGGCAGGGCTGTGGATCATCCGGTCCAGGAGGGAACCAGCGCCCAGGCCCAGGGCGATCATGGCGATGAGGATCATGGCGCGGATGCCCATGGCGGCGCCGTCGGTGATGCGGCTCTGGCCGAAGAAGGCCATCATCCGGTACAGCCCCAGGCCGGGAACCACCGGAACCACGGCGGACATGAGGAAGACGGTGCCGATGATCTTCATGCGGCGGGCGCAGAGCAGCCCGGCCAGGGAGCCGCAGAAGGAGCCCATGAAGACGGAGGACCATTCGGAGAACCCCAGCTGCAGGAAGCCCCAGTATACCACGTAGGACAGGGTGGCGATGAGGCTGGAAGCCAGGAGGGAACGCTTCGGCACATGCACCAGCATGGCGAAGCCCACGGCGCCGAAGAAGGTTCCTGCGACGGCCCGGATCAGTTCATCCCAGATCATCAGATGCCACCTCCCGTCATCAGGCGGAAGAGCGCCATGGCCAGCAGGGCACCGCCGGCGATCAGGAAGGCGGTGAGGATGGCCTGGGCCCCGTGGGCCAGGCCGGAAACCATGTCCCCCCGCATGGTATCCTCCACGGCGTTGGTCATGGCCAGGCCGGGAACCAGGGGCATGACCGCCCCGGCGATGACCAGCTCCACCTGCAGGGAGGGAAGCGGGAGGGACAGGAGGTTCGGCAGCAGGGCCGTCAGCAGCCCGCCCAGGACGGAGGCGGCCAGCCCCCGGGACCGGAAACGGGCAATCAGGGTTTCCGCCGCCTGCACCAGGGCGGCCACCAGCCCGGAAACGAAGATGGACAGCCACATGGCGCCGAAGATGGCCGCGAAGCCGGCGGCGCACAGGAAGGCGGCGGGAATGCACCAGGCGCCGCCGAAGGCCCCGGGAAGGGCGTCAATGCGCCGGAGCATCCGCAGGGCGTGATCGCAGTCCATTTTCCCGGAAAACACTTTGCGGGAAACGGTGTTGACCTCATCCACCCGGGTCAGGTTCCGGGAGAGGCGGCGGACCCGCTTGACGGCGGTGACAGGATTGCCGTCCTCCCCGCGGTAGCTGATAAACAGGCCGGAAGGCACGGCGAAGCATTCCACCTCCCGGAGGCCGAAGCCCTCGCCCATATGGGTGACGGTTTCCTCCGCCCGGTAGATTTCCCCGCCGTTTTCCATGATGATCTTCCCGGCCAGCTGCAGAACTTCCATATAATTCATGCGCGATTTCATCCTTTGATTTGCATTGGCAACAAAGGCATTATAATCCACCGGCGGGGAAGTTTCAATCCGGGGAAAACCGCTCGACAGGAAAGCGCCGGGTGTGATACAATACGCAAAAGCACACGGATCAAGACAAAAGCAGAGGAGAACAAACGGATGGAAAAAGCGAAAGTGGTATTCACGGATTTCCGGACGAAGCTGGACGTGAGCCAGGGAACGAAGCTGCAGAACCTGTGCCGGAAGGCCGGCATGGACAAAATCGACTTTGAGGGAAAGTTCGTGGCCCTGAAGGTGCACTTCGGCGAGCTGGGGAACTTTGCCTATATCCGGCCCAACTACATCAAGGCGGTGGCGGACCTGGTCAAGAGCCTGGGCGGGAAGCCCTTCCTGACGGACTGCAACACGCTGTATGTCGGATCCCGGAAGAACGCGGTGGACCACCTGCTGAACGCGGATATCAACGGATTCAACTACATGACCACCGGATGCCACAACATCATCGCCGACGGGCTGAAGGGCACGGACGAGGTGACGGTGCCGGTGCCCAACGGCGAATACTGCAAGGAAGCGCATATCGGCCGGGCCCTGTACGACGCGGACGTGATCATCGTGATCAGCCATGTGAAGGGGCATGAGGTCGCCGGCTTCGGCGGCGCCATCAAGAACCTGGGCATGGGCGGCGGCAGCCGGGCCGGAAAGATGCAGCAGCACAACGACGGCAAGCCCATGGTGGACCCGGACCTGTGCCGGAACTGCAAGCGGTGCGGGAAGGAATGCGGAAGCGACGCCATCTCCTATGAAACGGGGAAGGCCGTGATCCATGAGGACCTCTGCAAGGGCTGCGGCAGGTGCATCGGCGCCTGCGCCTTTGACGCCATCTACACCGCCTTTGACACGGTTTCCGAAATGCTGGGACGGAAAATGGCAGAATACGCGGCGGCCATCGCCCAGGGAAAACCGGTGTTCTACGTCAGCCTGATCATGGACGTTTCGCCGGACTGCGACTGCCACGGGGAGAACGACGCCCCCATCCTGCCGGATATCGGCATGCTGGCTTCCTTCGACCCGGTGGCCCTGGACCAGGCCAGCGCGGACCTGTGCATGGCGGCGAAGCCCCTGCCGGGAACGCAGCTGACGGAGCACCTGGAAGAGGCGGAGAAACACCACCACCAGCACGATCCCTTCAAGACCGTGCATCCCACCACCAGCTGGCCGGAGTGCCTCGAGCACGCCGAGAAGATCGGCCTGGGAACAAGGGAATATGAACTGATCCGGATGTAAAAAGCGCATCCGGAGCCGGGCGCTTTCCGATTGACGCGGGAAGCGCTTTTCCTTATAATAAACAGGAGAGAGAAAAAGCAGAAGAGGGGACACGACTATGGATAAATGGGATGACCGTTTTATGCAAATGGCTTTCACCATCGCCGGATGGTCCAGCTGTTTCCGGACCGGGCGGAGCATCGGCTGCGTCATCGTGAAGGATAAGCGCATCATGACCACCGGGTACAACGGCGCGCCGGCGGGCATCCGGACCTGCCGGGAAAAGGGAGAGTGCCTGCGGGACAAGCTGGGGATCGCCAGCGGCACCCGGATGGAGGCCTGCTACGCGGTGCACGCGGAGCAGAACGCCATCGTGCAGGCGGCGAAGCTGGGCGTTTCCATTGACGGGGCGACCCTGTACTGCACGCACCAGCCCTGCTCCATGTGCGCGAAGATGATCATCAACAGCGGAATCAAGCGGGTGGTCTACCAGGTGGGCTATCCGGACGAATTCACCCTGGAGCTGTTTGACGAGGCGAAGGTGAAGCTGGAGCGGTACACGGCGCCGGCGGCCGGGAGGACAGATTGAGATACCATATTGATACGATCCCCGTATGGGACGCCGCGAAGCTGGACGGGGAGTGCCTGCTGTGCGCCCTGGAGCGGAAGACGGAGCTGGGGGAGGCGGAGCGCTACCTCGGCGCCTCCGTTATGGAACCGGACACCCGGGTGCAGGTGAACACCAAGGGCTTCTGCCGGCATCACCATGCCATGCTCTACGGCATGAGCAACCGGCTGGGGCACGCCCTGATGCTGGAAAGCCACATGATTGAGACCCGGGAGCGGACGGAGAAGATCTTCAGGAAGCTGGACGGCGCGGCGGAGACCCTCAAGGGCATCGGCCTGGCGGGAAGGCTGGGCGGAAAGGCCAGGGGTGCGGAGGCCGCCGTGCGGGAAGGCGCCGCGGAGCTGGCGAAGATCACGGACAGCTGCCTCATGTGCGAAACCATTGAGGAGAACATGAGGCGGTACCTGCATACCTTCCTCCACCTGTACCAGAACGACAGCGATTTCCGGAGCCGGTTTGCCTCCGGAAAGGGACTCTGCCTGCCCCACACGGGGCGGCTGCTGGAGGCCGCGGCGGAGGAGCTGGCCCCGAAGGAGCTGGGAGAGCTGGTGTCCGTGCTGACCCGGACGGAGAAGGCAAACCTGGACCGGATCCAGGAGGAGATCTCCTGGTTCATCAAAAAGTTCGACTACCGCTACGAGAAGGAATCCTGGGGAAACAGCAAGGACGCGGTGGAGCGGACGGTGAACAAGGTCCGGGGATGGTGCGTCGGGAAGGAACCGAACCCGGAGGAATAAAATGCTGTGTCGGGACCTTACTTATTTGATTTTCAGACGAGGAGTGATCGTATGACCATTCGGGAGGTTGTGAAGATCCTGGACGGAAAAGTGCTGGTGGGAGAGGAACGGCTGGATTCCCAGGTCAACACGGCCTGCGGTTCGGACCTGATGAGCGACGTGCTGGCCTTTGTGAAGGAAAAGGCGGTGCTGATCACGGGGCTGATCAATCCCCACGTGGTGCGGACCAGCGAAATGCTGGACATTACCTGCATCGTGTTCTCCCGGGGAAAGATTCCCGGGGAGGAGATCCTGGAGATGGCGGAGGAAACGGGAATCACCGTGATTTCCACCCCGCTGACCACCTATACTGCCTGCGGGGAACTGTACCTGCACGGGCTGCCGGGTACGAAACCGAAGAAGCCCGTAACGGAAGGAGCGTAAGGGATGGCTGTGATTCTGGAAAGGAGCTTTCCGGTGGAAGCGGGGGCCTTTACCACCGCCGGGGAAGCTTCCACGACCATCAAACGGACGCTGAAGCAGCTGGGGGTGGACGCGGAGGTGCTGCGGCACGTTTCCGTGGCCTGCTACGAGGTGGAGCTGAACCTGGTGATTCACTCCCTGGGCGGGACCCTGACGCTGCTGGTGGATCCGGAGAAGGTTACACTGATTTCCAAAGACGTGGGTCCCGGGATTCCGGACATCGCCAAGGCGATGACGGAAGGATTTTCCACGGCCAGCGACGAGGCGCGGACCCTGGGGTTCGGCGCGGGCATGGGACTGCCCAACATGAAACGCAACGCCACGGAATTTGACATCCAGAGCACCGTGGGGGTCGGAACGACGATCACCATGACCTTCGCCCTGGGAAAATGAGCGGCGTACAGAGGTAAGGGGTTATGAACGATAAACGGTTCCATTCAGTCCGCCTGGAGGGGGACAAGTGCAGGGGCTGCACCAACTGCCTGAAGCGCTGTCCCACGGAGGCAATCCGGGTCCGGGGCGGACGGGCACATATCATTGATGAGCGCTGCATCGACTGCGGGGAATGCATCCGGGTGTGCGGATACCACGCGAAGGTGGCGGTGACGGACCCGCTGAGCTCCATCTCCGGATACAAGTATAAAATCGCCCTGCCGGCGCCCAGCCTCTACGGCCAGTTCAACAACCTGAAGAGCATTTCCCAGGTGCTGGGCGGGCTGAAGCGGATGGGCTTCGACGATGTGTTTGAGGTGGCCCGGGGAGCGGACGTGGTGAGCAAGGCCATCCGGGAGCGGCTGAAGGATCCCAAGCTTCCCCGGCCGGTGATTTCCTCCGCCTGCCCGGCCATCGTGCGGCTGATCCAGGTGCGGTTCCCGGACCTGATCGACCACATTGTGGACGTGCGGCAGCCCATGGAGGTGGCGGCCATGATCGCCCGGACGGAGTTCGCCCGGAAGAACGGGGTGGATCCCTCGGAGATCGGCTGCTTCTTCATTACCCCCTGCCCGGCCAAGGTGACGGCCATCCGCAATCCCATCGGCCACGAGAAGAGCGCCGTCAACGGCGCCATCTCCGTGCTGGAGATCTACGGGCTCCTGTCCAGCCAGCTGAAGACTACCCCGGTGGACCTGACGCTGGAGGACGCCTCCGACCTGGGAGTGGGCTGGGCCCGCAGCGGCGGGGAATGCAACGCCGTGAGCCCGGATGACTCCATGGCGGTGGACGGCATTGAGAACTGCATCCGGGTGCTGGAGGAAATCGAGGACAACCGGCTGAAGGGGCTGGAGTTCTTCGAGGGCGCCGCCTGCACCGGCGGCTGCGTGGGCGGTCCCCTGAACTTTGAGAACAACTATGTGGCCCGGTCGGAGATCCGGAAGCTGTCCAGCCGGGACGAGAACCCGCAGCTGAACGTGGACAGCGGGATGATGAACGAATGCGACCTGTACATGAGCGGACGCATCCTGCCCAACTCCGCCATGAAGCTGGATGACGACCTGATGGAAGCCATGCGGAAGATGGAGCGGATCGAGAAGCTGTATGACGAGCTGCCGGGATTCGACTGCGGCAGCTGCGGCAGCCCCACCTGCAGGACCTTTGCGGAGGACGTGGTCCAGGGCGCGGCAACCCGGCTGGACTGCATCCACCTGATGAAGGACCAGCTGCGGGTGATGGCGGAGCAGATGGTGGACCTGGCGAAAACCACGAGAGAATAGAAACGGGAGGAACGGACATGACGGTACGGGACGTGATGGAACTGATTGAGGCGGCGGATATCACGCCGGAAACGGATAAAAGCCGGGAGGTTTCCTGCGGATACACCTGCGACCTGCTGAGCTGGGTGATGGCCCACGGCGCGGAGGGAATGGCCTGGGTGACGGTGCAGACCCACATGAACGTCATCGCGGTGGCCAGCCTGATGGAAATGAGCGCCGTGATCATCCCCGAGGGGATCGAGATGGAGGAGCCCTCGGTGGAGAAGGCGAAGGAAGAGGGCATCACCGTGCTGCAGAGCCCGCTGACGGCGTATGAGATCTGCGCCAGGCTTGCGGCAAAGGGACTGAAGGGAAAATAAGAAGGCGGAAAACCGAAGGAAGGAGGCTGAGGCGGCATGTTTGTGGACCTGCATATGCATTCCTGCCTGAGCCCCTGTGCGGATGACGACATGACGCCGGCGAACATCTGCGGCATGGCGCACATCAAAGGCCTGCAGGCCATCGCCGTGACAGACCACAATACAGCCCGTAACCTGCCTTACGTGAAGGAGGCGGCGGATTACTACGGGCTGATTTTACTGCCCGGAATGGAGATCACCACGAAGGAGGAGGTACACCTGCTGGGGTACTTCCGGGACGTGGAGACGGCGGTGGAAGTGGGGGAGATCTTTACGGGGCACCTGCCGAAGATGAAGAACAAGCCCGACTATTTCGGGAACCAGTACGTCATGAATACGGATGACGAGGTGGTGGACATCGAGGAGCGGATGCTCATCGGCGCCACGGACCTGGACCTTTCGGAGTGCACACAGATCATCCGGGACCACGGGGGCGCGGCGGTGCCGGCCCACATCAACCGGGGCCACGGGCTGCTGGTGAACCTGGGCCTGTTTCCGGAGGAGCCGTATTTCCCGGTGTGCGAGGTGCGGCCGGAGATCCCGGTGAACGACAAGCTGGTGGGAAACCGGCTGCGGCTGCGGTCCTCCGACGCCCACCACCTGGGGGATATCCTGGAGGCGGTGTTCGACCTGGAGACGGATCGGTTTTCCCTGGGGGGACTCTTCGACACGTTAGCCGGAACTAACCTTAAATCTTTGTAAAACAAGGGAAAAACACTTTTCAGAGAAGAAAAAATATGGTATCCTTATAAATCGTGAAAAGGGACTTTTGCCGCGTGCAAAAGGTTCGAAATACATAAGGAGGTCAAGGACGGTATGCCTGACAACAAGGAAAAATACGCAAAGCTGCAGGAGGTTATCGAGAAGCGCAAAGGCGAGCGCGGCGCGGTGATGCCCTGCCTGCAGGAAGCCATGAACATCTTCGGCTATGTGCCGCAGGACGTTCAGGAGATGATCGCGGACGGACTGGGCGTGACCCTTTCCGAAGTGTACGGCGTCTCCACCTTCTACTCCCAGTTCTCCCTCAAGCCCAAGGGAGAGCACGTGATCGGCGTGTGCCTGGGCACTGCCTGCTACGTCAAGGGCAGCCAGAAGATTATTGACAGGCTTTCCGAAGAGCTGAAGATCCAGCCCGGCGACACCACGGAAGACGGGAAGTTCACCCTGAACGCCACCCGCTGCCTGGGCGCCTGCGGCCTGGCCCCCGTTATGATGATCGGCGAGGAAGTCTACGGCCGGCTGACTCCGGATCAGGTACCCGGAATCCTGGACAAGTACCGTGCGTGACCTGAGCCTGCACCTGCTGGACCTGGCGCAGAACAGCATCACCGCCGGCGCAAAGCTGGTGACGGTGCGGCTGACGCTGGAGGAAAACGGCATGCTGACGATGCAGCTGGAGGATGACGGGAAAGGGATGAGCCCGGAACTGCTCCAGCGCGTGACCAGCCCCTTCGCCACCACCCGGACCACCCGCAAGGTTGGCCTGGGTATTCCCATGATGAAGGAGAACGCCGAGAAGGCGGGAGGAACCTTCACCCTGGAGAGCGAGGAAGGGAAGGGCACGGTGCTTACCGCGTCCATGGACACGAAGAACATCGACTGCCTGCCCCCGGGGGACCTGAGCGGGACGATGCTGAGCCTGATGCTGACGAATCCCCTTTCCCCGGATTTCCGGATCGAGAGCAAAAGCCCCAAGGGGGAGAGCGTTTTCGACACCCGGGAGGTCCGGGCGGCCCTGGGCAGCGACATCCCATTCAATGAGCCTTCCGTAGCCGCCTGGCTGAAGGAAGCGCTGGACGAGGA
The DNA here is from genome assembly GCA_946187775.1 of uncultured Clostridia bacterium. Taxonomy (GTDB): domain Bacteria; phylum Bacillota; class Clostridia; order Christensenellales; family Aristaeellaceae; genus Aristaeella. The sequence continues at coordinate 22,171 of CAMHSI010000007.1, forward strand.
AATGAATACAATCTTTGGAGGTGTTTGGATATGAAATCTTTGGCAGACCTGGAAGCCATCCGCGCAAGAACGCTGGAAAACATCAACATGCGGAAGGATGAGAACGCGGCCCGCGTTGTCATCGGCATGGCCACCTGCGGCATCGCTGCCGGCGCCCGCCCCGTGATGCTTGCTTTTATGGATGAAATCAAGAAGCGGAACCTGCAGCACGTGACCGTGAGCCAGACCGGATGCATCGGCATGTGCCGCTACGAGCCCATGCTGGACGTGATCCTGCCCGGGAAGGAAAAGGTAACCTACATCCACGTGAAGCCTGAAATGGTACCGCGCATTGTTACCGAGCACATTGTGAACGGACGTCCGGTGGAAGAATACACCATCGGCGCCGCGAAAGACTGATTAGAGGAGGAAAACCCAGATGGAGCTTTATCGTTCTCATGTACTGGTCTGCGGCGGCACCGGCTGTACATCATCCGGATCCGCGAAGCTGATTGAGCGCTTCGAGAATCAGCTGGCGGAAAAGGGCCTTGACAAGGAAGTCAAGGTAGTCCGCACGGGCTGCTTCGGCCTTTGCGAAGCGGGCCCCGTTGTGATCGTTTACCCCGAAGGAACCTTCTACAGCCGCGTCAAGGTTGAAGACGTGGACGAGATCGTTTCCGAGCACCTGCTGAAGGGCCGCCGGGTGCAGCGGCTGGTGTACGTGGACCACAAGACCCACGAGTCCAGCGTGCAGAAGAGCCTTTCCGAGATCGGCTTCTACAAGAAGCAGCATCGCGTTGCCCTGCGGAACTGCGGCGTGATCGATCCCGAGAATATCGACGAGTACATCGCCTTCGACGGCTACAAGGCCCTGGCGAAGGCCCTGACGGAAATGACCCCGGAGCAGGTTATCCAGGAAGTGCTGGATTCCGGCCTGCGGGGCCGCGGCGGCGCGGGATTCCCCACCGGCAAGAAGTGGCAGTTTGCCAGGGCCAGCCAGGCGGAGCATAAATACTTCGTCTGCAACGCCGACGAGGGCGACCCCGGCGCGTTCATGGACCGCTCCCTGCTGGAAGGCGATCCCCACGCGATCCTGGAAGCCATGGCCATCGGCGGATACGCCATCGGGGCGGACGAAGGCTGGATCTACGTCCGTGCCGAGTACCCCATCGCCGTGAAGCGGCTGGAGCGGGCCATTGAGCAGGCACATGAGTACGGCCTGCTGGGCAAGAACATCTTCGGCACCGACTTCAGCTTCGACATCCATATCCGCCTGGGCGCCGGCGCCTTCGTGTGCGGCGAGGAAACCGCCCTGATGGCCTCCATCGAAGGCAAGCGCGGCGAGCCCCGGCCGAAGCCCCCGTTCCCGGCGGTGAAGGGCCTGTTCGAGAGCCCCACCAACATCAATAACGTGGAAACCCTGGGCAACATCGCCCAGATCATCCTGAAGGGTTCCGCCTGGTTCCGCTCCATCGGTACCGAGCGCAGCCCCGGTACGAAGGTCTTCGCCCTGGGCGGCAAGATCAACAACACCGGCCTGGTGGAAGTCCCCATGGGCATTCCGCTGCGGACCATCATCGAGGACATCGGCGGCGGCTGCCCCAACGGCAAGAAGTTCAAGGCCGTGCAGACCGGCGGTCCTTCCGGCGGATGCATCCCGGCCAGCCTGCTGGACACCCCCGTGGAATATGACACCCTGACCGCCATCGGCGCCATGATGGGTTCCGGCGGTATGATCGTCATGGACGAAGACAACTGTATGGTGGACATCGCCCGCTTCTTCCTGGACTTCACCGTGGACGAGAGCTGCGGCAAGTGCACCCCCTGCCGGATCGGTACCCGCCGGATGCTGGAGATCCTCGAGCGGATCACCCAGGGCAAGGGCGAGGAAGGCGACATCGAGAAGCTGCAGGAGCTGGCCGAGAGCATCAAGAGCAGCGCCCTGTGCGGCCTGGGCCAGACGGCTCCGAACCCCGTGCTTTCCACCATCAAGTACTTCCGGGATGAGTATGAAGCCCACATCCGGGAGAAGCGGTGCCCGGCGCATCACTGCCAGGCCCTGCTGAACTATGAGATCACCGATGCCTGCCGCGGCTGCACCGCCTGCGCCCGGAAGTGCCCCGTCAATGCCATCACCGGCACTGTGAAGGAGCGCCACGTGATCGATCAGTCCAAGTGCATCAAGTGCGGATCTTGCATGGCAACCTGTAAGTTCGGCGCTATCGTGAAGAAGTAATCGTGCGAGGAGGAACAACACAAATGGAAAATCTCGTTAAGCTTACGATTGACGGCGTCAGTGTTGAAGTCCCCGCCGGCACGACGGTTCTCGAAGCCGCAAAGAAGGCTGGCATCAACATCCCCACGCTGTGCTACCTGAAGGATATCAACCAGATCGGCGCCTGCCGCATGTGTATCGTGGACACCGGTGCCCGCGCTTTCGGCGCGGCCTGCGTGCTGCCCGTGGCCAACGGCATGAACGTCAAGACCAATACCCCCAAGCTCCGGGAAGCCCGCCGGGTGAACCTGGAACTGCTGCTGAGCAACCATGACAAGCGGTGCCTGGACTGCGCCCGCAACCAGAAGTGCGAACTGCAGCAGATGTGTATCGACCTGGGCGTCGAGGACGTGGACCGCTTCAAGGGCAAGATGAACGAATATGACATCGACGACCTGAGCCCCTCCATCGTCCGGAACAACAACAAGTGCATCCTGTGCCGCCGCTGCGTGGCCGCCTGCAACAACACGCAGGCCGTCGGCGTCATCGGCCCCATGGGACGCGGCTTCAAGACCCAGATCCGCAGCGCCTGGGACCAGCCCCTGAACGACGTGGCCTGCATCAACTGCGGCCAGTGTATCGCGGCTTGCCCCACCGGCGCCCTGTATGAGAAGGATTCCACCAAGGCGGTCTGGGACCTGCTGGCGGACGAGACCAAGCATGTGGTCGTGCAGCCCGCTCCCGCGGTCCGCGCCGCCCTGGGCGAAGAGTTCGGCATGCCCATGGGCACCTCCGTTACCGGAAAGCTGGCCGCCGCGCTGCGCCGCCTGGGCTTCGAAAAGGTGTTCGACACCGACTGGGGCGCCGACCTGACCATCATGGAGGAAGGCACCGAGTTCATCGGCCGGCTGAAGAACAACGGCACGCTGCCCATGATCACCAGCTGTTCTCCCGGATGGATCAAGTTCTGCGAAACCTACTATCCGGACTTCATCGACAACCTGTCCAGCTGCAAGTCTCCCCACGAGATGGAAGGCGCCATGATCAAGAGCTACTGGGCGGAGAAGGAAGGCATCGATCCCAAGGATATCCGCGTGGTGTCCGTGATGCCCTGCACCGCCAAGAAGTTTGAAGCGAAGCGTCCCGAGCTGGGCCATGACGGCATGCAGGATGTGGACGAGGTTATCACCACCCGCGAGCTGGCCCGCATGATCAAGGAAGCCGGTATCGACTTCGTGAACCTGCCGGACGAGGACTTCGATCCCGTCCTGGGCGAGAGCACCGGCGCGGCCGTTATCTTCGGCGTCACCGGCGGCGTGATGGAAGCGGCCCTGCGTACCGTGTACGAAAAGGTGACCGGCGAGACCCTGGAGAATGTTGATTTCACCGCGGTCCGCGGCATCGAGGGCGTCAAGGAAGCCACCGTCAAGGTGGGCGACCTGGATGTGAACGTGGCGGTTGCCCACGGAACGGCCAACGCCGCGAAGCTGCTGGACAGCATCCGCAGCGGCGAGAAGACCTACCACTTCATCGAGGTCATGGGATGCCCCGGCGGCTGCGTTACCGGCGGCGGACAGCCCATCGTTTCCGCACAGAAGCGGATGGAATGCGATCCCAAGCAGCTGCGCGCCGCGGCCCTCTACAACGAGGACGCCAACAAGCCGGAGCGCAAGAGCCACGAGAACCCCTCCATCATGGCCGTGTACAGGGATTTCCTGGGAGAGCCCAACAGCCACCTGGCCCACGAGCTCCTGCACACCCACTACACCAAGCGGCCGAAGTACACCAAGTAATATCGGAAACCTGTCCGCCGGGCATCCGTGCCCGGCGGATTTTTTTTGCCAAAAGGGCCGGGACGGGGAGAAAAACCGGGTGGGATGTGGTAAAATGAGAAAAAAACCGGAGGGAAACCATGATTCAGGAAGTCAGGATCAGCACGGTGGAGGATCTGATGCCGCTGTTGAGCGAGCAGGAATACCGGCCCGAGCTGGGACGGAACCGGAGCAGCTACCTGTACCGGGGAATGCCGGACGCGTCCTTCCGGATGCAGACCAGCCTGGCCCGGTGCTGCAAGGGGCTGCAGCGAACTCTGGAGCCCGCGATCCTGAACAACTTTGCCAAGTACGCCGTCCGGGAGGATCCCACGGTGACCCACAGCGTCTGGTTCCGGATGATCACCGGGCAGCACAACGGCCTGCCCACCCGGCTCCTGGACTGGAGCCATTCTGCCCTGGTGGCGCTGCACTTCGCCATGACGGAGAACCAGCTCGAAAAAATGGACGCCCGGGACTGCGTGGTGTGGCGGATCGACATGAACGAGCAGATGAGCCACCTGCCGGAGAAGTACCGGCTGGCGGTGGGCCGGGAGCAGACCAGCCTCTTCTCCGTGGAGATGCTGGGCAAGCTGGCCCCGACCCTGGAGCGGTATGATGAGGACATGGGGGATCATTCCATGGTCATCGTAGAGCCGCCCAGCACCAACAACCGGATCATCATGCAGTATTCCTTCTTCTCCGTGGTTCCCATGGGGATTACGGACCTGGAGAAATTCCTGGATAACTACACGGACCATACGGTCAAGTACATCATCGACCGGAAGCTGCGCTGGCGGGTGCGGGACATGCTGGATTCCCTGAACATCAGCGAGCGGCTGTTTTTCCCGGGGCTCGACGGGCTGAGCAAATGGATCGCCCGGCACTATTATGTCAAATAAGCAGAAAGGGGGAGGGCGGATGAGACAGTTCCTGAAGCGGGCAATACTGCCGATGCTCCTGCTTTTGCTGCTTCCCCTGGTTTCCGCCGGGGCGGACGTGTACATCAATGAGGTCATGGCCAGCAACGGCTTCTACGAAAACGGGGAGGCCTACGACTGGATTGAGCTGTACAACGACGGGAAAAAGACCGTGGACCTGGGCGGATGGTACCTGAGCGACAGCAAGAAAAACCCGCTGAAGTGGAGCTTCCCCGAAGGAGCGAAGATCAAGGCCGGCGGGTACGTGACGGTCTTCTGCACCGGGGAGGAGGACCATACCCCCGGAAAAGGGGACACCTTCTATACCGGCTATTCCATCTCTGCCTCCGGGGAGACCTTGATCCTCTCCGACGCGGAGGGGACGGAAAAACAGCGGGTGAAGCTGCCGGAGCAGTACGGATGCGTCAGCTGGGGAAGGCCCCTTAATGGCGGTGACTTTGGTTTCTTCGAGAACCCCACCCGGGGAAAGAAGAACGACGCCGAGGCGTATCCCGCCCGGACGGCGGCCCCGGTGCTGACCGTGGAGGGCGGCTTTTACACCGGCAGCGTCACGGTGGGGGCCACAGGCCCGGAAGGGGCGGTGCTCCGCTACACCACCGACGGTGAAACGCCCACGGCGAAAAGCAGGCAGTTTCCCGCGGAAGGGCTGACGGTCACCAAGACCACGCCCCTGCGGGTCCGGGCCTTCCGGGAGGGGGAGGTTCCCTCCGCCGCGGAGAGCGCCACCTATTTCATCGATGACAACCCGCAGACGGCCATCGTCTCCCTGATTTCCGACGACAAATACCTTTTCAACAGGAAAACCGGCATGCTGGTGAAGGGCACGGGTTCCATCCCCAACTACAGCAAGGGATTCGAGTACCCGGTGCACATCGAGTACTTCAACGCCGAGGGCAGCCGGGAGATCAGCCAGACGGGCACCATGACCTGCTCCGGCCACAGCGCCCGGGTCAACGCCCAGAAGAGCATCGCCCTCTACGCCCGCAAGTCCTGGGGAGCGGACCGGTTCCGCTTCAATCCTTTTCCCACCCGGGATTACACGGAATACAAGAGCCTGCTGCTGCGGGCGGCCAACAGCGACACCTACGCCACCCGGCTGCGGGACGTGGTGGCCAGCTCCCTGGCGGAGGGGCAGGGGATCCTGTACCAGGACCACGTGGTGATCCAGGTGTACATCAACGGAAGATACTGGGGGCACTACAACCTCCGGGAGAAGATCAACAAGTACTTCGTGGCGGCCTATGAGGGCGTGACGGAGGAGGCGGACATCGACCGGATCGACATCCTGGCCCGGACGGGGCGGGATGAGTTCCTCCAGAACGGGGACAACACGGACTGGCTGGCCCTGTGCGATTTCTGCAAGAAGAACAGCCTCAGCGACCCGGAGAACCTGAAGCGGGTGGAGGAGGAGCTGGACATCGACAACATGTTTACCCACGCGGCGTACGAGATCATCCTGGGGAACGTGGACTTCACCAACGTCCGGCTGTACCGGGTGCCCGGGGGAAAATGGAAGTACCTGCTCTTCGACGTGGAGGCCTGCTGGCGGGGACTGGACAAGACGCCCATTGAGTATTACATCAAACCGGTGAACGCGAAGATCAACGGATTCCGCCATGAGCCCCTGAACGCCCTGCTGGCGCTGCCGGAATACAAGGCGAAGTTCCTGAACCGGGTCAGCGAGCTGCTGGCCACGGTATTCCGCTGGGACAACGTGGAAGCCCACTTCGACCGGGTGATCGCGCAGCTGGAGCCCATCCTGCCGCGGCATATCAGCCGGTGGAAGAACATGAAGATAGAAAACTGGCGCAAGAATATCAGCGCCACGAAGTATTACGCCCGGGTGCGCCCGAAGGAGATTCCCAAGCTGCTGAAGAAGGCTATGAAGCTGACGGACGCGGAGGTGGAGGAGTACTTCGGGGAGACCCTGCGGCTGCTGGAGGAAACCAACAAGCCGGAGGAGTAAACGGGATCGCGGGAGGAAAAATGCTGAAGGTACCCTGTCTGGTGCTGGACCATGACGACACGACGGTGAACTCCACGGCCACGGTGCATTACCCGGCCTTTGTGGAATACATGGAGAAAAACCGTCCGGAGGGCATGCTGACCCTGGAGGAATATTTCCGGTACAATTTCGATCCCGGGGTCATCGGGATGTTCCGGGAGATCTGCGGCCTGACGGAAGGGCAGATGCAGGAGGAGGAGGTTTTCTGGGCGCAGTACGTGGCGAACCACGTGCCCAAAGCCTACCCGGGAATCCGGGAGATCCTGGAGGAGCAGAAAAGAAGGGGCGGGAAGATCTGCGTGGTGAGCCACTCCTTCGGCCGCTACATCCTGCGGGATTACCGGGAAAACGGGCTGCCGGAGCCGGACCTGGTTTTCGGCTGGGAATCCCCCCCGGAGAAGCGGAAGCCCTCTCCCTGGTCCCTGGAGGAAATCATGAAAACCTTCGGCTTCCGGCGGGAGGAGCTGCTGGTGGTGGATGACCTGAAGCCCGGATACGACATGGCCAGGGCCGCCGGCGTACCCTTTGCCGCGGCGGGATGGGCCAACGACATAGAGCAGATTGAGACCTTTATGCGGCGGAACTGCGGCGTTTACCTGAAAACCGTGGAGGAGCTGCGGAGATTCCTTTTTGACGAATGACGGAGGAGGCGAAAAAGATGCAGGGACGGATCGGAAAATATCATGTTCGGGTGCGCGGGCGGACCGTAGCGGACGGCGGAATGCTGTGGCTTTGCTCTTCCCTGAGCGAGGCGGGCTTCCGGGTCACCGGGGCGAAGAAGCTGGAAGTGGTGCTCCGGGCGGACGACACGCCCCTGCGGCCGGACTGCGGCCATCGGCTGCCCCGGTATGACGTGCTGGTGGACGGGGAGCGGGTTACCGGCGGACGGATGGAGCAGCAGGAGACCACCGTCACGGTATTCGAATCCGGACAGCCCTGGGGGGCGGAGGTCCGGATCCGGAAGCTGAGCGAATGCACCCAGAGCCTCATGGCCATCCGGGAGATCCGGACGGACGGAAAGGTTGTGCCCCTGGAGGACGCGGGCATGAAGGTGGAATTCATCGGGGATTCCATCACCTGCGGATATGGCGTGGAAGGGAAGAGCGAGGCGGAGGAATTCACCACCGCCACGGAGGACGCCTCCCTGTCCTATGCGGGACTTGTAACAGAATGGATGGGGCTGGATTCCATGCTGACGTCCTTCAGCGGATTCGGCCTCGTATCCGGATATACCGATGACCCGGAGAAACGGAACACGGACGCCCTGGTCCAGCCCTGGTACGACCGGGCGGGAAGGAATGAGTTCACCCTGCCCTCCGGCCACCGGGCGGAGGAGATCCTCTGGGACTTCAGCCAGTGGCAGCCGGAGAAGATCCTCATCAACCTGGGCACCAACGACCTGAGCTGGGTCTCCGGCAAGGAGCCCCGGAAGGACATGTACCGGAAACAGTACAAGGAATTCCTCTACGAGGTGCGGAGCCACAACCCCGGGGCCATGCTGCTGTGCGTGCTGGGAATCATGGGAACGGACCTGAACGAAACCATGGTTCACGCGGTGAACGAATACCGGGCGGAAAGCGGCGACACCCGAATCCATTCCATGACCCTGCAGGAGCAGGACGGGAAGGCCAACGGCTACGGCGCCAACTTCCACCCCGCTGCAAAGACCCAGCGGCAGCTGGCGGTGAAGATCCAGGCATTCCTGCAGAATACCTGACCCAGGTGAACCGATTATGCAATGAAAAAAACTGCCTGCGGCATTCATTCCGTCAGGCAGTTTCTTTCATCCGGTTACTGCGGCGATGGAGAATCCTCCAGGAAATCCCGGATCAGTCCGGAGGCCTCCTCCAGCGGATCCCCGGCCATATCCAGCCAGTGGATCCGCTGATCCCGCCGGAACCAGGTCATCTGGCGTTTGGCGAACCTTTTGATGGCGTTCCCAAGCTCCTCCACCATCTGGTCATAGCCCATCTTCCCGGTCAGGTACCAGGTCAGGTATTTATATTCCAGGCCCAGCTTCACGAGGAATTCCTCCGGAATGCCCCCGTCCAGCAGGGCCTTTACTTCATCCGTCATGCCCTGGGCCAGCCGCCTTTCCAGCCGCTCGTCGATGCGCTGCTTCAGGATCTCCCGGGGCCAGGTGACCCCCAGCTTCAAAAGGGTATACCGGGGGGATTTCCCTGCGGGCCGGTAATCATCCGCCTCGATGCGCTCCAGGGCCCGCATGACCCGGTGGCGGTTCCGGGGATCGATGTCCGTGTCCGGAAGCTTTTCCTTCAGCATCTCATACAGGGCAGGGGTCTCAAAGGTCTCCAGGTGTGCCCGGAGCCCGTGATCCGGCGCCCGGTCGCTGAGCTCATACCCGTCGGCCACCGCGTCCACATACAGCCCGGTGCCGCCCACCAGGAAGGGCACCTTCCCCCGGGCGAGGATCCCGTCGATGGCCCCGTAGGCCAGGCGCTGGAAATCCGCCATGGAGAAGAACTCCCCGGGCTTCACAACGTCCAGCAGGTGATGGGGGACGCCCCGGGTTTCCTCCGGGGTAATCTTGCCGGAGCCCAGGTCCATCCCTTCATATACCTGGCGGGAATCCGCGGAGACGATCTCCCCGCCGAAGCGTTCCGCCAGGGCAACCCCCAGGGAGCTCTTCCCGGAGGCATTGGTTCCCTCGATGACAATGAGTTTCGGCAGCATGCTGTTTCCCCCTCTTCACGCTCCCTATGATACCACAGGGGCAAAGGCCCTGCAAACGGTTCTGCGGAACGAAAAAGACCGTCCCTCCGTTCCGGTCCGCGGAACGAAAAAGACCGTCCCTCCGTTCCAGGGAAGCAAAAAGCAAGACAGGGCAGGCAAGAAGTGAAGATGCGGCCGGGAAAAACCGGAAAAAGGCCGCCTGAGGTCCCTGAAAACGGAAAAAATGCTTGACAGAAAAGGCTTTTGGTATATACTTGAGGAGCATTATTTCTACCAAGGAGGGTTTTCTCATGAATAAGGGAGAACTGATCGCTGCTCTGGCCGCGAAGACCGAATCCACGAAGAAAGAATCCGAAGCTGCTCTGAACGGTATTCTCGAAGTGATCGCTGAGAGCATGGCTAAGGGTGAAAAAGTCCAGCTGATTGGCTTCGGCACCTTCGAAGCGAAGAGCCGTCCTGCCCGCGTTGCCCGCAACCCCCGCACCGGCGCTTCCGTGAAGATCGCCGCCTGCAAGGCCCCCACTTTCAAAGCCGGCAAGGCCCTGAAGGACGCTGTGAACACCAAGAAGAAAAAGTAATTTCATTTTGTTCACAAAAAGCCGCAGGTTTCGCACCTGCGGTTTTTTGCTGCCCTCCGGAGGGGAGAGAGCATTCAGATAGATGTCTTTTTTGGCAATACTTTTCTGCTGGAACGGTTGCAAACACCGGAGGATTGTGCTATCATAACTGTAACTGACAATGGAAATAACAGGAGGGAAATGACATGTTCGCTGGGACAACCCGGAAACGCAGACTCAGCATGCTTCTTGTGTTGCTGCTGGCCATCTGCGTGGCGGTCATCTCTTCTGCGGAAATATTGATGCCGCAAGCTACCGGAAAGAAGGTCCAGAAGGACGGTAATCTGGCTGTGGACAGCAGCAACGCCGCAGACGGTTATGTCATGGTTCGCGCGAAGAAGGGCAACAAGCGGCTGAAAGTGGTTATTTCCGTGGGCGGAAGCTCCCTGAAGTATGACCTGAACAACGAAGGCGAGTACGAAGTATTCCCCCTGCAGTTCGGCAAAGTAAACTACACGGTTACCCTGTACCAGAATGTCAGCGGCAAGAAATACAAGGAAAAGGGCAAAGTAACCGTTTCCCCCAAGGGCATGGAGGACGAGCTCCGCTGCTTCCTCTATCCGAACCAGTATGTGAACTACACCGCGGATACGCCCTGTGTTCTCCTGGCGGAGGAAATGTGCAAGGACATGACGGACCAGGCCGAGAAGTTCAAGGCCATCTGCAAATATGTGGTTTCCAATTACTCCTACGACTTTATCAAGAGCGTGACGGTACAAGCCGGTGTTCTTCCGGACATCAACTACTGCTGGGACAAGAAGATGGGCATCTGCCAGGACCTTTCCGCGCTGACCTGCGCCATGCTGCGCAGCCAGGGCGTGCCGGCAAGGCTCGTTATCGGTACCCTGGGTTCCGGAACGCCCCACGCCTGGGTTATGGCCGTTGTGAACGGGGAGGACAAGTTTTTCGATCCCACGGCTGAGCTGAACGCCACCAACAAGACCGACAGCTACACCACCGAGCGGTGGTATTGATCCCCGGAGCAGGAATTAGCATATCAAAAGCGGCGCGGAGCTGAGCGCCGCGGTATGGAGGGAAGACGAATGGCAATCATCGGAGGGAAGAAAAAGAAAAGAATCATGTCCTCTGAAGAGCTGAGCAGCTTCTGCGATCAGATCGCGCTGATGCTGAGCTCCGGCATGACCCTGCGGGACGGCATCGAGATGCTCGCCGAGGACGAGATGAAGGAGAAGAGCCAGAAGGTTCATCCCTACACCAACCTGTACAAGGTCGTCGACGAGACCGGCTCCCTCTACGTGGCCATGAAGGAAAACGAGGAGGACTGGCCTTCCTACATGATCGAAATGGTGGATATCGGTGAGCAGACCGGCCGCCTGGAAGACATCATGCACAGCCTTTCCACCTACTACCAGCGGGAGGGCCGGATCCGGTCCGCCGCCGTCAGCGCCATCACTTATCCGCTGGTGTTGGGCGTCATGCTGGTGGTTATCATCGGCATCCTGCTGTGGCGGGTGCTGCCCGTGTTCCGCCGGGTGCTGGAGTCCCTGGGTGTGGGCGCTTCCGGCAGCGGTTCCGTCCTGATGTCCATCGGTACCTGGGCCGGCTGGGCCGTGCTGGTGTTCATCGGCCTCGTGGTGGTCTGCGCCATCGTGGTCATGATCCTGCTGAAGACCAAGGCCCGGGGCAAGACCCTGAAATTCCTGAAGAACCTGTTCCCGCCGGTGCGCAAGCTGACGGAAAAGCTGTCCGCTTCCCGCGTGGCCGGTATCCTGGGACTGATGATGTCCAGCGGCTTCCCCATGGAGAACGCCCTGGAGATGGCTCCCGCCGCCCTGTCGGACGAGGAGTCCGTGGAGAAGGTCCGGTTCATCCGGGAGGAAATGAAGAAGGACGAAACCTTCACCGACGCGGTTTCCAAGAGCGGCCTGTTTGCGGATTTCCATAACCGCATGCTGAAGGTCGGCGCCGCCTCCGGTCATGAACCCCAGGTCATGGACAAGATCGCCGAGATCTACGAGGAGCAGGTGGAAGACGGACTGGATCACCTGATCTCCATCGTGGAGCCCACCCTGGTGGCCCTGCTGAGCATTGTTATCGGCGCCATCCTGCTGAGCGTCATGCTGCCCATGGCCGGTGTGCTGAGCTCGATGTAATCCACGCAAGATTAGCGAAATCAAAGGAAAGGAGCGAAGGGAATGAGTATCAATAAAAGAGATGTAGCGGCGATTCTCATTTTCATCGCTTTGATTGCTGCCTTCGTACTCCTCGTCAACAACATCACCGGCAAGGGAGACGGCCGGGAGCTGGAGATTGTCCGGGACGCCGTCAAAAACGCGGCCCTGACCTGCTACGCCGTGGAAGGCATGTATCCGGACGACCTGACCTACCTGCGGCAGCATTACAATCTCTCCTTCAACGAGGATAAATACATGGTATACTACCGACCTTTCGCGTCCAATATTATGCCGTCGATCAAGGTCGTTGAAAGGGGGAATATGGACCTGTGAGCAGAAAGTCCATCGGGAATTCCCCCAAAACCATCCAGAATGTATTCGTCCTGTTGCTGCTGTCTGTCTTCGCCTGCCTGAGCACCTTCCTGGTGACCATCGGGGCCCAGCTCTACCGCGGTACCGTGGACAGCGCGGAGCGGAACAACACCACCCGGATTATGACCGCCGTGGTCCGCAGCGCCGTATGGGCAGAGGACGGCGGAAATGTCTATGTCGAGAAAATGGAGCCCTGGGGATTCACCGCCCTGACGGTTCAGGAGCAGATCGACGGGGAAACCAACTACAAGCGCATATTCGCCTATGAAGGCAGCCTGCTGGAGGCCTACACGGACGATGAAACCGGGTTCGACCCGAAATACGGCGAGCCCCTTTGCGACCTGAAGGAATTTGAGCCGGAACTGAACGGAAAAGTGCTGACGGTGCGCCTGAAGGCTTCAGACGACACGGAAAGCACCATCCGGATGTCCCTGCGGGCGGGAGGTGCCGGACAATGAGAGAAGGACACCGCGCCAATGCCCTGCTGGTGGAACTGCTGCTGGTTATCTTCTTCTTTATGCTGGCAGCCACCATCCTGGTGCAGCTTTTTGCCGACGCGAAGCACAAGACCATACAGGCCAAGGCCACTAATGTTGCCATCATGGAAGCCGAGAATATTGCCGACGACCTCTACGGATCTGACGATCCGGAAGGGACGCTTGCCACCCTCGGATTCACCTCTGCGGACGGCGTGTGGACCCTGGAAAAAGATGAATATGTCCTGACGGTGACGCAGAAGACGGAGGAGACCGAGGCGGGAATGCTCCGGATCTTCACCATCGACGGAAAAGGAGACGGGAAGGATCTCTTCTCCCTGCCTTCCACCCGGTATCTGCCGAAGGAGGTGAGCCCGTGAACAAACGCAAAGTAGCGCTCGGACCGGGCGCCGCCTCTTTGATCCTCATCGTTGTGGTGCTTTCCCTGGCCATGCTGGCCATGCTGGCCCAGATCGGCTCCCGGAACGACTACAGCCTTTCCTCCCGCAGCGCGGAGATGATTACCCGGGTGTACGAGCTCCATGAGCTCTCCGAACGCCGCCTGGCGGAGCTGGATGCCATCCTGGTCCGCTGCGCGGAGAACGCGGAAGGGGAAGAATACCTGAAAAAGGTAGAGGAAAGCCTGCCGGAGGGCATGACCATGGACGGAAACATCGTCAGCTGGTCGGAGCCCCTGGATAACCGCAACATGAACATTGAAGTGCAGCTGAACGAACCCGGCGAAATGCCCCGGGTCGAATGGAAGAATTACAAGCTGCAGGTAGAAGAACCGGAGGAAGATTGGGAATGGTAGAAACACTTGACGAGATCCTGCGGAAAGCCCTTGAATACAAAGGATCCGACGTATTTGTCGTTCCCGGCTCCCAGATCATGACCAAGGCCAACGGGAAGATGATTGCCATCACCCAGGAACGGGCCCTGCCCAATGACATCGCCATCCTGGTGGACCGCGCCTACGAGCTGGCCGGACGGACCCGGGAGACCCTGCAGGTGGAAGGCGATGACGACTTCTCCTTCGCCGTGAGGGATCTTTCCCGTTTCCGCTGCAACACCTACAGGCAGCGTGGCTCCCTGGCCATGACCTGCCGTGTGGTTGCCTTCGGCATTCCGGATCCGGAAGAACGGCATATCCCGGATGTGGTTATGCGCCTGGCGGATCTCCGCAGCGGCATGATCCTCGTCACCGGCCCCGCCGGCAACGGTAAATCCACCACCCTGGCCTGCCTCGTCGACAAGATCAACCGGACCCGCAGCGGTCATATCATCACCATTGAAGACCCCATTGAATACCTGCATCCCCATAAACAGTGCCTGGTCAGCCAGCGTGAGGTTCCCGGGGATGCATCCACCTTTGCCCGTGCCCTGCGCGCAGCCCTGCGCCAGGCTCCGGACGTCATCATGCTGGGTGAAATGCGTGATATCGAGACCATTTCCACCGCCATCACCGCGGCGGAAACCGGCCACCTGCTCCTTTCCTCCCTGCATACCCTGGGCGCCGCCAAGACCATCGACCGTGTGATCGACGCCTTCCCGGCCAACCAGCAGAACCAGATCCGCGCCCAGCTGTCCATGGTGCTTCGCGCCGTGGTCTCCCAGCGACTGATCCTCACCAAGGAAGGCAAACTCCACCCGGTCTTCGAGGTCATGTGCGTCAATCCCGCCATCCAGAACCTGATCCGTGAGGGCAAAACCCACCAGATCGACAACGCCATTTTCGGCGGCGGCGCGGACATGCTCTCCATGGACACGGAACTGGCCCGGCTCCTGCGCGACGGCAAGATCGACAAGGAACAAGCCTCCCTCCTGGCCATCCACCCGGAAACTGTGGAACGTCAGGCCCGCTTCATGCGGTAAAACCAAAGATAACCAAGGTGCGGCGGTCAGCAGATCGCCGCACATTTTGTAACAGGGGGAAAACACCATGGAAAGAAAGCTGGCAGTCATCGTTCCGAACCTGACGGAAGGCCATAAAGACCAAATCAAAGCTGCCGCAGAGCGGAACGGCTGCGAACTTTGTTTTCTCCAAACCCCGGAGGAAGACAGCGCCTACACATACAACTGCGAAATCGTCTTCGGCCATTGGCCGGAGATCGCAAAAACCAGCAAAACACTGCGGTGGATTGCCACTCCATACGCCGGAGTGGACCAGTTTCTTCCCCCTCACACCACAGAATTCGCCAATCCGGAGGCCCTCCTGACCAATTCTTCCGGCGCCTACGGCGTTACCATTGCCGAGCATACGGTCATGGTTCTTCTTTCCATCCTGCGCCGGGATCCGGAATACCGGAAGGTCATCGCCAATAAGGAATGGAAAAGGGGATTATCCATCCGCTCCATATACGGCAGCCGGATCACCCTCCTTGGAACCGGAGACATCGGACAGGAGACCGCAAAGCGACTGAGGGCATTTGAACCGAAGTCGATTATCGGCGTCAACCGCAGCGGAAACAACCCGGGCAATCTTTTCGACAGCATCAAAACAGCAGGTACCCATGGGGACGGGGACGGAGACTGGGAATCCATTCTCCCGGAAACGGATATCCTGCTCATCTCCCTTCCCGGGACAAAGGAAGCCTTCCATATGCTGGGGAAGGAACAGCTGGCAAAACTCCCGGACGGCGCTATCGTGATCAACGTAGGCCGCGGTTCCGTCATCGACCAGCAGGCGCTCACCGAAGAGCTGCAGCGCGGACGCCTCAGCGCCGGCCTGGACGTCTTTGAGCAGGAGCCGCTCCCGCAGGAAGATCCCCTTTGGGCAGCGTCCAACGCCTTCCTGACCCCGCATACCGCCGGAAACATGACCCTGACCCACACTGTGGACCGGATCGTGGAAATCTTCACGGAAAACCTGGATCATTACATCAAAGGGGAGCCCCTCAGCCATCTGGTGGACCGGAGAAAGGGTTACTGAAGCAAAAGATACATGGATTTTCAGAAACACGAACAAACAAATAATTTTTGTTACATCGTTCGGAAATACCATATCAAACAAATAATTGGAAACAAATAGCAGCAACAAGGCACAAACGCAAGGAATATCAATGTTTCAGGCAATTCAGCATAAAAAGAATCCTTAAAAAGATGCACAAACTGGTAAATTGATTTACCTATTGAATACAACTCGCAAAAATGGTATATTATGTGTGGTTTAGTCTACCTGTTTGGAGACAGGCGGACACGTGCTCAAACCCATACATGTAATTCTTATGTAACTAATAAACCAAATGTTACAGAACAAATCCAGCAAGGGCAAAGGGGTAAGGTAAAATGGCAAAACGGTTCAGGAACATTTTCTCCATCATGTGCGCGCTGGCACTGCTGCTGACCTGCACAGTCTCACCGGGATTCGCGGAAGACGGGGATCCGCAGCAGCCGGTGACCGTAACCGAGCAGACAAATCCGCCGGAGGGGACGGAAGCGGAACCCGAAACGGATCCGGAAGCCGTCCCGGAGGATCAACTGCCGGGTGAAACGGTGGACACGGAGAAAACGGACGAAACAGAAGCCGACAGCACTGAAAATTCAGTAGCTGTGCTTTCTGTTGCAGAAATTGCTTCTGAAAGCATGACGATTGAGGAAGCGCTCCACACTGAACCGCTCCCTGAACAGCAGAAAGAGGGGACAACGGAGCAGAACAATACAGAAACTCCGGCGGACAATCCGATCCCCAATCAAAAACAGACCGAAGTCTCCAATCCGCCCGCCCAAAATACAGAGGAAAGCGGCAAGGAAGAAGTAAAAGAAGAGACTAAGGAAGACACCAATACAAATCCCCCGCAGTCCGCTCCGGAACCTGAAAAGGAAGCTGCCCCCGAACCCCAGGCTGAACCGGAACAGAACCCTGAACCCGAAAACAACCAGGAACTCACACAGGACCCTGAACCTGATACAACCCCCGAAGAAGAGTCCAAGCCTGAAGCAGAACCTGTTACACCTCCCGAAGAAGAGTCCAAGCCTGAAACAGAACCAGTTACACCCCCCGAAGAAGAGTCCAAGCCTGAAGCAGAACCCGTTACACCCCCAGAAGAAGAACCCAACCCCGAAACAGAACCTGTTACAACCCCCGAAACAGAACCCAAGCCTGAAGCAGGAACGGATATAACTCCTGAAGGAGCCCCCAAACCCGAAGAAGAATCCGACGCTACCCCCGAGGAAGAGCCCAACCCTGAAGCAGAACCCGAAACAAACCCTGAAGAAGAACCAACCCCCGAAGAAGAGGCCCAGCCTGAGGGAGAAACTGAACCCGAAGAGGAAATCGAGATCCTGAACCCCAACGGAAAAGACTCCCTGAATGGTATCCTGACAAAAGCGGCTCCCGCCTCCTTCAAGGCAGCCGTGGATTACAACAGCACCGTGGTCTTCACCCTGACCGTTCAGACCGAAGACAGTGTGAAGGTACAGATCAACGAAACGGACGTAAAACTGGAAAAGACAGAAAACCCGGATGAAACCTCAACGGACATCCTTTACACCTTTGAGAAACAGCTGCTGCTGAACCAGGAATACGTCGTCACCCTGACCACAGAAAACGAAGGGTATATACCCTATGCCATAAAGATCCGGGAAAAGCTCCCGGAAGAGGATAACAACGAAGAAGATCCGGAAGAATCTGAAGATTCAGAAGAATCTGAAGAATTGGAAGAAAAAACGGTGGAAGAAACGTCTGAAACCGTTGAAAATACTGAAGAAAACGGCACTGAAGAGTCAAAAACAGACTCCGGTTCAGAAAACGAAAACACCCCGCAAAATGAAGAAAATGCCCCTGGTTTTCCGGAAGACTTCCAGCTTCATTTTGAAGCATACTGCGACGATGGCGAACTCAACTTCGGTGATGTGATGCACATCGTGGTTACCGCCACCGGGGATGAAGGAATTGACTACGAGCTCATCTGGCAGTGGAGCGAGGACAACGAGAACTGGAACACCGTGGAAGGTGAAAACGGAAAACAGCTTGACATTCTTGTTACAGAAGAAAATTACCTCTACTACTGGCGCATCAAAGCCAGGCTGGCAGAGCCGCAGGAATGAGACCTGAAGGATCAAAACCTGACCAACGCAAATCCGAACCTTAGGACAAAGGGGTTATGAAGATGAAGTACACACTGAGAAAAACAATCGCATTCCTGATGGCATTCCTGATGGCCTTCCAGATGGTCCCCGCTGTTTCCCTGGCGGGTGGAACTGAAACCGATCTCGGTCAGGTAACGAG
This sequence comes from uncultured Clostridia bacterium, assembly GCA_946187775.1. Classification (GTDB taxonomy): domain Bacteria; phylum Bacillota; class Clostridia; order Christensenellales; family Aristaeellaceae; genus Aristaeella. The sequence goes on from CAMHSI010000007.1 coordinate 40,646, forward strand.
AGGTGCTACAGACGGATCCAACCAAAGGAAGGTTAATGTCACCTATGGTTCAGATATAACCGATGAAGCCCTGACTACTATGTATTTTCTAGTTGTCAAAGACTATGCAGTCAGGTTCTATGGACAGTTAAGCAAGCCAGGCGGCATTGTGAGTTTTTATTCCACCGCAAGTACTTCTAGCGAACCTATTATAAATATCAGTTCTGAGGCAGAGCTTTGGATTGCTGACTGTAATAAAACAGGTTTTTCGGATTCAAACTATTGGTACACTGGGGACAATTTCAATGGAAAGTTTCAAATTAGAGACGAAGATTCGAGCGGAATACTGAACGGCCTGAGCTTTGAATATAAAACAGATACAGAATCAAGTACGATCAATGTCAATGTAAAAAAAGCGCCCCCACGAACTGTTGAAATTGTATATTACGGTATTGATGGTACCACAACTGAAACACCAGCCTTAGGGGACGGTCAGTACTATATTCTTGCGGATCGGTACTCAAATAAACTAGCTTACGCAAAGCTCACGGTGAATACTGAAGGAAAGGGCGTTGCCGGGCCGTTTATTAATGAACAAGGGAAGGAATTTACAGAGTGGCCGGCAGATGGTGTAAGCCTGATAATTGTAAAATATAATGGAACTGGTGAGCCCACTCAATTAAGTCAATTAACTAGCAATATGACCCAGCCAAGTAATAACATCCTTGGCAAATATCTTTATAATCTTGGTACGACACCAGATAGTAACAACGTATATAAAGGCACTGCTGTCAGACAGTCAGAGTACGAAGTGGAGATCAAAACATCCGATGGCAGCAATGCTGCTGGCATCGGTGCAGGGTATTCTATTTATGCAGGCGTCGATGCGGTAAATAATAATCACCAACAAAAGCGCTATTATAACAGCGCTGCGGTGAATATCGATGGAAAATCATCTCAGTCTATTCCTTTCACATCATTTAATCATAATAATGGAAATCCAGATTCACGCCCTTATACAAGTGGAGATCAGGTTGTTGTAAAATTGGTCAAAGATCTTTATGTAGAAAATAACGATGGTGCCAGTGTTCCAAAGGGAGAAATTGGGTCCGGAACGATAATCAACGACGGGGATATCATAGGAAACTATGTTGTGAGCATGTCGTCTACAGAACCAAACAAAACTGTTATTACACTGACAAAGGCGAAGGAATATAAATATAACCTGTCCAAATCGGGAAATGAAGCTGTTACATTCGACAGTGATTATTCAGGTTACTGGTATATGCTTTCCACTCTGACAAAACAAAATGGTGATAAGTATTACTATATCGATAAGCTTACGGAAGGCAGCAGTAATACGATCAATAAGATTCAGGACAAAGAGATTTCAACTTTCTATAATTATGACCAGTATCAAAATGTGCTGATCAGTGATCCGACTAAGGATCGGTATAATTCTAGCAGTTATACAAATACTACCGTATATCAAACTACTGATACTATTGATAACATGCTGATATGTTCCTCAGTGGAACTGGAATCCTACAAGGAGGCAATTGAGGGTAAAAAAGACGGTGCGAAGGTTTCACAGTACGGACATGACAATTTGATCAATAAGTACATACTCTCCAGCACGACATCAGATGGAGTGGGTTCGATTGTTCTTACTCCTGTTCCGGATTTCAAACTGCAGACTGTATTTAAAAATTCAAATGGGACAGATAATTATTCAGGCACGGTACCCTCCGACTACAAGCTGCTGATCAAAATGGTGGAGAATGGAACGTATTATTATGCATTGGTGGATGTCAGCAGTACGAATCCTTCTTCCGCCTCAGAACCGATCGTTTTCCATAGTTATATTCCCGCGAAGGATGGTAATCCCAGTAAAATCGGTGATGATCTACACTACTATTCCGGAGAGGAAACGCTGACGACCCAGGTTGTTACAGGAGCTTCTACTATCGTTGAGGCAATTGAAAAAGGAATTCCGGATGGAGTTGTTGCGTACAACGAAAATATCGTTGGAGCTGAACAGCAGAAAAAAGACCTGACTAAAGATCTGTTCTCCACATCCTCTGAAGTATCAAAAGTCGAGAACGACAATATTCTGACCACAACATTTACACAGCGAAAAAATGATGGCGTGGATCATGAGATTGAAGTCAGCTTCTATTCGGAACATGTTGTATATCCGGCTTCGGATGATAAATTAACCAGCAATGCCGGTCTGGACACTGCAACGGGTGCATATTATTTTGTGATACGCCTGTATAACGGTGGGAAGCTGGTAGCATATAAGGTAAAAGAGGCGGAGAATGTTTCAACTGCCAATACCAACGGAACTACCCCCGGTCGCTTCACTACCACAATTTGGAAGAATGAAACCTTCACGATCGTGGATGATGAAGGGAAGGACATCCCCAACAGCAGCAATGTAAAATATGATCCGGAAGTTTACACCAGCAAAATCAGGTTCTATAAGACAAATACCAGTGATGGAAAGCCAGTTTCCTTAGATAAAATAACCCTTGCTACGGTGGGCGATTATGGAACGGATGTTATCCCCGGGTATGACTTCCTGTTCAATAAAGACTGGACAAGCGATACAAATCTGAAGAAGGAAGATAAGACTCAGACCAAACTTGGGTTGTATCATGCCCATCCTAAGAAGTATCAGATTCAGATAGTTGTCGAGGATGGCACGGAACTTGACGCTAATGATGGTGTGCTCGTTTCTGCTGAAGCAAAACATGCTTCAACAAATGCCGACAAGTACTCTTTAAAGAGCATTCTTGAAAATGCTGAAAAGTCTACGACTGAAGATGGCAAAACTGTTTATACAATAGTTATCGAAGACCAGTCACAGATAAATCAGGATACAAATAAATTCCTCCAGAACTGGGACACTCTGGGTCTGGACGGAAATGAGATTACCGGTAACGAGACGTTCACTCTGCAGGTATCCCAGGGGAAGACGAAAAAAGCCGATGGAACGGAAGTTGACAAGATTCTTGGCAATGGTATGCCGGTCCAATTGAAGAATGGCAAAACGGTTGACGGGAAAAAGGTTAATTATCAGATCACCTATGATACAGACACTGTTGATGAGGATGGAATCTTCCTCGATAAAAACGTTAAAACGGAAGGCAATGTAACAACAATAACTCATTTCGTGCATATTAAACCCATCGTTTACGATGAAGCCATCGATCCGTACGATGTTCTCGGAGAAGGCGCAGAGTACGGTGTTGTGGCAGACACGTATGAACGTCATGATCACTCAGAAACGAATTTTGCGGTCAGAAAGTATATTGAAGATACATCCGCTGGTATTGACCTGGCAGCAAACACGGCAGAAGACACAGAAGTCGTAGGAATGCCTTTCTATGTAGGAGAATATAATAAAATTCGTTTTACGAGCAATACTACAGTTAATCCTGATATATTTACGCCGGTAAATGGAAAATCAGATACATATGTCCATGCTAAGAACAATAGTGATGAGTCTGTGGATCATATTCACCAGGACGGAGTTGGATATGATGTAACAGTAATCCCGACATCTGAGTCCGATGTCGACAGATACGTAACAAAGCTGATAAATAAGCTGAGCAGTTCCTCTGAAGCTTACAGCAAAAAGTCTATGATTTCCCCTGTTGGAAGCGAGGTAGATACAACAGATTTCCCGGATGGCATCACGATTTACGTGGATGCGGCAGGCCTGAACTGGAACGATGTTGTAAAAATCAAAAAGCTGGAAAACCAGTCCATTGTTTTCAACATCCCGGGTGATAATATCAATATAAAAGGCTCAGGAAATACTGTTTACACGATTTACAGCAAGAATGATGACGGCACTCTTAGCGAAAAGGCTGCACTGAAGTCAAATACAGACGGTAATGGGGGAAAGAAAGAATTTAACGAGCTCCTTGAAAACTATGTTCTAAACCATATTGTCTATAATGCCTATGAGGCAACCAGACTGACTTTTACAGATGGTCCTGCGGGTTTATTCCTTGCGCCAAAGGCAAACGTGGAGGAGATCAATGGTTCCGGTACCGGCTGGGTGGCAACAGGGAAAACCTTTAAACAGACTGGTGCTGAATGGCATTTCTTCCGTACGCAAAGACATTACTCGCGTAAAGCGACTGAAGCCGGGTTCAAAGCCAGCAAGTTCATGAAGGATGGGACTGCTGATTTGACTAAGCCGAATGAGACGCAGAAGTTCTCATTTACCATGCAGCATCTGAAATGGGAAAATGGAAAATGGGAAGAGCCGATTACAAAAGAAAATGATGGCTCTGTGATCAACTTTGGTTCGATCCAATATGATTTGATCGATGAGGGTGTCCATTACTATAAAATCACGGAGAGTCAGGAAGCATCCGGAGATTATACTCCTGACAACAGAACATATTATGTAAAGGTTACTGTTGGAGTCAAAAAAGTAACCGGACCAAGAACGCCGGATTCACCCGACAGAATAACCTCAAGTGATACGCTTAACGGATATGAAATGGCAGAACCCGTATACGAGTATTATGTATTGGATCCTGCTACTCCAACAGCAACAGAAGAAGCTCTGATAAATAAAATCAATCAGGATGAAATCCACGTTAAGAGAGAAATTACCTATGACAATAATGATCAAAAAGCAGTAGAACCTTACAATAAAACGGAAACTGTTTATGACAGATACGGAATTGACGTCAGCCTGTTAGATGTGGCAACGGATATTACCACGGATGAGCCTGCAACTTCTGCAACCAACAGCCTTGATGCGGTTGTGTTCATCAACAGGAAAGTTGAGGAAGGAACAGGCAGCCTGGGAATCAAGAAGATTGTGCAGGTGAACGGGATAGAAGTCACGAGTACCAGCACGGATGAAGCGAAGGGACTGGTAAACGGAACCTATACCTTTACGGTGCATGGTCCTGGAACCGGGACTGACGCGACAGATAAGACTGTTGAGATTACGTTTGCGGGCGGAGCAGCGACAAGTGCAAAGATCGGGAATGAAGCTGCTACGATTGCAGACGACGGTACGGTAACGGTTGGCGGACTGACAGCCGGAAGTTATACAATTACAGAAACGGCGCCGACGGGCGGAATGAGTCTGACAGGCGCGACAGTAACAACAGGTACCGGCAACAGTGTAAATAGTGAGACCAAAGTTGTGACGGTGAATGTGGTAGCCGGGGAGAACACGAATATACCGACGGGCACATTCACGAACAACAGGGAGAACTACCAGCTGACAGTGACAAAGACGCTGGAAGGGGATACCAAACCGGCCAGCGGGGATTATGAGATCACCATCACATCCGACAAGGAAATGAATATCAATCCTGCCGCAGATGTGACAGGGCATAAGAGCGGAACGAGGCCTGTGCTGAGCACGGATAAGAAGACGCTGAGCTTCACCGTAACAGCGACCGACACGAGCGGCGGAAGCGTCACGATAAAGAAGCTGAACGGCGGGACGTACACAGTTACTGAAACAGCGGGCAGCTATACAACGACGTACGCGAAGAAGGTCGGGGAAGGCGCCCAGAGTGAATTCAGCGCAACGAACAACAACGCTGTGACGCTGAGCAGTACAGACAAGAGCGCAACGGTAACGGTACGGAACACCTACGCAGATTATGGCAGCCTGGGAATCAAGAAGATTGTGCAGGTGAACGGGACAGAAGTCACGAGTACCAGCACGGATGAAGCGAAGGGACTGGTAAACGGAACCTAT
>CAMHSI010000008.1 GCA_946187775.1 uncultured Clostridia bacterium
ATCCGTTTCGCCTGAGCTTTTGTTTTCCTTTTCTCCGGGGAACCGGAAAAACAACAGATTAAAAAAGGACATGCCCGCGGGGCACGTCCTCTTTTTTTCAGCCGAAGGAGGCCTGTCAGGCCTTTCCCGGCGTTTTTTCCCGGTTCCAGCGGGCGGCGGCCAGGGCGCCGGCCGCGCCGATTCCCACGAGGATCACGCACATGATTCCGTAGCAGACGGGCTTTGTGATATTCAGGATTTTTCCGTCAATGGCAAACTCTGTGCCCACCAGCAGGGCGGCGCCCAGCAGCAGGATTCCCACCGGCGCCCAGCGGCGGGGGAAGGGAAGGGAGCGGCCGGACCGAAGCACCCAGAAGAGCATCACGGCCAGCAGCACCACGGCGCACAGCAGCTGCTCCACATGGACAAACAGCCAGTACATCCCGGATTTCCGGAGGCTTTCGCACAGCACCTGCGGCAGGGCCAGGAAAAACAGGGAAGCGGTCAGGTTCAGGCCGGCGCGGGTTCCCCGCAGCCGGAAGAAGGAGACGGCCGCCCAGACCAGGGCAAAAAGGGCGGACAGGACGCAGACGGCCCAGGCGTAGGTGACATAGTTCCCGTCCGGATGGATCTGCAGGGCGAAGGGGAAGAAGGCAAAGGGACTTCCTTCCTCCAGCGTGGCGCCGGCTCCGTAGGAACCGTGGAAGATTTCCCCCAGCCGGAAGAGGGCGGTGAGCAGCGCGCCGAAGGGCGCAAAGGCATCCATTCCCGGAAGGACGGAGCCCTTCCTTGCCAGCCGGTTGGCCAGCAGCACCCCGAGAACGGCGCCGACGGCGCCGCAGAAGAAGGATACCCGGTCGATTTCGAACTCCAGCAGGTACTCCAGGGCAGCGATTCCGTCGTACTCAAAATCCAGCTCCTGCATGAGCAGGGCGTATCCCACCCGGGACAGCACGACCCCGAAGAGGACGGCAAACAGCAGGGAAAGGCCTGCGGTCAGCCAGGGCCTGCGGAGGGAGGTACCCCGGGCGCAGTACAGTCCGTAAAGGGCAAAAACCAGGAGGGAACCCAGGAGCATGGTCCACAGATAGGCGCTCATTCGGCGGTTCCTCCGTTCCAGGCGGAAGCAAAGTAGAAGATGTCGGGCACATCCCGGAAATTGACCTTGTACTGGGTGTTGACCCGGTCGCCGTTGAAGTAGAGGGTCGTGGAGTTGCCGCCGTCAAGGTTGAAGGCGGTGATGGCGCCCTCCTCCTGGCAGAGCTTCGCGAAGGCCGGGATCTGCAGGCCCAGGGTGTAGCTCTGCTCCATGGTTGTGAGGATGACCTTGTAGTGAAGCGGCCCGACCTGGCACAGGGCAATCCGGGCGTAATGCTCGTTGGGCTTCAGGAAGGTGAAATTGTTCATTTTTTCGGGAATTTCCCCGTTTTCCACCAGGATCGGCCCGAAGCAGAAGGCGTTGATGACCTTTTTCCCGTTGATGACATCGGTGAATTCCCCTTTTTTCGGGGTGTGCAGGGGATGCAGGTCGCCGTCTTCATCAATCAGGAGCACATCCCGCTTTCCGCGCAGCTTATCCTTGAAAAGGGTTCCCTGGCGGAAAATCAGGCCGTCGTCCTGCCGGCCGCTGTAATCCCCGTTGAAGGCGACCACCGCGTTGACCCGGGAGGCGATGTTCACGACGGAGTCGGTACGGTTGGTTTTGAAGGATTCGGCCGCGGCGGTCCGGAGCTGGGAAGCGTCGCCGATGCGGATATCCACAATCCAGGCGCCGGCGTCCCGCCCGCGGTAGCCGACGATGAGGTCCGTCACATCCCGGTAGTTGATTTCCACCCGGATGGTGGGATCCTCGTAGACGGTCTCCCCCTTGTAGCCCTCCGGGAGCGGCAGGAAGCCGCCGGTGAAGTCGATGGGAAGGGGATTGGAAACCAGGGTTTCCTCCTGGGGCGCCAGGTCCTCAATGGAGACCTCTTCCAGCTCCACGCCCTCCAGGCCCCCCTCCTCCGCAAGAGCGGGGAAGGCCAGGCAGAGGGCCAGCAGCAGGGCCAGCAGCAGGGCCAGCAGGGAAAAGACACGGTTCCGGGTATGCATAGCGTTCATGAAGGTTCCTCCAATGATATTCAATCGGTTGATTCCGGAAGGGGATCAGCGGGCCTCCCGGTCCCGCAGGATCAGCTTCCGCAGACCGTCCACGCCTACGCGGACAGCGGCTTCCGTATCCAGGGTCATGGGATCTTCCAGCCCCATGGCCCGGCGGGTCTGGTTGGCGAAAACCTGCACCAGGGCGCCGGCACGGGCGCGCCGGACGGCGCAGATGATGAACAGGGCGGCGGACTCCATTTCACTGGCCAGGGCGCCGCAGTCCAGGAAGGCCTGCCACTTGGCCTTGAGCTCCTCCCGGACGGGCATGGTATCGGGACTGTGCTGGCCGTAAAAATTGTCCTTGTTGTGGAGGACGCCCACATGGAAGGGAACCTTGTCCTCCTTCGCGGCGTCGGCCAGGGCGGCCACCACGCCGTAATCCGCCACGGCGGGATACTCGGCGGGAGCGTATTCCCGGGAGGTGCCCTCCATCCGGATGGCGCCGGTGCCGATGACCACATCTCCGCCCATGACTTCCGGAGCCATGCCCCCGGCGGTACCGATGCGGATAAAGGTATCCGCGCCGCAGTGAATCAGCTCCTCCACGGCGATGGCGGTGGAAGGGCCGCCGATTCCGGTGCTGCATACGCTGACCTTTTCGCCCTCCAGGGTTCCGTTCCAGATGGTGTATTCCCGGTTGGACTTCACAAAGGAAGCGTTTTCAAAATAAGCGGCGATTTTCTCCGTCCTTGCGGGATCTCCGCAGAGGAGGACATAGCGGCCCACATCGCCCGGGCATATTTTTAGGTGGAATTCTTCGTTGGGAGAATAGACGGTTGCCATGGGCAGGACTCCTTTCCGGAATGACGTTCTGTTCGGGGAAGATTATACCATGATCCGGCGGCTTTGAATACCCCGGGGAAGGGTTGAGAAGTCCCGGGGCATTTGCTATAATAACGGGCAGAAAGGGAGATTGCTTCCGGAAAGAACAGCATAACAGGCAAGGAGTGACGAGAATGAGCCGGGTTTTCTTAACGGTACTGGACGCCGTGGGCGCCGGGGAAGCGCCGGACGCGGCGGAATACGGGGATGCAGGAGCCAACACGCTGGGGCATGTGATTGCCGCCTGCAGCCCGAAACTGCCGAACATGGCGGCCATGGGCCTTGGAAATATTTCCTCAACCGGGTACAGGTGGGACGGCCCGGTGGCGGGTGCCTGGGGAAGGGCCCGGGAGGTCAGCAAGGGAAAGGACACCACCTCCGGCCACTGGGAGATTGCCGGGGTGAGGGTGACCCAGGCGTTTCCCGTCTTTCCGGACGGATTTCCGGAAAGCTTCATGAAGGAATATGAGAAGGCCATCGGGCACAAATGCATCGGAAACAAGCCCGCTTCCGGCACCGTGATCCTGGAGGAGCTGGGAGAGCAGCACCTGCGGGACCATACGCCCATCGTGTACACCAGCGGAGACAGCGTGTTCCAGATTGCCTGCCACGAGGAGCTCTTTCCCCCGGAAAAGCTGTATGAATTCTGCCGGACCGCCCGGGCTATGCTGCAGGGCGAGCTGGGCGTAGGCCGGGTCATCGCCCGTCCCTTCGTGGGGAAACCGGGAAGCTTCAGCCGCACCGGGAACCGGCGTGATTTCTCCATGCCGCCCTGCGGGAGAACGCTGCCCCAGGCGGTGAAGGAGGCGGGGATGGAAAGCATCGGCGTGGGCAAGATTGAGGATATTTTTGCCCACGAGGGGCTGACGCAGTCGGACCACGCGGCGGGCAACCCGGCCTGCATGGATTCCCTGGTCCGGTTCATGAAAACGGATTTTGAAGGTCTGTGCTTTACCAACCTGGTGGATACGGATTCCGTTTACGGCCACCGCAACGATCCGGAGGGATTCGCCGGGGCGCTGGAGGCCTTTGACAGGCGGCTGGAGGAGATGAAAGGGCTGCTGCGGCCCGGGGACCTGATGATCATCACCGCGGACCACGGATGCGATCCCTGCGATATCTCCACGGACCACACCCGGGAGTACATTCCGATTCTCGCTTATACTCCGGGAATGAACAGGAGCGTGGACCTGGGCACCCGGAGCACCTTTGCGGACATCGCCGCCACCTGCGCCGAATGGCTGGGGCTGGAGGAGCGGTTCGGCGCCGCATCCTTCGCGGAGGCCCTGCGCTGACAGGGTTGGAAAACACAGGGAAGGACAAGAAACCATGGAAAAGGATTTTGACCGGGGAGAACTGATCCGGAGGGCCCTGGAGCAGCAGCCGGCCGCCTACGCGCCCTACTCCGGATTTTATGTTTCCGCCGCGGTGCTGGCGGACTCCGGGGAAATTTATACGGGAGTGAATGTGGAAAACGCTTCCTATCCGGCGGGAATCTGCGCGGAGCGGAACGCCATTGCCCATGCGGCGGCCTGCGGGGAACGCCGGATCCGGGCCATTGCCATCGTGGGCGGACCGGGCGGGGAGAACCGGGATTACTGCGCCCCCTGCGGCATCTGCCGCCAGGTGATGCGGGAATTCTGCAATCCGAAGGAGATGCGGGTGCTGACCGCAAAAAGCCCGGAGGATTTCCGGGAGCGCACCCTGGAGGAGCTGCTTCCGGAAAGCTTCGGGCCGGAGGACCTGATACGGGAATAAGGCTGCCGGATTATTCGGGCAGGGCGGCGTAATAGGCTTCCAGCCTTGGCCGGGCTGCCTCGTACACCGGGGAGAGGGCGGGATCGAACTGGGAGCCCATCCCCTCCCGGATGATGGAATCCGCCTTTTCGAAGGACATCTTTTCTTTGTACACGCGCCTGCTGACGAGGGCGTCATATACATCCGCCACGGCCATGATGCGGGCTTCCAGCGGGATGGCTTCTCCCTTCAGCCCGTCGGGGTATCCGGAGCCGTCCCACCGCTCGTGGTGGTAGTGGGCCACGTTTTCCGCCAGCTTATGGAAAGCGCCGTCGTCCGTGTCCTTCAGGATCTCATGGACGATGCGGGCGCCTTCCGCCGCATGGGTTTTCATGATTTCAAACTCCCAGGGCTCAAAACGGCCTGGCTTGCGGAGGATGCTGTCGTCCACGGCGATCTTTCCCAGGTCATGCATGGGGGCGGCCTTGATGAGGTTCCGGGTGAAGTCCTCCGGAAGATCCAGGGCTCCGGTTTCCCGGATGGCGTCGACCAGGATCCGGACACCCTCCCTGGTGCGGCGGATATGGCCGCCGGTGGAGTTGTCCCGGCTTTCAACCATGACGGCCATGCTCATGATGAGGTTGTCGTGCATGGCGACGATATGGGCGGTTTTTTCCTCCACTTCCTGCTCAAGCTTCTCCTTGAAAAAGGAGAGCAGGTTGATATAGGAACGGTCCAGGGTATCGTCCTGCCCGACGATTTCGTAGCCCCGCAGCCGGGAGCGGATCTTCAGGGGCCGGACGGAGAACAGCCAGATTTTCCCGTCCTTTTCCTCAAAATGACGGTTGGCCTCCGTGTCCTCCGGATGATCCCGGTAGGTTTCGAGCCAGGGAAGGATCTTCTCCCGCATGGCCTTGCTGCGGCGGAATCCCAGGTCCACCACCAGGTTGTTCAGGTCCGGGAAAACATCCCGGGCCGTGTCGTTGCTGCCCAGGTAGGCAAAGCGGTGATCCACGGAGATCAGGCAGAGGTTGTCCGCCTGGAGCATGGCGTTGGCGGCGCTGTCCTCCACGTTGTAGAGGCTGAGACGGAAGCCGATGATCAGATAGCAGACCTGGGCGAAGGTGTATCCCGCCGGGGTGAGCTCGATCCCGGGGAAGACCTGCCGGCCGATGAAGAAAAAGGACATACAGACCGCGTCCGGCAGGAACAGGAGCAGGAGGATTTTCCGGCTGACCTGGTTTTTCCGGACCAGGCTGTAGAAAATGACCGCGATGCTGATGGCAAAATAAACCAGCACCATGCCGTAGAACACAGCGTGAAGGATACCGTACTCCTTCACAAACACGAGGCGGCCGTCGATTTCCTGCAGCTCCGCGTCGGAATAGAACCATCCGCCGGTGCCGATGGTCTGCACCGACAGATAGATGAGGGCGCTGAAAGCCGCGAAGCCCGCCCGGACGGCCTTGGGCAGGCGGATGCCGCAGAGGCTGAACACGGAGAACATGATGATCGGCTGCAGGAAACAACCGCCGAGGTAGGCGATCCGGGTAGCAGCGAGCATGGCCTCCGTACTCCGGGCCTGGGCCTGAAGCAGGAATCCCAGGTTGGTGACCGGAACCAGCATGAAGATCAGGGTCAGGTGCAGGTCGAAGCTTTTCCGCCAGAGCAGCAGGTAAACACCGGTGAGGATACCGGAGAGGATAAACAGCACCAGATAATACGTTTCCATTGCGCACCGCCTGAAGAATATTTTGCCTCTATCATTATATCCCGGGGAGGGGAATGTGGCAAACGGCAGGAAGAAGGCCATTTCGGCACATTGACAGGGAAACGCTCCGGTGGTAACATCAATGCGTTAGTAGACGCTAACCGAAAGGAATCGCGCGGCAAGAGCGCAGAAGCGGCGGCGCGATTTATTTTCAGCACGGAGTTAGATAAAACTAACCAAATAGGAACGATCCGGAGGGAAAAACAATGGCGATTGTGGAGTTCAGGGACGTATCAAGGGTATACCGGAACGGGGATCACGAGCAGCGGGCGCTGGACCACGTGAACCTGAGCCTGGAGGAAGGGAAATTCATCGTGGTGCTGGGGCCCAGCGGCGCGGGGAAAAGCACGCTGCTGAACCTGCTGGGCGGGCTGGACAGCCCCACGGAGGGAACCATCCTGGTGAACGGAAAGGACATTTCCACGCTGACCCCCAATGAGCTGGCGGAATACAGGGCGGCCTCCGTGGGATTCGTATTCCAGAGCTACAACCTGATTCCCACCCTGACGGTGGTGGAGAACGTGGCGCTGGTGAAGGAGATCGCGCCGAACCCCCTGGGAAGCCATGACATGCTGAAGGCGGTGGGCCTGGAGGATCATATCCACCAGTTTCCCTCGGAACTTTCCGGCGGCGAGCAGCAGCGGGTGTCCATCGCCCGGGCGCTGGCCAAGAATCCCCATATCCTCCTGTGTGACGAGCCCACCGGCGCGCTGGATTCGGAAACCGGCGTCATGGTGCTGAAACTGCTGCTTTCCATGGCCCGGGACCTGGGGAAGACGATCATTATCGTGACCCATAACCAGAACATTGCGAAGATGGCGGACGTGGTGATCCGGGTGAAAAACGGAAAGATCCGCTCCTGCGAGGAGCAGGAGCATCCGCTGAGCGTGGAAGAGGTGGACTGGTAATGCTGCTGAAGAAACTTTTCCGTACGCTCTGGAGGTACAAGGCCCAGTTTATCTCCATGATCATCATGGTTGCCCTGGGCGTGGGCGTATTTCTCGGATTCAACGTGGAATGGTACTCCCTGGAGGTCAATACCGGGGAGATTTACAAGGCAACCGGCTTCGCGGACTTCCGGATTTATTCCGACAAAGGCTTCACCGTGGAGGATCTTGAAGCGGTGAAAGCCATCGACGGGGTGGAGGACGCGACACGCTTCCTGTCCATGGATGTGTCGGTGCAGGGAGATACGGATACCCTGGCCCTGGCCGTCAGCGAGAACATGAAGGTTTCCGGCATCCTCCTGATGGAAGGGGAGGAATACAACCCGGAGGATACGGAAGGATTCTGGCTTTCGGATTCCTACGCGAAGGCCAACGGCATCCGGGTGGGGGATCCCCTGACCCTGAGCTACCAGGCAATTACCGTATCCGGAAAGGTAAAGGGACTGGTGAAATCCAGTGAATTCCTGATCTGCCTGCCGGAAGGGACGAACCAGATGATGCCGGATTATTCCTCCTACGGATATGTGTACATCTCCCCGGCAATGCTGGACCGGGCGGTACCCGCCGTGCTCCGGATGATCACCGGGGAAATGTACCACCAGATCAACGTGAAGTCCTCCCTGGACAAGGCGGCGTTTGTGGAAGCGGTGGACAGGGCCCTGGGAACCACCCGGCTGGTGCTGGCAAAGGAGGATACCATTTCCTGGGCGGAGGCCCGGGGAGAAGTGGAGGAAGGCAAAACCATGGCTTCCATCCTGCCGGTGCTGTTCCTGGCCATCGCGATCCTGACCATGGTTACCACCATGCACCGGATCACCGCCAGCGAGAAAACCCAGATCGGAACCCTGAAGGCCCTGGGATTCAGGGATCGTCGGATCCTGGTGCACTACAGTGCCTATGCGCTGTGCATCGGAATCCTCGGAACGCTGCTGGGTATCGGCATCGGATACTGGCTGGGATGGTTCATCATGAACCCGGACGGGGCGATGGCCACCTACATCGATATGCCCTCCTGGACGCTGCACGCGCCGGCCTTCACCTGGATTGTCATTATCGCCATCAACCTGTTCCTGACGCTGATCGGGTTCCTCTCCGTGAGGAAAATGCTTTCCGGAACGGCGGCGGACGCCCTGCGTCCCTATACGCCGAAGCGGATGAAGCACCTGCGGTTTGAGGAAACAAAGGGATTCAAGAAGCTGGGATTCGGCACCAAGTGGAACCTGCGGGACTGCGTGCGCCATAAGGCCCGGAGCTTCATGACCCTCTTCGGCGTGCTGGGATGCATGGTGCTGCTGGTGGGCGGCCTGGGCATGAAGGATACCATGGACGCCTTCCTGAATGTTTTCTACGAGCAGGCCATCAATTACAAAACCCGGGTGAACCTGGACACGGAGCATGTGACGGCGGATGAGGCAAAACAGCTGGCGGAGGAGCTCCGGGGCGACTGGTCCGCCTCCCGGGCGGTGCAGATCGGCGACAAGGGATATTCGCTGGAAATCTATTCCCTGAAGCATGACAAGGTGCGGTTCGCGGATACGGACATGAAGATCATTCCCCTGGAGGACGGTGGAGCCTACATCTGCTCCCGGATCGCGAAGGAGTACCGCCTGGGGATCGGGGACACGATTTCCTTTGCCCCCTATGACAGCACCGAGCATTACACGGTGCCCGTGGCGGGGGTGCTGGACTCCATGACGGAAGGCATCTTCATGACGGAGGGCTTCGCAGAGAAGATAGGGATTCCCTTCACGGTTTCCAGTATCTACACGGATGAAACGGAGATTCCGGAAAACGGGAAGATCCTGAACAAGCAGTCGAAGCAGTCCATTATGGATTCCTTCGATACCTTCATGGACCTGATGAACAAAATGATCTGGCTGCTGGTGGCAGCGGCGGTGATCCTGGGCATCGTGGTGCTCTACAACCTGGGCGTGATGAGCTATACGGAGCGCTACCGGGAAATGGCCACCCTGAAGGTGGTGGGATTCAAGGATTCAAAGATCGGCCGCCTGCTGATCAGCCAGAACCTGTGGCTTACTGCCGTCGGAACGGTGCTGGGAGCCGCGGCGGGCTACGCGGTGCTGCGGTACCTGCTGGAGGCGCTGGCGGCGGAGTATGAGCTGAAGCTGGTGCTGGGGCCCGTAACCTGGATCGTCAGCATCCTGGTGACCTTCGGGGTTTCCCTGCTGGTGGGCATCCTCGTGGCCCGGAAAAACCGGCATATCGACATGGTAGCCGCGCTGAAGACCGAGGAGTAAAAACCCCCGGGCTGCGGAACAGACAAAAAACCGCCCCTTCCGGGCTGTGATCCCGGAAGGGGCAGTTTATATACGGGGATTTACAGGACGGTTCCGGCGTCCATCCGCAGGGTGCGGTCGGCGATTTTCACCGCCTCGCTGTCGTGGGTTACGATGAAGACGGCTTTGCTTTTTTCATGGGCGAAGGCCCGGAAAATCTCCAGCACCCGGGCGGTGTTCACATCGTCCAGGTCTCCGGTGGGCTCGTCGGCGAAAAGCACTTCCGGACCCGCGGAAAGGGCCCTGGCGATGGCCATCCGGCGAAGCTCGCCGCCGGAGAGCTCCTTCGGCCTTGCATCCCGGAGGGAAGCGATTCCCAGCTCCTCCATCCACCGGTCCGCTTCTTCCTCCGGAGGCTTTTTTCCGTAAAGCAGGGCGGGCAGCAGGATGTTTTCCCGGACGGTCCGGGTATCCACGGCGCTGCGCCCCTGGGGAATGACGCCGATTTTCTCGCTGCGCAGGAGGCTCAGGGCGCTGTCCGGCAGGGCGTACAGATCCGTATCCCCCAGCAGCACGCGGCCCTCCGTCGGGGGCAGGAGGCCGGAGAGCAGGTTCAGCAGCGTGGTCTTGCCGCTGCCGCTGCGCCCGGTGAGCACGGTGACGCTGCCTTCATCAAGTTCCAGGGTGACGGGGTGCACCGCGAAGAAATAATTGGCTTCCCCGGTTTTCCTGAAAAAGGTACGGGAAACATTTTCTGCAATCATCCGCATGTCAGGTGCCTCCTCTCAGCGCGCTTCCGGGGTCCACCCGGCTCAGCCGGCGGGCGGCAAGGAAACCGGCAGCCGCGGAGACCGCGGACGCCAGGAGCACCGTGCCCAGGGCCAGGGCCAGGATGGTGCCGGCTCCGGGAAGCAGGTAGGGAAGGGACAGCTGCTGCTCGATGAGGGCGGAGAAGGGGAAGATGCACAGGGCCGCCAGGGCCGTTCCCGCGGCGCCCCCCAGCACTCCGCACAGGGCGGACTCTGTGAGCACCATGCGGCCAAGCCCCTGCCGGGAGGCTCCCAGCAGCCGCAGCACCGCGAACTCCCCGGCGCGCTCCCGGGAAATCATCAGGAAAACCAGCAGCAGGATCACCACCGCCAGCACCCACACCAGCGCGATGAGCAGCGTTACCGTGCGGCTTACGCCGGCCAGGCTGTCGGAGATACCGGTAATCATGCTCCGGGTGCGGACGGCGGTCACTTTCCGCAGCTTTCCCGTGAGGGCGGAATTGACCTGGCCGATGTCGGCCCCGTCCCTTACCTTGATGTACACGGCGGAGATGATATCCTCGTCCCCGCTTTTGATTTTGTGGTTGATGCCCTTTTCCTCCGCGGCCTCCAGGAGCTTCCGCATCGTATCCATGTTGCAGTAGACGGCGGTATCCAGGCCGGTTCCCGTGGGTTCCAGGCAGGCGGTCACCTTGCACTGCCTATCGTAGATCCGCAGGATCTCTCCCATTCCGGCCTCCACCTTGCAGCCCACGGCAATTTCCATATCGCCCAGGCCGTTTTTCAGGCTGCGGGAGATCCAGGGCTGAACCGTGAAATCCAGTTGGGGATCAATGCCGATCACCTGGATTTTCACGGAGCAGCAGTCGGCTTTCAGGGAGGCCAGGAAGGTCTGGGGGGCGGCCTTTTCCACGCCGGGGACCTCCAGCGCCTTTTCCGTTACGGAGGCGTCCATGTACCAGGCGCCGGCGGTTCCCTGCAGGAAAAGGTCCTTGAAGCTGACCTTGCTCTGGGCTTCGGAGGGAACCAGGATGATGTCCGCTCCCAGCCGGGATTCAAGGCTCTGCAGCCCGCTGCGCAGGGACAGCACGACTACCGTGCCGCCGAACACGGCAAGGGACAGGAAGGCTGTCAGCAGCGACAGGGCGACGGTGCGGCCGGGTTTGCGGATCAGGTTCTGAACGGATAAAGCAAATGTCTTCATGATTCTTTTGCGCAGACTGCGCCTGCGGCCGCCGCCAGGGCGGACGCTGCGAAGAGAATGATCAGGGCTGGCTGCATGACGGCGCGGCAGCGCATGCTGCTCATCCGGCAGAGGCTGATCAGGGTTCCGGGGGTCAGGATACCCAGCAGGCAGGCCGGCAGGGCACTGAGGTATACTCCCCGGCGTCCGCGGCGAAGCAGCAGGGCCATCACCGCCAGGATGCCCAGCACCGCTCCGATGCCCATGCAGGACCTTCCGGCCCAGTGGCAGGCGCCGAAGCTCCCGTCCTCATGGACGCAGGGAGAAAGAAAAGAGATGCTTCCCAGGGTGATGACCAGGGACAGCGCCAGCAGGACGCATCCCGGAATCAACTGCTTCTTCATGCTTTCGTTTCCTTTCCGAAGTTTTCATTGATGACTTCCCTGGCAACCTTCCCGTGCTCCAGCACAATGGTCCGCTGGGCGGCGTCTGCCACCTCCGGGTCATGGGTGACCACGATCAGGGTGGTTCCCTCCTTATGAAGCTGGGCGAAAAGATCCAGGACGATGTTTTCGTTGGCTTCGTCCAGGTTTCCCGTGGGCTCGTCCGCCAGGATCAGCTCCGGATGGTTGATCAGGGCCCGGGCCACGCAGACCCGCTGCTGCTCGCCGCCGGAAAGCTGGCTGGGAAGATGGCGGGCACGCTCCCGCAGGCCGACCCGCTCCAGGGCTTCCAGGGCTTCCTTCTCATCGGGCATGGAATGGTAATACTGGCTGACCATGATGTTTTCCACCGCCGTCAGGTAATTGACCATATGGAACTGCTGGAAGATCAGGCCGATCTTGTCCCGGCGGATATCGGTGAGCTTTTTGCTGCTCTCCTTGCTGATGTCCACGCCGTCCAGCAGCACTTCGCCCATGGTGGGCTTGTCCATGCAGCCGATGATGTTCATCATGGTGCTCTTTCCGCTTCCGGAGGGGCCCATGATGGCGACCCATTCCCCCTGATCCACATGGAGGCTTACATTATCCAGGGCTTTCAGGTCCCCGTAAATCTTGGATACGTTTTTCAGTTCAAGCAAAGACATCTGCAATCATTCTCCCTTCAGTACAATAGCCGGATCGATGGATACGGCGCGGCGGATCGGCGCGAGGCAGCTCAGGGCGGCGATGGCCATGGAGACGATGACCGCTGCCGGCAGCAGCAGGGGCTGGAAGGTGATGGAGCTGCCGAACACGTTTACGCTGACCACCTGGGCAAAAACGAAGCCCAGGATGGCGCCCATGACGCCTCCCAGCAGGCCGAGGAACAGGCCTTCTCCCAGGAATTCGGCCCGGATGGACTGATCTGAGGCCCCCAGGGCCTTGCGCAGGCCGATTTCCCGGCGCCGCTCCGAAACAACCGCCATCATGGTGGTGGATACGCAGATCATCGTCAGCAGCAGCACCACCAGGGTTACCAGGAACACGAGGGCTGTCAGCTTTTCAAGCACGGAAGCCTCGGATTTCGCCACCCGTTTGACAAGCCGGGCCCGCACCGCGTCGGAGGCGGCCGTAATCTTTTCCGCGTAGGCTTCCAGCTGCTCCGCTCCGGCGGAGACGCTCAGCTCCGCCACATCCAGGTGATCCGAACCGGTCATGTTTTCCATGTCCGCGAGGCTCATGAACACGTAGCCCTCTTCCTCGCCGCCGGTGGTCAGGATACCGCTGACGCTGAAGGACAGCGTTTTCGGTTTCGCGTCCTCCGAAGCCTTCCGGGCGGAGTTCAGGGCATTCACCACCGCTTCGGAGGTGACCGTGGCGCCGGTCAGGGCGTCGGTATCCCCCGGAGCGAGGGGAAGGGTTTTCCCGGTGAACTGCGCCAGGTACGCTTCGTCCTCCGCTACCAGCCCGCCGTATTCCGGGGTCTGGGTTTCCGCGTTCACAGTGACGGAGGCGATGGCCCCGTTTTCATCCAGCTGCGCGGTTACATAAACGATGCCGGTGCCGAAGCCCTCGGCGCTGCCGGAAAGAAGCGCGCCGGGCACCCGGCTTTCCTCCGGGGTCGATTCCCCGGCCAGGACGGTCGGCTGCCAGGTCAGCTCCATGTCGCTGCCGACCTTTACACCGATGGTTTCCGCGATTTCCCTGCCGACCAGCACCTCCCGGGGATTTTCCGGATACCTGCCCTCCACGCTGAAGTAGGGGCTGGTTTTGGTGATTTCCCCGAAGTCGGTGCCAGCGGCGGTAAAGGACTGCTGGCGGGAAGTCATATCCAGCCGGATATACCGGTAGGGGGCGGCGCCCACCAGCTCCGTTTCCGGAACGGCGCCCAGGGCTTCCCGCAGGGTTTCGCTGTTCAGTTCCCTGCCTTCCTCCGGAAGGAGTACCATGTTCGCGCCGTAGCTGCGGAACTGGGCGCCCATCTGCCGGGGCACGTCCACATAGATGGTAACCAGGCCGGCAAGGATCGTGGCGCCGATGCCGATGGACAGCAGCGCGATCAGCATCCGGGACCGGCGCCGCAGCAGGGATGCGGTAATCATCCGCAGGAACATTCTTTTTTTGCTCATTTTTTTACCCTCCTCCCCGCATCAATGCCCGCCGTGGAGCACTTCCGCCGGCCGCAGCCGCAGAATGGTCCGGATGGCAGGGAGACTGCCGGCCACCGTGACCAGGGCGATCAGGCCGGCAACGATCGGCGCCACCCGGGGATCCGCCTCGATGGCGGAACCGAATACGCCGTGGCCGATAAGCTGGGCAAAGCCGAGGCCCAGCAGGGATCCGGCCGCGTAGCCGAAGAGGGCGGTGATCAGGATTTCCGTCATAACGACCCCGGTAATGCTCCGGTCCTTCGCACCGATGGCCTTGAGCAGGCCGATTTCCTTGCTGCGCTCCATGACGGAGGCGGTGACCAGGTTGGAAATGCCCAGGGCCGATCCGATCAGGCTCAGGGCGGTGATCAGGATCATCAGGAGCTTCGTCTTGTCCAGGATGGTGCCTTCGCTTTCCGCCACCTTCCGCACGGCTGTGGCGGTGCTTCCGGAGATGGCCTCCTGGATCTGGTAGCAGATGGCGCTGACGTAGGCGGTGCAGTACCAGGTTTCATAATCCCGGGAGCTGAGGGCCGCAGGGTTCCGGGCGGCCCGCCGGGCCAGCTCGTTGTCCGGCGTGGTCAGGGCGGAAACCTCGATGGAGGCTACCTTGCCCTCCTTTCCGCACAGGGCCTGGACGAGGTCCAGGGAACCGAAAAGCAGGTCGTCCTCATCCCCGCCTGCGTCAAAGATTCCGGCCAGGGTGACTTCCTTTTCCCCGGCGGAGCCCTTCAGCAGGATCCGGTCCCCGGCATGCCAGCCGTATCCGGCGGCGACGGACGTTCCGGCCATGATTTCCTGGTCGGCGCCCTCCGCCTTTTCATCGATCCAGCGGCCCTCCGTAATGTCCCACCAGGACCGCATGCTTGCAATCCCGGCGTCCAGGCTTTCCCCGGTGGGCAGGTCCAGGTGGTGGTTGAACCAGGTGCCCGTGATCTTCACGGAATCCCCCTGGGGCACCACGACCTGCGTATCCAGGAAGGGGGTGAAATCAACAATATTGAAGGCCCAGAAGATGGTCTTCAGCTTGCCCAGCTCGTCCTCCTTCAGGTAGGCGGTATTCAGCTCGGCGCCGCCTCCCACGTCATAAATATCGCTGAGGAGGGAAGAATCCTTGGGCTTGACGGTGATGTTTGCCCCGTAGTTTTTCAGTTCCTTGTTCACCTTTTCCTCAACGCCCAGCACCACGTTCAGCATGCCGGTAGCCAGGGAAGCGCCCAGGGCAATGGTCAGCGCGATCAGCAGCATTTTCCCCTTCTGATGGAAGAGGACGCCGCGAATCATACGAAACAGCATGTTCAGGTTCTCCTTTTCCGCTTATTTAAACTCTTTTTCACCGGCCAGGAGATCTTCCAGGCTGAAGACCAGACTGCCGTCCTTCACTTCGTAGGCCAGGGGGATGGGATTGCAGCCGCCCTTGAACCCGATGGTGTTGATGTTCATGACCACGTCGCAGCGCTTGCAGATGACCTGGCCGTTGCGTTCGAAGTAGCCGGCGTTGCCGCAGACTTCACAGGCGTCCAGGCCCACGCCGAAGGAAGCGGAGTTCGGCTTTTTCACAACGATCCAGCGGACATTGATCTCGTTGGGCGTCGTGTACTCAAACCGGTGCAGGTGGCCGTCGCTCACATCCTCCATGGCGATCCGGACAACGCCTTCCGCCTCATCCACGGTGAAGTGTTCCGGGGCGGAGAGCTCCACCTTGCGGGTGTCGTCCGCCTTGACCACCGTGAGGACCAGGACGAAAACCAGCAGGAAGGCGACCACGGCAGAGGCGATCCGCCTGCGGCCCCGGTTCCGGGCCTTCAGCTTGCGCAGCTGGGCGGAATTGTCGTACGGATCCCGGAGCACGGTTCCCTGGCGGAAATAAACCACCGCCGGAACCGCGGCAAGGACGAAGGTGATCCACAGGAAGAGCATGGAATAATCAGCGGTGAACATCATCCAGCTGCCGATCCATCCGTAGGCCTCATCCGTGTAGCGGACGGACCAGCCCAGCCATTTGGCCCGGTTGACCCAGGGGACGAAGAAACGGCCGAACCAGTACACGGCATTGACCAGCAGGATTGCGTTCGTTACGGCCGGCAGGCAGCCGAAGGGCTTTATTTCCAGCGCGCAGCCCGAGAGCAGGCGCGCGTAAATTGCGAGAAGAATCAGCGCGGCAAGCCATCCGAGCATGCGCGTCGCGTAGTAGGAGGAGAAGTAGCCTTCCCCCATGGTGTTGAAATTGAAGGGGTAGAGAAGAACGCCCGGCAGGGAGTAGAAAATCCAGACGGCGGACAGGGCGGCACCGGCGGCGCAGAGCGCGGCGGTTCCCGCTTTTTTGCCCTCCGGCCGCTCCTTCCGGCCGAAAAGGGGCACCAGTACAAACAGCAGCAGCGACAGGATCAGCAGGATCGCGTAGAGATAATGATTCCAGTGGCTGGAAATGATCAGCTTTGTATTGAACTTTACGGCGGCCAGCACTGCCGAGGCGGCGGTGCCGGCAATCAGGCCCGCGGCGTGGATCCGGCGGCCCGTCCTGCCCAGCAGGCGAAACAGCAGCGCATGCGTCAGGGCTGCGAAGGTGACTGCCGGAAAGAGGTCCTGAACAACCATCCAAAGATACTTGAACACAGAAAATCCTCCGAAACATTGATAGTCATAAACGCACAGAATGCCGGCGCGCTCTCCCCCGCGGAGAACGCGCCGGTATTCTCAGAAGAATATCCGGATCAATCGTATGGGAATTACCATTCCTTCACAAATTTCCAGCCGGTCCAGGTGGCGGTCAGGGGTTCGGTCCAGAAGCCGTCCTTGGCTTCAACGCCGGTCTCGGAATCCACGTGGAGCAGGTAGCCGTTTTCAGCGGGGCTCTTGATGGACAGGGTGATGGAATACTCGCCTTCAGGCAGGGCGATGTTGTTGCCGTAGTGGGGGCCGTCAGAGGCAGCCATGGGCATCATGGAGCCGGAGGTGACTTCCTTACCGTCCTTGTCCTTGATGACGAAGTCGATGCTCAGGTAGGGAACCCAGCCGTCCACCGGGAAGCCGTAGGGGTTCTCGTTGGCAGTCAGGTCCACTTCGATGTGCAGGTCATTGCCTTCCTTGGGAGCGGCATTCTCGGCGGGAGCCATATCCACGGGCTGGAAATATACCATGCTCATGGTCATGAAGCCGACTTCCTGCTCGCCTTCGGTACCGAGTTCGTATTCATCAAAACCGGCTTCTTCTTCCGCAAGGCCTACGGCGGAAACGGCGAAGAGCATCAGGGCAGCCAGCATCAGGGAAATCAGTTTTTTCATGGTTGGGATAACCTCCTTTTGTTTTCTCTTGTATATCCGTCACAGACGCTGCGCGGGGCGGCGGTGTGTGGGTATCAGGTGGTTTGCTGCGCTTTGAGCGCGTCGATCCTGCCGCGGTAATGGGCGATCATGAAGGTGACCAGCAGGATGATGGACAGGATCAGCTGGGGAAGCAGGGTTTCCAGCCAGGGATAGATACCGAAGATCTGGATGATGTCATTCTCCGGAACCCCGGGAACCCTGAGGGTCAGGTCGAAGACGTTGCCCTCCGCCAGCTCCTTGATTCCGCTTCCCAGGAAGCTGACGCACATGACAGCCATCAGGATGGAAGTGGCCGTGAAGAAGATCTTGATGGGAAGCTTGATGGAAAGCTTTGTGATGGCCAGGTAAATGAACACCAGCAGCACGCAGCCGACGCCGAAGCCCGCCCAGACCATGCCGGGATTTCCTTCGCTGAGCATGGGCTGGTAAAACAGGACCACCTCAGCTCCTTCCCGGAAGACGCTCAGGAAGGCGGTGAAGCCCAGGGCAAAGGCGCTGCCGGTCTGCACGGAGGACTGTACCTTGCCGTCGATGAACCGGGTCCAGCTGGCGGCCTCCGCCTTGGAAATCATCCAGTTGCTGACATAGAACAGGACGCAGACCGCAATCAGGGCGGTGACGCCCTCAATGATCTCCTGGGCGAGGCCGGCGCCGACGAAGGCCTGCTTGGCCCAGGCGAGAACCGCCGCGGCAGCAAAGCTGGCGAGAATGCCGGCGGCGGCGCCGATGTAGACGCTGCGCAGGCTCTTCCTGTTGCCGCTCTTGACCAGGTAGGCAATGATGGCCGCAATGACCAGGATCGCTTCCAGGCCCTCCCGGACAATGATTCCAAAGGCTCCGAGGAAGGTGAGCAGGCGGGGATCACTCTGCTGCTCCTCCTCCTGCGCCGGCTCGGCTGCCGCGGTTTCGGCGGCCTCGGCGGCTTTCTTTTCCTCATTCCTGGTATCGATGGACTTCGCGTATTTCAGCACGGTGTTCTTGGCCACATCGGTAGCGGTACGGAACTTGTTTTTCCGGAAACCCGTTTCACCGTTGTCGATGAGGGATTCAAGATCGGCGAAGCATTCGTCCATGGCCTTTCTTTCCTTAACGGAAAGGTCCGTATACAGGGCGTGGTCCAGGCCGGATTCCTCATACACGGTGTAATAGGCGGTATACAGGTTGTCCCGGGCGGCGTCAAAGTCCTTGTCCAGGTAGGCCAGGTAGGAGGTGTCCAGCAGCTCCTTCACCAGGGTGGCGGCTTCGTACCAGCTTTCATACTTCGCGGCGGCGTTGGGATCGGCGGAGTATTCCGGATAGGGATCCTGGGCGGAAAGCTCGCCCCGGAGGTAGTATTTTGTTTCACTCTGCACCCCGCCCTGCATGGCGGCCAGCTTGTTGCCGTCCTCCCGGATCATGGCCTTCAGCTTGGCAAGGGCGCTGCGGACGGAAACTTTGGTTTCCTGTGTCTGGTTTTCCTTTTTCACGGCAGCCTTGCAGGCGGAGAACTGCATCTCAACCGCGTTCTTCCGGTTGCCGCTGACGTAGCTCATGGTCTGGCGCTCGAAACCGGTGGTTTCATAGACGCGGAAATAGGCGTTGCTGACATTGTCGTAGGCCGCGGCGGCATCACCGTCGAGATAGGACTCAAAGGCGGCATCCAGGAATTTGTCGATTTCATCCGCCGCGTCCGCCCAGCGGGTGGAGGGCGCTTCCTCCGCCCAAACCAGGGAGGGCAGGAGCAGGAGCAGCATCATCAGTCCGCAGAGCAGCCGGGTCCGGAGTGTGTTTTTTCCGGTCATGGTATTCATAAGCGGGATTCTTCCTTTCCTCAGGGAAACAATCGTTAGCGCAATCTAACTCACGGGGAATCATAACACAGAAATCTTTGAACCGGTATCCGGATATTGACTTATTTATGTTGCGCATTGTCAGCTGTTGACTATTTTGATAAATTTTGCACAGAGCATGGTCAAAGCTGTTAGGGTGTGCTAATATTAGTCGATTAACGAGATACGGGACCCGTTGGACGCAGGAAAGGGGAACGCGGAATGGAACAGGGGCCAGGAAGCAGGGTTACTGGAAGCGTGCTGATGGTGCAGAAGGCAAAGGAGTATATTGAGGAGCACTGCAGGGAGAAGTTTTCCCTGAAAAAGATGTCCGGGGAGCTTTATGTGAACGGCAGTTACCTGCTCCGGATTTTCAGGAAGCATACGGGGTATACGCTGCTGGCCTACCACAATCATGTGCGGTGCGAAAAGGCCAAGGAGCTGCTGCGCAGGCCGGACGTCAGCATTTCCGATGTGGGAGAGGCCGTTGGATTCGTATCCTCGTCGCACTTTTCCCACGTATTCAGGAAGACGGAGGGCTGCACCCCCTCGGAATACAGGCTGCGGTTTCTTCCGGAAGGCTGAGGCGGAAAAGGAATAATGACGGATCACCGGGAAGATGATATACTTCTTCCCGGATTTTTTATGGATGCAGGCGGTGCGGAAATGAACGGAAAGAGACGGATTGCCCGGGGAATCGTCCGGGGACGGGGATGGCTGACGGCGGGTCTTTTGCTGCTGGCGGTCCTGTGTGTGTTCACCATCGGCAAAACCAGGATCAATTATGACCTGACGCGCTACCTGGACAGGAACACCATGACCCGCAGGGCGCTGGACGTAATGGCGGAGGAGTTCGGATCCCCGGAGCAGCTGCGGATCATGTTCACGGATCTTCCGGAGGAGGAGATGCAGGCGGTGACGGACCGGCTGCGGGAGATGGAGGAAATCCGCCTGGTGTCCTATGATCCGGAGGAAAACACGAGGCAGGCGGAGGGGAAAACCCTGCGCCTGGTGACCCTGACGCTCCGGGAGGGGGACGGAACCGCTCTGGTGGAAAAGCTGCGGAGCATGTTTCCGGGGGCCGGTGAATACGCCGTGGGCGGCTCCGCGGCGGAGCAGCTGGACGTGCAGCGCAGCGTGGGGGAGGAAATGCCGCTGGTGATGCTGATCTCCGTCGGCATTGTGCTGCTGGTGCTGCTGCTGACCTCCCGCGCCTGGCTGGAGCCGGCGGTGATCCTCCTCACCCTGGGGGTATCCATCCTGATCAATATGGGAACCAATTTTGTGTTTCCGGATGTGTCCTTCATTACCTTCGCGGTATGCGCCATCCTGCAGCTGGCGCTTTCCATCGACTACGCCATTATGCTGCTGCATACCTACAACGGGTGCTGTGACCGGGGAATGGACGCGAAGGACGCGATGACGGAAGCGCTGGCGCAGTGCTTCATGCGGATCGCCTCCAGCGCCCTTACCACGGTGGCGGGGCTGCTTTCGCTGCTGTTCATGAGCTTCACCATCGGGTTTGATATCGGTATGGTACTGTCCAAGGGAATTGTGATCAGCATGCTGTGCGTGTTCCTGTTCATGCCGGGACTTGTGCTGCTGATGGAAAGGCCGCTGAGGGCCACCCGGCACAAACCGCTTTCCGTCGGGGGAGCGCGCCTGGCAAAATTCATTCTCCGGGCGGGAAAGCCGCTGGCGCTGGTGTTGACGGCGGCGGTGATCTTCGCGGCGGTGCTGTCCGCGCAGAACCGGTTCTCCTTCTCCGCCGGCAGCATGTCGGCAAAGACGGAAACCGCCCGGATCAACGAGGTATTCGGGGCGTCGGACCCGCTGGTGATCCTGGTGCCCGGGGGAGAGACGGACGGGGATTACGACCGGCAGCGGGAAACGGCGGAGCGGCTGCTGGGACTCCGGCGGGAAAACGGGGAGCCGGCGGTGAAGCACCTGACCGCCATGGTTACGGACGGGGCGGAAGCGCTGAAGTACTATACGGCGAAAGAGGCGGCGGAGCTGACGGGCATGCCGGAGGAAACGGTGTCCCTGTTCTTCCTGCTGCAGGGCTTCGGGGATCGGGTACGGGCGGACCGGCTGCTGGAGGCGGCCGGCGCTTTTGCCGCGGGGAACGAGGCCCTGGAAGGCCTGCGCGGGGCGCTGGATACGGCCCGGAGCGCCCTGGAGGGGCCCCGGTACGCCCGGATGCTGGCGGAAACCGGGTTCCGTTCCTCAGACAGCGATTTCAACGCGTGCATGGACGCGGTGCTCTCGGCGGTTCGGGAAACCTACGGGGACGATTTTTACGTGACGGGGGCGTCCATGTCCACCTATGACATCGGCAAAGCCTTCAGCGGGGACCTGCTGAAGGTGAACCTGATCACGCTGCTGTCGATCCTGATGATCGTGACGGTTTCCTTCCGGTCCTTCCGGATGCCGGCGCTGCTGGTGTTTGTGATCGAAGGGGCCATCTGGATCACCATGGGGATTTCCCGGGTGATGGGGCAGGAGATCTTCTTTATTTCCTACCTGATCTGCCTTTCCATCCAGATGGGGGCCACCATCGATTACGGGATCCTGATGTGCGACCAGTTCAGGAGCCTGCGGGGAGAAGGAAAGCCGGCGGCGGAGGCGCTGACGGAAGCCATCCGCAGGTCCCTGCCGACGGTGCTGACCTCCGGGATCATCCTGGTGACCGCCGGATATTTCGTGGGACGGCTGTGCAGCATTTACTACATTTCCAGCATCGGATCCCTGCTCTCCCGGGGAGCGCTGGTTTCGGTGATCCTGGTGCTGACGCTCCTTCCCTCGCTG
This sequence comes from uncultured Clostridia bacterium, assembly GCA_946187775.1. Taxonomy (GTDB): domain Bacteria; phylum Bacillota; class Clostridia; order Christensenellales; family Aristaeellaceae; genus Aristaeella. The sequence goes on from CAMHSI010000008.1 coordinate 22,103, forward strand.
CTGGGCCTCATGGGCCGCGGGGAAGGCTTTTGCCGCGCCGGAAACAAAAAAAAGAACGGTTCCCCGTGAAAAGGGAACCGTCCTGCGGATACCGTTACTTTTTCAGCTCATCCTCAACGGCTTTCCGGACCTCAGCCATGTCCGCCGTGGGCTCGAAGCGGGCAATGACCTCGCCCTGCCGGCTGACCAGGAACTTGGTGAAGTTCCAGCGGATGTAGGCTTTGTCTCCGAACTTCTTGTTGTTCATTTCGGAGAACTTGTTCATGGCGGCGTTCTTCAGGCCCTTGCCGAAACCGGCGAAGGGCTTTTCGCCCGCCAGGTAGGCGAACAGCGGATCCGCGGTTTCACCGTTTACGTCCGTCTTGGCGAACTGGGGGAAGTCGGCGCCGAACTTCAGGGTGCAGAACTCATGGATTTCATCCTCGGTTCCGGGAGCCTGGTTGGCGAACTGGTTGCAGGGGAAATCCAGGATTTCCAGCCCCTGGTCCCGCAGGTCCCTGTACATGGCCTCCAGGGGTTCATAGTGGGGAGTGAAGCCGCAGCCGGTAGCCGTGTTGACGATCAGCAGCACCTTGCCGGCGTAGTCGCCCAGGGAAACCTGGTTGCCTTTTCTGTCCTTCACGGAAAACTCGTAGATCTTTGCCATTTTCATTTCCTCCTTTTACTCTTTCCTGCGCGATTCCATATTGCGCAGCGCCTTGTAGGTCAGGATATACAGGGTTTGGAACTCTTCCGGGGTCAGGCCTACGCACCCGGCCACGGCGGGAGGAATGGAGACCGCCTTTTCCCGCAGCGCTTTTCCGGACTCCGTAACCGTCAGCGTCAGCAGCCGTTCATCCTCCCCGGAACGCTCCCGGGTGAGGTATCCGGCCTGGCTCAGGCGCCGGAGGACCGGGGTAAGGGTGCCGTAGTCCAGATGGAGGCATTCCGCCAGGTCCCGGGAGGAAACCGTCTCCCGCTCCCAGAGCACCATCATGACGATGTACTGGGTATAGGTCAGCCCCAGGTCCCTGAGGAAGGGACCGTACTGACGGACCAGCTCCTTGGAGCAGGCGTACAGGGGAAAGCATACCTGATTCCGGAGCTTCAGGGCTTCATATGGGTCAGCCATACCGTTTTTCACCTGCTTCACCTCCGATAGCTTTTGCACAATTTACTTGTGCGCAATCATAATAGCAGAGCCGGAAAACGATGTCAAGCGGTTTCGCAAAAAAAGAAAAAGAAAGCGGGGCGCCGTACGCTGCAGCGCCCCGCTCCCTTTGGAGGTAAGGAATTTGGTATATCATCCGGGATGGCTTCACCCGGTTGATATCGTCCCAGAAGTTAGGATAAACTAACTATCTGTACTATAACAGATCCCCGCAATTCCGTCAACAGGAAATTTTGTATTCCGAATGTTTTTCCGGCGCTTATTTCGGCAGCCTGCAGGTAAAGACCAGCTGCCGGTCCTCCTTCATGGCGGCGGAAATGGTGCCGCCGTGCTTTTCGGCGATGGCGGCGGCGATGGCCAGGCCGATGCCGAAGCCGTTCTGCTTCTCCTTGTTCCGGGAATCGTCCGCCCGGTAAAACCGGTTGAAGAGCCGGCGGCACTGTTCCTCCGTCAGGGGCTCGGCCACATCGTTGGAAACGGTTATGACGGCGTGCCGCCCCTCGCTCCGGGCTTCCGCCCGGATGGTTCCCTCCGGCGGGGTGTATTTGACCGCGTTATCCAGCAGGGTGGACAGCAGCCGCTGTACGGAGGCCCGGTCTCCCCGAAGGGTCAGCCCTTTTTCGGCTTCCGCGGTCATGGCCTTGCCCTGGAATTCCGCCATGGCGATAAAGGGCTCGGCGGCTTCAGCAAGCAGGGAATCCAGCGCCAGGTTTTCCATCTCCAGGGGGGAGCCCTCCTCCTCCATGCGGCTGAGGTACACCAGCTCGTCCACCAGGTGCCGCATCTGGGCGGTCTGCTTCCGGGTGCTGCGGATCCACTGGCTGTCCGGCATCTCCATCTGCAGAAGCTCCATATTGGTGGAAATAACGGTGAGGGGCGTTTTCAGCTCATGGGAGGCGTTGGTGATAAACTGCTTCTGCTGTTCCATGTTGCGGATGGTAGGCTCAATCGCCTTGCGGCTGGCCAGGGTGACCGCCAGGGCGGCCAGCAGGATGCCGCCGAGGCAGGCCAGGCCGGAGAACAGCGCCAGCTTGCGCACGGCGGCCAGCCGGGTTTCACAGTCCATGAAAAAGTAATCCCGTCCCCGGGGGCTTTCCCGGACAAGGAACAGGTAATCCTGCAGGAAGCCGGATTCCTTTCCGGAGGCGGCGGCCTCCAGGGCCAGGCCCGAGGCCAGGGTTTCATCGGAATTGTGCATGTGGAGCAGGCTTTTGCTCAGGACCTCGCCCTCGGAATCGAGGGTGACGATGAACCAGCTGGATTCGTTGAAAAGGCTGCGGGCATGCCGATCCCGCTTTCCTTCGGGCCAGTTCTCCGGCAGCTTCCCCTGAAAGCCGTCGCGCTCCGGGTTTCCGCCGAATTCCGCGAAGGACACCAGCGTGTCCCGCAGCTCGTTGCGGACACTGATCCAGTTGACGGCGTTGACCGCCAGCACAACGGCAACCATGGCGGCCGTCAGGGTGATAAGGGCAAGGCGGATAAACCGCAGCCGCAGTTTTCTGATCATGCTTTCATCTCCAGGGAATAACCCGTTCCGCGGTGGACCCGGATCTCCGTTTTGGTTTCCAGTTCTGCCAGGCGCTTGCGAAGGGTGGAAATGTTTACCCAGACCACGCTGCTGTCCGCCTCGCTGTCCCAGCCCCAGATCCGGTCCATCAGCTGCTGGACGGAGAAGAGGATGCGCGGGTTTTCAATGAACAGCTCCATCAGCTGGTAGCTTTTGCCGGTAAGCCGGACGCCGCGGCTGCCGCAGCGGAGCTCGTTCATCCCTTTGTCCAGGCTCAGGTCCCCGAAGGTGACAACATCGGGCACATATACTTCCCGGCGCCGGAGCAGCGCCCGGATCCGGGCGAGGAGCTCCTGGGCGTTGAAGGGCTTGGGCAGGTAATCGTCCGCTCCGGCGTCCAGCCCCGTGACCCGGTCCTCCACGGCGTCCCGGGCGGTAAGCAGCAGGCAGGGGGAAGAGATCCCCTTTTCCCGGATCTTCCGCAGGGCGGTGATTCCGTCCATCCTCGGCATCATCCAGTCCAGGATAATCAGGCCGTAGGATTCCGCCTCCGCCCAGTCCAGGGCGTCGGCACCGTCGGCCACGGCGTCCACCTGGTAGCCGCTGCGCTCCAGCAGGGCGGTTACGGCAGCCCGCAGGTCCCGTTCATCCTCGGCAAACAAAATACGCATTTTTCATCACCCTGATCAAGCATAGCAGGTTTTTGGGATTCTGTCACATGGAATCGCGGGCATCGGGCAGAATTCCCAGGGAAACGGGCAGGTTTCCGTTGCGTTCCCGCAGGCAGTCGAGGAAGTCCTTGCTCCGGGAGAGATCCCGCAGGGAGACGCGGTAGACCAGCTGGAACACGGTTCCCATTTCCACGCTGCGGACCCGCTGCAGCTCCCACTTGCTGCAGTAGGAGGAGAGGACGTCATCCAGCAGTCCGTCGTACTCCAGGGATTCCGGCAGGGAGACCCGGAGCTCCCGCTGCTTTTCCCCGGAGGACCCGAAGCGGACCAGGTCCAGCAGCGCCATGGCCGCCAGGTACAGGACCAGGAGGATGCAGGCGATTCCCACGTAGCCGGCGCCGAGGCACAGGCCCAGGGAGGCCGCCAGGAACACGGCCAGGATTTCCTGCCCGCTGCCCTGGACAGAGCGGAAACGGATCAGGCTGAAGGATCCCGCCACGGCGATACCGGCGCCCAGGTTCCCGTTGACCACCAGGATCACAGAGGCGGTGATCAGGGGCAGGATGGCAACGGTCAGGGCAAAGGAACGGGTGGTCATGTTTTTCCGTGTGTAGTACAGGGCTGCAAGGATTCCGAGCACCAGGGCAAGTCCGAGGGAAAGCAGCACATTTCCGAAGGTCATGGTTCCGGCTTTGAAAATACTGTCAAGCACAGTGGATCGCTCCTTTCGAGTGGGTTCCGAAGCACATATAGCGCTGGTAGGCAGTTCCGTATTTGGAAAAATGGATCCTTTTCGCGCCGGCGGCCTGCAGGAGTTCCGCCAGCCACCGGGGATAAACGCCGCCGGTTTTGATTTCCAGTATCCGCTGGTCCGGAAGGATCAGGGGAATGTTTTCCGACGGGAGGGAAAGATCAAGGTCATAGTCCCGGAAGGAGATGTTCCGGTCCAGGGTGATCCGGATCTCCGGCTCCAGGCTGCTGAACCAGGCGGACCGGTTGTAGGCGATGACGGCGCTGGGAACCAGGTTCCAGCGGCGGACCATCCAGAGGGCCTCCCGGCCCACCTGGCCCGTTTCCGCCGGGAGGAGCCTTTCCTGCAGGCCCCGGGCAGCCTCCTCCAGCGGAAGGGCGGTCCGGCGCTTGTAAACGACGCCGCGGTACTTCTTCTTGACCTCCACAAAGGACATGGAGGCCGCCCCCGGCTGCCCGTAGGCCCGGAGCCGGAGCTTTTCCTTGTAAGCCGGACGCTCCAGGGAGGAGCGGATCAGCAGGCGGTCCGGGGAATCGTAATACAGGCTCTGGACCAGGGGACTCCCGAAGTCCCGGCAGCAGAAGCCGTGGCTGCGCAGGCCGGCCTCGAAGACCGGCAGCCGGGCGCTGGTAAGCATATACTTGACCTCAACCCGGGCAAAGCTTTCCTCCATGGTTATTCCCTCCTTCCGATCCAGTACAGGACGCTCTGGGCGGCGCCGGAGGCGCAGAGCAGGGCTAGCAGCCACCTGGAAATATCATTGTTCACGAAGTTCATCATGGGGTTGAACTGGTCGAGAACCAGGAAGACAACGAACATCAGGGACAGGACCACCGTCAGGTGGCTGAGAAGAAACCGTGCTTTATTCATGGGTGTTCACCTCCGCAATCAGCAGCGCGTCGCTGCTTTCCCGGCCGCCGCCGGAGGGCGTGTTGATAACGGCGTTGTTCCAGACCATGACGGAGGAGTTTCCGCCGTCCAGGTTATAGGCCGCCGCGCAGCCCAGGTCCTCAAAGAGCCGGCTCAGGTCCGGCAGGGTGATTCCGGTGGATTCCCCCCGGCCGTCCACCACCACCAGGCAGTAATGGCCGGGCTCGTAGTATCCCAGGGCGGTGCGGGGGTTGGCGGAAATGATCCGGCCGGTGCTGTTGAAGTCGGTGAGGGCTGTTCCGCTGCCGGACAGCAGCGCCGGCCCGAAGGTCCAGGCCTGCCAGGCACCGTCCTCAACGGCTTCCTCCACCGAGAAGGAGGATCCGGGCATGACGCGCATGGTTCCATCATAGTAGAGGACGCATACGTCGCAGTCCGTCTGGTTTGCCCGGTAGATGACCCCGTTTCGGATCACCACGCCTTCCCGGGTGTTGCCGTAATAGTCGCCGTTTACCGCCAGCAGGGCATTGTTCAGCAGGGCCATATCCGCGATGCTGTCCCGGAATCCGGACCCGTAGGCCTCGCCGGCCAGGGCGGACCGGAAGCAGGTGATGTCCCGCACGTAGATATCCGCCAGGTAATAGGTGGTGCTGCCCAGGGTTTCCTCGGTGACGGTGACGGAAATGTCCGGACTGGAGTAGCTGTTTTCCGTAACAACCACCTCATCGGTGAATTTGTCGGCGAACTTTTCGCTCAGGGGCGTATCATCCGTTTCGGCTTCCGTTTCCGCTTCGGAGGTTTCCTCCGTCAGGGCGCTTCCGCCCTTGCTGTTCATGCCGTTTCCCCCGTTTCCGCGGCTTCCGTTTCCGCGGCCGCCTTTGGCGCTCATGGAGGAGGAATCGCTGATGCCGGCGGAGGCGATCTGCCCCAGGGGTTCCGCGGCGCTTCCGGAGGTATCCCCTTCGGAGTCCCGCCCGGCAGGATTGGTGATCACGATGCCGAGGCTCTCCTGGGGCCGGGGAAGCACGTGATGGAACAGGGCAAAGACGGTCAGGGCCAGACCCGCGCAGAGCAGGTCTGCCAGGATGTATTTCAGGATCCGGTGCTTTTTCATCTCATTCACTCCTTTGCCGGCTTTCCGGCAGGAACAGTAAAACACCGGAACCTAAAACAGAACTTAAACGCGAAAAACAAATGAAAATCCGGCGGGTTTTGTCTTTCCTCTGCACTTTGATTGTTTTTTAGCGGTGCCTTGAGTATACTGACGGGGAAGGAAAAGGTTCCTGAAAAAAGAATCCACAAACTGAAGGAGGTATATTCAATGAAGAAACTGATTGCTCTGGTACTGGCTGTCATGATGCTGGTTCCTGCTTTCGCGATGGCGGAAAACGTCATCAAGATCGGCGTGTTTGAGCCCTCCACCGGCGACAACGGCGCCGGCGGAAAGCAGGAGATCCTCGGCATCCAGTATGCCAACAGCCTGAAGCCCACCGTCAACATCGGCGGCGAGGAGTACAAGGTTGAACTGGTGATTGAAGATAACCAGTCCGTCAACGATAAAGCGGTTACCGCCGCGGCCAGCCTGGTGAATGCCGGGGTGTCCGTTGTACTGGGCTCCTACGGTTCCGGCGTGTGCATGGCCGCGGGCGATACCTTCGCGGAAGCGGAAGTGCCCGCCATCGGCGTCAGCTGCACCAACCCCAACGTTACCGCCCTGTGCGATTACTACTGGCGCATCTGCTTCCTGGATCCCTTCCAGGGCTCCGTCATGGCCAACTTTGCCATCCAGAAGGGCAGCACCACGGCATACGTGCTGAACATGCAGGGTGAGGACTACGGCAGCGGCCTGGCCAACTATTTCGTGGAAGCCTTCAAGGCTGCCGGCGGCACCGTGGTGGGCGACAAGGCTGCCACCTTCCCGGAAGGCACCAGCGATTTCACCGCCTACATCAACAACGCCGTGAACGCCAACTGCGACGTGTTCTTCGCTCCCTGCTCCACCACCTATGCCGCGCTGATCATCGACCAGGCGGCCGCGCAGGGCGTCAAGTTCCCGATCATGGCGGGCGACACCTGGGAGAACTCCGCGATCCTGAGCGCCGCGAAGGGCAAGGAAGTGGAAGTGTACTGCTCCACCTTCTTCGATGAGAACGACGACGCCGCCGCGGCCGCGGAATTCGTCAAGGGCTTCAAGGAATGGCTGAACGCGGACGCGGGCAACCTGAACAACAACGGCGGCAACGATATCGTCGCCGCGGTTTCCGCCCTGGGCTTCGACGCCTACAACGTGGCGCTGGCCGCCATTGAGGCTGCCGGAAGCGCTGACTCCAAGGCCATCGCGGAAGCGCTGCCCGGAGTCACCTGGGACGGCGTGACCGGAAGCATCGCCTTCGATGAGATCGGCGACGCCAGGAAGGACATGGCCTACATCAAGTACGCCAATCCGGAAACCGGCGCCTTCGACTTCGTCAAGACCCAGAAGGTCGGCGAATAATCCACTGCTGAGGACCGGGAGCTGCTGCGGCGAGCAGCAGCTCCCGTTTGATTTTTCAACGGAAGGGCGAGACTGATATGTTTGATACGCTGCTCCCTTACCTGCTGGCCGGAATCTCCGTCGGCGGGCAGTACGCGATGATAGCGGTGGGCTATACGCTGGTTTACGGCATTCTCCGACTGATCAACTTTGCCCACGGCGATATCTTCACGGCTGCGGGGTTCTTCATGGTTTACCTGGCCGCGGCGATGCCGCCGGCGCTGGCAATTCCGCTGGTGATCATCCTGACGGTGGCGCTGGGCTTCACGGTGGAGCGGGTAGCCTACAAGCCGCTCCGTTCCGCGCCGCGGATGTCCATCATGATCTCCGCCATCGGCGTCAGTTACCTGCTCCAGAACCTGATGTGGTACCTGACCGGCGGCCTGGCCCGCCAGTATCCGGTGCTTCCCGGACTGGGTGATTCCATCCAGATCGGCAGCGCCAGCACGAAGGTTGTGACGCTGGTGACGCCGGTGCTGACGGTGGCGCTGGTGGTAGCCCTGGTGATGCTGATCAAGCGGACCAAGATCGGAATGGCCATGCGGGCGGTTTCCGTGGACTTTGAGACGGCGCAGCTGATGGGAATCAAAATCAACAACGTGATTTCCTTCACCTTCATTATCGGTTCCGCCATGGCTGCCATCGGCTCCCTGCTGTACTTCACCAACTACACGGCGGTAACCCCCACCATCGGCGCCATGCCCGGCCTGAAGGCGTTCGTGGCGGCGGTGTTCGGCGGCATCGGGTCCATTCCCGGGGCCATGATCGGAGCGCTGATTATCGGCATCTGCGAGAACCTGATCAAAGCCGCCGGATTGACCATGTTCTCCGACGCGTTTACCTTTGCACTGCTGATCATCGTGCTGCTGGTGCGTCCCACAGGACTGTTCGGCGAGAAGACGACGGAGAAAGTGTGAGGTGAGAAGGATGAAGAAAAAAGGAAACCTGCGCCTGATCCTCTCCCTGGCCGTTGTGGCTTTGCTGTATGGCGCGGCAGTGCTTGTGGAGCACACCTCCGGCTCGAAATCCATGGTGGTGACCGTACTGCAGAAGGGCGCGGTATACGCGCTGATCGCCGTATCCATGAACCTGCTGAACGGCTTTACGGGACTTTTCTCCCTGGGGCAGGCCGGATTCATGCTCATCGGCGCCTACAGCTACGCGATCCTGACCATTCCCATGGCCAAGCGGGCAGCGGTGTACCAGTATTATGACGGGGGCATCGTCCAGTTCACCATCGGCCTGCTTCCGGCCCTGCTGGTGGCGGGGGTGATGGCCGCCCTCTTCGCCGCCCTGATCGGCATGCCCGTGCTGCGGCTGAAGGGCGACTACCTGGCCATTGCCACCCTGGGCTTCGCGGAGATCATCCGCGCCTTCGTCCAATGGGACGCCATCGGCCCCCTGACCAACGGATCCAACCTGCTGAAGACCTATCCGACCCTGAAGACGGCCATGCCGGGGAACACCCTGCTGTTTACCTTCCTGGTGGTCGGGGTATGCATCGGGCTGATCCTGCTGCTGATCAACTCCACCTACGGCCGGGCCTTCAAGGCTATCCGGGACGATGAGATCGCGGCGGAAGCCATGGGGATCAACCTTTTCCGCCATAAGCAGATGGCCTTCGTTATCAGCAGCTTTTTCGCGGGAATCGGCGGGGCGCTGCTGGCCATGTACCAGGGCTCCCTGCAGGCCAACGGCTTCAAGAGCGCCATGACCTACGAGATCCTCCTGATCGTGGTGATCGGGGGAATGGGCTCCGTCAGCGGAAGCATCCTGGCTTCCTTCCTGTTCATTGCCTGCAGCGAATGGTGGCTTCGGTTCCTGGACGCGGAAACGATGATCGGGAATTTCCAGGTTCCGCTGCTGGCCCCCGGATTCCGGATGGTGGCCTTCTCCATCGTGATTATGGTGGTGGTGCTGTTCTTCCGGAAGGGCATCATGGGTGACCGGGAGCTGTGGGAGCTGGGCAGCCGCAGGCAGGCGAAAGGAGGCGGACGGAACAAATGAGCGAGCAGAAGAACCATGACACGAGCGTACTCCGCCTCAGGGATATCACGATGCAGTTCGGCGGCGTGGTTGCCATCAACAACCTGTCCCTGGAGGTCAACCAGGGGGAGATCGTGGCGCTGATCGGCCCCAACGGCGCGGGAAAGACCACGGCCTTCAACTGTATCACCGGCGTGTACGAGCCCACCAACGGAGAGGTTTATTTCCACGGGAAGCCCATCGCCGTCAACCATCCCCAGGGGAAAATGGCCAAGCAGTACGCGGGAATCAACGGGGACGCCTACCGGGGCAAAAAGCCGGTGGTATATTCCCCGGATAAAATCACGAAGATGGGCATCGCCCGCACCTTCCAGAACATCCGGCTGTTCAAAAGCCAGACCGCCTTTGAAAACGTGCTGATCGGCACCCATCTTCGCCGGACCAGCAACCTGTTCACCGCGGCCTTCCGCCTGAACGCGAAGGAGGAGAAGGCCATGCGGGAGAAGGCGGCGGCACTGCTGGAGATCGTGGGCCTCTCCGGGGAAGCGGACGAGCTGGCGGTCTCCCTGCCCTACGGAAAACAGCGCCGGCTGGAGATTGCCCGGGCCCTGGCTACGGAGCCGTCCCTGCTGCTGCTGGACGAGCCGGCGGCGGGCATGAACCCGCAGGAGACGGACGAGCTGGGCGAGTTTATCGTGGATATCAAGAACCGCTTCAACCTGACCGTGTTCATGATTGAGCACCATATGAACCTGGTGATGGATATCTCAGACCGGATCTATGTGCTGGATTTCGGAAAACAGATTGCGGAGGGCACCCCGGAGGAGATTCAGAAGAATCCGGACGTGATTGCCGCCTACCTGGGGGTGGAGGAAGAATGAGCCTGCTGAAAGTGACGGACCTGGTGGTCAGCTACGGGGGAATCGAAGCCCTGAAAGGCATTTCCTTTGAAGTGGACCAGGGACAGATCGTGACCCTGATCGGCGCCAACGGAGCGGGGAAAAGCACAACCCTTCGCACGATTTCAGGCCTGGTGTCTCCCCGGGAGGGAAGGATCTATTTCGAGGGCCGGGATATCACGGATTTCAACACCCAGAAGATCGTGGAGGCCGGAATCGCCATGGTTCCGGAAGGACGGAGGGTATTTCCGAACCTGACGGTGCTGGAAAACCTGCGGATCGGGGCTTACCTGCGGAAGGACCGGGAGGTCATTGAGGAGGACATCAAATACGTCTACGACCTGTTTCCCCGGCTGCAGGAGCGCTCCTGGCAGCTGGCGGGCACCCTCTCCGGCGGCGAGCAGCAGATGCTGGCCGTGGGACGGGCGGTGATGACCCGGCCGAAGCTGATCATGATGGACGAGCCCAGCCTCGGCCTGGCTCCCCTGGTGGTCAAGGATATCTTTAAAATCATCCAGACCCTGAAGGGGACGGGGATGACGGTGCTGCTGATTGAGCAGAACGCCAATGCGGCGCTTCACGCCTGCGACTACGCCTACGTGATGGAAACCGGGAGGATCACCACCAGCGGAACCGGGGAGGAACTGCTGTCCAGTGAAGCCATCCAGGAGGCGTACCTGGGAAAGAGCAGCCGGGATTGAGCGGCAGCCGGCGGGCGGAAAGCCCGCCGGTGCTTTTTTGCCGATATAACCTATTGACATAGTAGGCAAAAGGAAATATAATGCTCCTGCTGCGAAGCGCACGATTGATTGCAAGGAGAGCACCCCATGAGCATTTACGCGGACCACGCCGCAACCACCGCCATGAGCGGGGCGGCCATTGAAGCCATGACCCGATGCATGAAGGAGGAATACGGGAATCCCTCCAGCCTGTACCGGATGGGCCAGCGGGCGAAGGAGACCCTGGAGCGGGCGAGGGAGGAAATCGCCGGCGTCATCGGGGCGGAGCCCGGGGAAATCTATTTTACCTCCGGCGGAAGCGAGGCGGACAACCAGGCGATCCGCTCCGCCGCGCTGACCGGAAGGAAAAAGGGAAAGAATCACATCCTGTCCACAGCCTTCGAGCACCACGCGGTGCTGCACACCCTCGAGGCGCTGAAGGCGGAGGGGTTTGAGGTTACCCTGCTGGACGTGCATTCCGACGGCATCGTACGGCCGGAGGAGGCGGAGGCGGCCATCCGGCCGGAAACCTGCCTGGTGACGGTGATGACCGCCAACAATGAGATCGGAACGATCCAGCCCATCCGGGAGATCGGGGAGATCTGCCGGAAGAAGGGGGTAGTTTTCCACACGGACGCGGTGCAGGCGGTGGGGCACCTGGATGTGAACGTGCAGAGGGACCGGATCGACATGCTTTCCGCCTCCGCCCACAAGTTCCACGGGCCCAAGGGAGTGGGCTTCCTCTATGTACGGAAGGGAATTCCGCTCCTTCCGCTGATCCACGGCGGAGCCCAGGAGAAGGGAAAGCGGGCAGGGACGGAAAACCTGCCTGGAATCGTTGGGATGGCGGCAGCCCTGAAGGAAGCCACCGCAGGGCGGGAGGCGGAGGCCGCGCGGCTGACGGCCCTGCGGGACCGGCTGATCAGGGGACTTGCCGAAATCCCCCATTCCGCCCTCAACGGGGACGCAAAGAGGCGCCTTCCGGGAAACGTGAGCTTCTGCTTTGAAGGCATTGAGGGGGAATCCCTCCTGCTACTGCTGGACGAGAAGGGGATCAGCGCCTCCTCCGGAAGCGCCTGCACCTCCGGCTCCCTGGATCCCAGCCACGTACTGCTGGCCATCGGCCGGGTGCATGACGTGGCCCACGGATCCCTGCGGCTGACGCTGGGACGGGAAAACACCCCGGAGGACGTGGAAGCAATTATCTCGGCCACAAAGGACGTTGTGGGCTACCTCCGCAGCTTCTCCCCGGTATGGCGGGACCTGCAGAGCGGAAAAACACCCTTTATTCTGTAAATGCGGGAGGGACGCGTATGGCACTGTACAGTGAAAAAGTCATGGATCATTTCCTTCATCCCCGGAACGTGGGCGTCATCGAGGACGCCGACGCCGTGGGCGAAGTTGGAAACGCCAAATGCGGGGACATCATGAAGATGTACCTGAAAATTGAGGACGACACCATCCGGGATGTCAAATTTGAAACCTTCGGCTGCGGAAGCGCCATTGCCTCCAGCTCCATGGCCACGGAGATGATCAAGGGAAAGCCGGTGTCCGAAGCCATGAAGCTGACCAACAAGGCGGTAACGGAGGCGCTGGACGGGCTTCCGGCCCATAAGATCCACTGCTCCGTGCTGGCGGAGGAAGCGATTCAGTCCGCCCTGGAGGATTACCGCCGCCGGCAGGGGCAATCCGGCGAAAAACAATGAGAGTACAAAAACACCTATTGACATAGTAGGCGAATTGGAATAAGATACCGGCAGAAACAGGAAAGGAGGCGCGGACATGGCAGCGGCGAAAAAGGTTCAGGAACGGAAATGGATGTGTCGAATGCTGAACTCCCGGGCAGTAAAAATGGCTGGGGCGTCTGCATACGATTGTTTGCGCCTGAAGATGATTCAATAAGCGTCATCCGAGTCATTCCGCCCGGGAGCTCCTGCAGCTGCCGGGCTTTTTGCGTGGCCCGGAAAAAACCAAAAAAAAGAAACAGACAGAAAGAAGGAAATGAAAAATGAGCAATTACAAGTTTGAAACCCTGCAGCTTCACGTGGGCCAGGAACAGCCGGATCCGGCCACCGACGCCCGGGCGGTGCCGATCTACCAGACCACTTCCTACGTTTTCCGCAACAGCAAGCACGCGGCGGACCGCTTCGGGCTGGCAGACGCCGGCAACATCTACGGGCGGCTGACCAACAGCACCCAGGAGGTGCTGGAAAAGCGGCTGGCGGCCCTGGAGGGCGGCAGCGCGGCCCTGGCCCTGGCCTCCGGCGCAGCGGCCGTTACCTACACCATTGAAGCCCTGGCCGCCAACGGCGGACATATTGTGGCCCAGAAGACCATCTACGGCGGCAGCTACAACCTGCTGGCCCACACCCTGCCCCAGTACGGGATTGAAACCACCTTTGTGGACGCCCACAACCTGGCGGAGGTGGAAGGAGCCATCCGGGAAAACACCCGGGCGGTTTACCTGGAGACCCTGGGGAATCCCAACAGCGACATCCCGGATATCGACGCCATTGCGGAAATCGCCCACCGGCACGGACTGCCGCTGGTGATTGACAATACCTTCGGAACGCCCTACCTGATCCGGCCCATCGAACACGGCGCGGACATTGTGGTGCATTCCGCCACCAAGTTCATCGGCGGCCACGGCACCACCCTGGGGGGCATCATTGTGGAAAGCGGGAAGTTTGACTGGAAGGCCTCCGGCAAATACCCGAATATCGCCGCACCCAATCCCAGCTATCACGGGGTGTCCTTTTACGACGCGGTGGGCCCGGCGGCCTTCGTGACCTTTATCCGGGCGATCCTGCTGCGGGACACGGGCGCCACGATCTCACCCTTCAACGCCTTCCTCCTGCTGCAGGGGGTGGAAACCCTGAGCCTGCGGCTGGAACGGCACGCGGAAAACACCGCGAAGGTGGTGGAGTACCTGAAGAACCATCCGCTGGTGGAGAAGGTGCACCATCCCTCCCTGCCGGACCATCCGGACCACGCGCTGTACGAGCGGTACTTCCCCCGGGGCGGCGGTTCCATTTTCACCTTTGAGATCCGGGGCGGGAAGGAAGCGGCCTGGGCGTTTATCGACAACCTGAAGATCTTCTCCCTGCTGGCCAACGTGGCGGACGTGAAGAGCCTGGTGATCCACCCCGCCACCACAACCCATTCCCAGCTGTCCGAAGAGGAGCTGGCGGACCAGGGAATCTATCCGGGTACGATCCGGCTCTCCATCGGCACGGAGCACATTGATGATATCCTGGCGGATCTTGAGGCCGGATTTGAGGCGGCCGGGAAGATCTGATCCCTTTATTCCTCTTCCTCATCCAGCCGCCGCAATCCGGCCACCTGGGAAACGGGAAGGGAGAAGCAGACGGCGCCGGCGCTGCTGTCCGGCCCGGCCTTTTCGAGAATCGCCTGCATGATCGCCGCTTTTTTCGCGGTGCTTGCAACGATCAACAGCACTTCGCGTTCCGTGGCCAGGGAAAGGCCACGGAATTTTTCCGTCTGCATCAGCCCCGTGCCCTTGGCGGCGATCACCGTGCCGCCTCCGGCGCCGGCGGGGCGCGCGGCGTCCATTACCTCATCCGTATGGCCCTCGTTGAGGATTACAAAAATCAGTTCATATTTGAAATTCATCTCCGGCTTGCCGGCTTCCGTCTGATTGCTGCCTGTCATGTATTCCAAGGTCTGTATACCTCCGATGCTTTTGATGGGAACGGCGGCCATGATGCCGTTGCCGGGAATGTCGATATTGAGCTTCAGCTTCGTCTGCCGGAAGAGCTCCTTCATGGAATCCCGGCCGGCCACAGTGGCGGTGACGGCCTTCTCCGTGGGGCTGAGCCCGCGGATGGTCAGCAGCGCCGGGGAGGCGGTGCCGCGGCCCATCATGGTCTGGGAGACCCTGAGCCCCAGGGAGCGGTAGATTTTTTCCTGGGCGTCCCGCATGTTCCGGTCCAGGACGGAAAGCACATAATACAGTTCCATGTCACACCTCCCACAGCTCGATAATTTCGGTGCTGGCGTGGGCGGAAACCTTCCGGTTGACCGCGCTGCGGCGGGAAGAGATCACATAGATGACTCCCATGACCTGCACCGTGATCAGGGGCATCATGGCCACCAGCGCCACCAGACCGAAGGCGTCCCTCAGGATATTGCCCCCCAGGGCGGAAACAGCGCCGGTGGCAAAGGGAAGCATGAAGGCGGCGGTGAGGGGGCCGCTGGCCACCCCGCCGGAATCGAAGGCGATGGCGGTAAAGGTATTGGGAACGAGGAAGGACAGCCCCAGGGAGATGGCGTAGCCCGGCACCACAATCCACAGGAGGGAAATACCGGTCAGCGCCCGGAGCATGCTCAGCCCCATGGCGGAGGAGACGGCAATGGACAGGCTCAGCCCCATGGCCCTGGCGGAAATAACGCCGGCGCTCAGCTCCTCCACCTGCTTATTCAGCACATGCACCGCAGGCTCGGCGTTGATGATGAACCAGCCCATCAGCATGCTCAGGGGGATCAGCAGGAAACGCCAGGCGGGATCCGCCAGCTTTTCCCCCAGCCGGAAGCCCAGGGAGGAGAAACCCACGTTGACCCCGGTCAGGAACAGCATCAGCCCCACGGCGGTCATCAGCAGGCCGACAACGATCCGCAGCAGGGGAGCCCGCCCGAGCCGGAGGGCCGCCACCTGGAAAACCAGGAAGAAAACCACGATGGGCAGCAGCGCGATGCCCACATCCTCCAGGCTTTCGGGAATGGCGGAAAGATAGCTGCGCCCCAGGGCTACGGTATGCGCGTAGGAGGAGAACCCGGCGGCGGCGCTGCCGGCCGGGGCAGAGCGGTAGATGAATCCCAGGATCAGGACGGCCAGGATCGGGCCGATGGAACAGAGCCCCACCAGGCCGAAGCTGTCCTCCTGGGCCCGGGCGTCGCTCCGGATGGAAGCGACACCGATGCCCAGGGCCATGATAAAGGGAACGGTCATAGGCCCGGTGGTGACGCCGCCGGAATCGAAGGCCACAGCGAAGAAATCCGGATCGGAGAGAAGCGCCAGCAGGAAAACCAGGGCGTAAAAGCCCACCAGCAGCCAGCGCAGGGAGATCCCCCGCAGGATACGGATCATGCCCGTCATCAGGAAAAGCCCGACGCCGACGGAAACAACCAGGATCAGGACCGTCGTGTTGATGGAGGGCACGTTCCCAGCCAGCACCTGCAGGTCCGGCTCGGAAACGGTCACCGCGACGCCCAGCAGGAAGCTGACGGAAAGGATCAGCGCGGGATTCCGGGAACGGGTAAGCTTCGCCCCGATGTGGGAGCCGATCTGGGACATGGACATTTCGGAGCCCACGGTAAAGAGCCCCATGCCGACGACCAGGAAGACCGAGCCGATGATAAAGGACAGCATCAGGTCGTTTTCCATGGGGACCCAGATCAGGCAGAGAATGGCCACAATGGTTACAATAGGCAGTACGGACGCAGAAGATTCCCGGAGTTTCTCCAACAGGACATCTTTGTTTTTCACGGAAGATTCCCCTTCTTTGCTTTTTCGGCTGCTTCCGGGTCCGATGCCGGAAACGACAGAAACCATTATACCACGGTTTCCTTTGCGCTGCAGGGAGAATTCGGGATTCTTTCCGGGTTCTTTGCCCTCCGGCAGGCCGCCGCGAGAGGAAAAGCCGCAGGCAGTGAAAAGCGGCAATTGACATTCTTCGCGTTTGGTGTATAGTACAATCAAAAAAAGCGGAGGAAACCGCCTTGAAAATGAATCTCAATGACAACTGGAGGATGCTCAGGCAGGGCAGGGAATATCCCTGTGCCGTTCCGTGCTCCATGTATGAAACCCTGATCCGCAGCGGGGAGATTCCCGACCCGTATGTGGGGGAAAACGAATGGGAAGCCACCCGGCTTTCGGACGAGGATACGGTTTTTGAGCGCGCCGTGTCGCTGGCGGAGCCGCCCCGGGAGGGGGAGAAAACCCTGCTGCGGTTCGCCGGGCTGGATACCCTGGCGGAGGTATACTGGGACGGGGAGCTGCTGGGAAAGGCGGACAACATGCACCGCACCTGGGAATTTTCCCTGGACGGGCGGGACGGGGCCGGGGAACACCGGCTGAGGATCCTGTTCCGGTCCCCGTCCGTATATGTTACCGAGGCCCAGAAAAAGCGCCCCCTGTGGTGCGTGGGGCAGGCGATGCCGGGATATCCCCACCTGCGCAAGGCCCACTCCTCCTTCGGATGGGACTGGGGTCCCGTGCTTCCGGACATGGGGATCTGGCGGGATGTGACGCTGGAGCGCTTTGCCGGCGGGAGAATCCTGGACGTGTATTATGAACAGGAGCACGGGGACGGCCGGGTGACGCTGACCGCCCGGATTCACACGGAGGAATGGAAAGAGGGCCTGGAAGCCCGGCTGGAGATTACCGGGCCGGAGGGAAAGACCCTGTCCGTTCCCGCGGAAAAGGGACGGGCGGAGGCGGTGATCGAAAACCCGAAGCTCTGGTGGGTCCGGGGACTGGGGGACCAGCCCCTGTATTCCTGCCGGGTGGTGCTGGAGGACCGGGGCGCGGCCGTGGACGAAAGGACGGAACGGATCGGCCTGCGGACGCTGACGGTTTCCCGGGAGAAGGACGCCTGGGGAGAGGAGTTCACCCTCGTCAACAACGGGGTCCGGTTTTTTGCCATGGGAGCGGATTACATCCCGGAGGACCAGCTGATGCCCCGGTGTACGCCGGAGCGGACCGTACGCCTGCTGGAAGACTGCACTGCGGCCAACTACAATTTCATCCGGGTCTGGGGAGGCGGCGTGTATCCGGGGGACGCCTTCTATGATTTCTGCGACGAGCATGGGCTGGCGGTCTGGCAGGATTTCATGTTTGCCTGCGCCAGCTATGTGCTGACACCGGACTTTGAGAAAACGGTGCGGGCCGAAATCCGGGACAATGTGGTGAGGCTCCGGAACCACGCCTCCCTGGGCCTGTGGTGCGGAAACAACGAAATTGAATCCGCCTGGACGGACTGGGGCCTTCCGGAGGATCCGGAAGCCCGGGGGGATTACCTGAAGCTGTTCGAAAAAATCATTCCGGAGATCCTTGCGGAAACGGATCCCCGGACCTTCTACTGGCCTTCCTCTCCCTCCTCCGGGGGCGGATTCCGGGAGCCTTCCTCCGACAAGGCCGGGGACATGCACTACTGGGCGGTCTGGCACAACTTCAAACCCATAGAGGCCTTCCGGGAACACTATTACCGGTTCTGCTCCGAGTACGGGTTTGAGAGCCTTCCGGACATCAAAACCGTGCGCTTCTTCGCGGAGGAGAAGGACTGGGACCTGTGCGGGACGGTGATGGAGGCCCACCAGAAGTGCGACCAGGGAACGGAGAAAATGCTCTATTACCTCGGGCAGATGACGAATTACGCCTATGATTTCCCGAGGCTGGTTTACTGCTCCCAGCTGGTGCAGGCGGACTGCATCCGTTCCAACGTGGAGCATATGCGGAGGGCCCGGGGCCGGTGCATGGGATCCGCTTACTGGCAGGTCAATGACTCGAACCCGGTGATTTCCTGGTCCAGCATTGACTATTTCGGCCGCTGGAAGGCGCTCCACTACGCGGCACGGAGGTTTTACGCGCCGATTCTCCTGTCCTGCGAGGACGCGGATCCGCTGCACCCCGTACTGCATGTGACCAACGATACCCGGGAGGCGCAGACGCTGCGGATCAGCTGCCGGCTGCGGGACGCTTCCGCCCGGGTGCTGCGGGAATATGAAACGGAGGCGGAGGTTCCGGCCCTGACGGCGGCAGCCTGCCTGCCCTTGGACCTGGAGAAGGAACTGGCCTCCCGGGAGGATAAGCGCAGCCGCTACCTGGAATACACGCTGGAGAAGGACGGCCGGGTCATCGGCGCCGGAACCACCCTTTTTGTACGGCCCAAGGCCTTTGCCTTCCAGAAGGCGGAAATCGGCGTCCGGATCGAGGAAACGGAGGACGCGTACCGGCTGACGCTCGCCGCGTCCTGCTTCGCCAAGAGCGTGTGCCTTTCCCTGCGGGAAGGGGATTGCGTGTTCAGCGACAACTGGTTTGACATCCACGGCGGCGAGCCGGTTACGGTGACGGTGGACAAAGCCCGGTGCGGCCTGGGTCCGGAGGAATTCCGGGACCAGCTGGAGATTGCCAGCTACTGAGGGAAAACCGGGACTGCACCTGCCGCGCGCCGCGGGGAAAAGGACGCAGATACGTTTTTTTCCGGTTGTCCTTTTGGCGGAACCTCCTGTATAATAAAGAAAAAGAACGGAAACTGAAAAAAACGGAGGGTCGTTTATGGCATATTTCAGGGCGGAATACTATTCAAAAGCGCTGTGCAGGGACATCAACTTTGAGGTGCTGATTCCCAATGATCCCCGGGGAGAGGAGGCGGCGGAGGAAAAGCCCATGCGCACCCTTTTCCTGCTTCACGGGTACAGCGGAAAGGCCTGGAACTTCATGCCGGCGGATTTTCCGGAGAGGTACCATACGGCCCTGGTGCTTCCCATCGCGGAAAACTCCTTCTACCTCAACATGCCGGCCAGCGGCCGCGCTTACCAGACCATGGTGGGGGAGGAGCTGGTGAAGTATGTCCGGAAGACCTTCAACCTGGCCCGGACGCCGGAGGACACCGCTATTGTCGGGTTCTCCATGGGCGGCTTCGGCGCGCTGCACACGGGGCTGGCCTATCCGGAAACCTTCGGGAAAATCGGAGCCATGAGCTCCGCCCTGATCGTGCACGAGGTGGCGCAGATGAAGCCGGGCCAGGGAACCCCCATCGCGAACTATGATTATTACCTGGACATTTTCGGGGATCCTTCGAAGCTGCTGGAAAGCGATAAGAACCCGGAAACCCAGATCCGGAACCTGAAGGCTGCCGGAAAGAAAATCCCGGATATTTACATGACCTGCGGGACGGAGGATTTCCTGATCGAAAACAACCGGGAATTCCACCGGTTCCTGGAAGCGGAGAGCGTGGAGCACCGGTATGTTGAGGCCCCCGGGATCCACAACGGGGAATACTGGCTGGAGCACGCCCGGGATATTGTGCGGTGGATGTATGAATAAACCGGAAGGAAAAAGGAGGACACGCCGATGATGACCCACGGAAACCCATTGCAGAAACAGAATACCATCCGTAAAAAATTCATTACCATGGGGGAGATCATGCTGCGGCTGTCCCCGCCGAATTACGAGAAGATCCGCATGGCCAGCTCCTTTGAGGCTTCCTACGGCGGAAGCGAGGCGAACATCGCCCTGGCCCTGGCCAGCCTGGGGGTGGATTCCACCTTCTTCTCCGTGGTGCCCAACAACTCCCTGGGGAAGAGCGCCATCCGTTCCCTGCGCTCCTGCGACGTGCACTGCACGCCGGTGATCCTTTCCTCCCCGGAGGAAACGCCCTCCTTCCGGCTGGGAACCTACTACCTGGAAACCGGCTTCGGCATTCGGGCCAGCAAGGTGATCTATGACCGGAAGCATTCCGCCCTGACAGAATACGATTTCTCCGGCTACGACCTGAAGGCGCTGCTGGACGGCTTTGACTGGCTCCATCTCTCCGGCATCACGCCGGCCCTGTCTCCCTCCTGCGCCGAGCTGATCATGAACCTGCTGAAGACGGCGAAGGAGATGGGGCTGACGGTTTCCTTCGACGGGAATTTCCGCTCCGCCCTGTGGAGCTGGGAGGAGGCGCGGGACTTCTGCACCGGCTGCCTGCCCTATGTGGACGTGCTGCTGGGCATCGAGCCCTACCATCTGTGGAAGGATCCGGAAAACCCCGCGGCGGGGGACTGGAAGGACGGCGTTCCGCTGCAGCCGGATTACGAGCAGCAGGATGAGATCTTCCAGCGGTTTGTGGAAAGATGGCCCAACCTGAAGTGCATCGCCCGGCATGTGCGCTACGCCCACTCCGGATCGGAGAACAGCCTGAAGGCTTTTATGTGGTATGACGGGCACACCTTTGAAAGCCGGCAGTTCACCTTCACGATCCTGGACCGGGTGGGCGGCGGGGACGCCTTTGCCTCCGGCCTGATCTACGCCATGCTCTGCGGCGACAAGCCCATGGACATCCTGAACTTCGCCGTGGCTTCCTCGGTGATCAAGCACACCATCCATGGGGACGCGAACATCACCGACGACGCGAAGGTGATCCGGAACCTGATGAATATGAACTATGACATCAAACGGTAAATAACGGGGGTGCTTTTTCAGGTGCAGCAACAGCCAAAGGCCGGGAAATTCAATCGGGGACCGCTGCTGATCCTGCTGGCGGGCTGCTTCTGGGGAAGCATGGGGATTTTTGTCCGCCGGCTTACGGGATACGGATTTACTTCCGCGCAGATCGTTGCCATCCGGCTGACCCTGGCCGCGGTGATTTTCTGCGCCCTGCTGGCGGCCCGGGAGCCCTCCGGCTTCCGGATTGCCCTGCGGGACCTGCCGCTTTTCCTCGGCCTGGGGCTGGGAAGCATCCTGTTTTTCACCGTATGCTATTTTACCGCCATTACCATGATGCCGCTTTCCACGGCCGCGATCCTGCTTTATACCTCCCCGATCTGGATCATGCTCCTGTCGGCGGTTTTCTTCCGGGAAAAGCTGAACGGCCGGAAGATCCTGGCGCTGGTGCTGGCCTTTGCCGGGTGCGTGCTGGTCTCCGGCGTATCCGGGGAGGGAATTACGCCGGCCGGGCTGCTCTTCGGCCTGGGATCCGGGATCGGCTACGGCCTGTACAGCATCCTGGGAACGGTGGCCCTGCGGAAGTATTCTCCCTATACCGTTACGACGTACACGTTCCTGATCGCGGCAGCGGGATCCTGGGCGGTCTGCGGGCCGGGGAACATGATCGGAAAGTTCTCCGCGGCGGAAAACCTGCCCGGACTGCTGCTCTTCTGCGTGCTGACGGCGCTGGTTACGGCGGTGGTTCCTTTCCTGGCCTACACCCTGGGACTGCGGACCGTGGAAGCCGGCCGGGCCGGCATCCTGGCCACCGTTGAACCCATGGTCGCCGCCCTCTTCGGCGTCCTGGTCTTTTCCGAGCCCCTGACGCTTCTTTCCGGCTGCGGAATCCTCCTGATCCTCTCCGCGGTGATCCTCCTCAACAGCGCGGGAGGAGGAAAAACAGCGGAATGAAAACATCCCCTGATCCGGTTGGGATCAGGGGATGTTTTGAAGATCAGGCCGATCAGACGGGCACGTAGATGTAGAAGCCGCTGGTGATGTCGTTGCGGTTGGGGATCACGCTGCGGTTGATGGACACCAGGTAATCAACGGTGGTGTTGAAGCGCTTGGCGATCTTGGTCAGGTTGTCGCCTTTCACGATCTGGTAGACCATGAATCCGGCCTTCTCCCGGGGCTTATGGGCATATCCGCCGAAACCGCCGTTTACATTTTCCATTTCCTGAAGGTTCAGTTCCTCATTATTCATTGTTTATATCCTCCGTTTTCATTCATATTCCGTCGGGCTTTATCGCCCTGACATCTTTTGATACGTGCTTCCCCCGGGTGATGGCAGCGG
>CAMHSI010000009.1 GCA_946187775.1 uncultured Clostridia bacterium
AATATCCGCTGTCACTTTCCATTATATGGTGATTACCGGCGGATTCTGGATGGCCTTCTGCGTGGTGACGGCATACGCGGCCGTGTTCCTGCACGGGGCGGGATACGACGACCAGCAGACGGGGATTATCCTTGCGCTGGGAAATACCGGAGGCGCGGTGCTGAGCCCGGTGCTGGGCGCGTGGATTGACCGGAACAGGAAGATCCGGCACGCCGCAGTGATTACGGTGCTGCTGGCGGCGCAGCTGATCCTGCTGGCCGCGCTGCGGCTGAACGCGCAGAAAAACCTGCTGTGCTCGGTATGCTATGTGCTTTACCTGGCACTGGTGATGCCGGTGAACGCGCTGAACCTGGACCTGTGCGTGCGGCTGGAGCACGCAAAAGCGCCGCTGAACTTCGGCCTGGCTCGCTCCATGGGCAGCTTCGCCTTCGTGATCCTGAGCACCCTGCTGGGAATCCTGACGGAACAGCTGGGGTGGCAGATGCTGCCCTTCGCCGGAATGACGGTAATCGTGTTGCAGGCAGCCGGAAACCGCCTGATCGACCGGGACCTGCGGGAGGCAGAAAGGAGCCTGCCGGCGGAAGCGGCGGCAGTGCAGGAACGCTCCTCCTCCCTGGGGGCCTTTGTGCGGGAGAACAAGGCTTTCTGCCTGATGCTGTTCGGAACGATTCTCATCTTCATCGCCCACAACACGGACGGGAATTTCCTGATCAACCTGGTGGAAAACGTGGGGGGCGGCCCGGCGATCATGGGCTACCTGGCGGCGTTCACCGCCATTGTGGAAGTGCCGGTGATGATGTTTGCCGACCGGCTTCCAAAGAGATGGAGCCGGGTGCAGTATATCCGGCTGGCCTTCGTTTTCTTTGTGCTGAAGACGCTGGCATACGCGCTGGCCCCGAACATCCCGCTGCTGTTTGCCAGCCGGATCCTGCAGGCGCCGAGCTACGCCCTGTACACGGTGCTGATTGTCGGATACGCGGACGAGGTCGTGGCACGGAAGGATTCCGCGAAAGCCCAGAGCCTGGCCTTCAGCATGACCACCATCGGATCGGTGCTGGCAAGCCTGATCGGGGGAAGCATGTTCAAAGCCAGCGGCGTGCGGACCACCATGCTGACCGCCACGCTTTTCGCGCTGGCGGGGGCCGCGATCGCCATCGGAGCGACCTTCCTGAAACGGACGAAGGAGCAATAAAGAAGAAGACAAACAAAATCCGCCGCAGGACCGCGGCGGATTTTTTGCAAGAACGTGATTTTACTTCATCATTTCGTCGGCCAGGGCATCGACCTGGGCGATGTTCTCTTCGGAAAGGGAGGAGAGGATCCGCACCTGGGTTTCGGCGAAGGCGGTGTCCTTGCAGCCTTCCAGCATGGATTTCATTACTTTGGCCGCGGTGGGCGCCCAGGAGCCGTTTTCCATGAGGCCGACTTTCCGGCCGCGCCATCCGTGCTCCGAAAGGGTTTCGATGAAGGTGCGCATGAAGGGGAAGATATCCGCGTTGTAGGTGGTTGTTGCCAGGACCACTTTTCCGTAGCGGAAGGCATCCTCCACACATTCGGCCATATCATCCCGGGCCAGGTCGCTGACCGCCACCTTGGGGCAGCCCTTTTCCCTGAGCTTTTCCTCCAGCAGGCGAACCGCCTTTTCGGTGTTGCCGTAAACAGAGGTGTAGAAAACGGCTACCCCTTCGGTTTCCACGCCGTAGGTTGTCCAGATGTTATACAGGTTCAGGTAATAGGGAAGATCCTCCTGCAGGACCGGGCCGTGGAGAGGGCAGATGACCCGGATATCCAGGGCGGAAGCCTTCTTCAGGACGGCCTGGGCCTGGGCGCCGTATTTGCCGACGATGCCGAAATAATATCTCCTGGCTTCGCAGGCCCAGCCTTCCGGATCCTCCACATCCAGGGCGCCGAACTTGCCGAAGGCGTCAGCGGAGAAGAGGACTTTATCCGCCCGGTCATAGGTCATGAGGACCTCGGGCCAGTGAACCATGGGAGCGGCAATGAACTGCAGGGTATGAACGCCCAGGGGGAGCTCCGTTCCCTCGGCAGCCACGATCCGGCGGTCGGCATACTCCTGTCCGTAGAAATTTTTCATCATGGTGAAGGCCTTGGCGGAGGCGACGATGACAGCCGCGGGATATTTATCCATGAAGCGGGAAATATTGGCGGAATGATCCGGCTCCATATGCTGGACCACGAGGTAATCCGGAAGGCGGCCGGAGAGGGCTTCCTCCAGGCCGGACAGCCATTCCTCGCCAAAGTGCTTATCCACCGTGTCCATGACGGCGATTTTTTCGTCCAGGATCACGTAGGAATTATAGGCCATGCCGTTGGGGACGATGTACTGCCCCTCAAAAAGATCGAGATCGTGATCATTTACACCGATGTAAACAATATCATCTGTAATCCGGTTCATCTGAATGCGCTCCTGTTCATGCTGAATTGGGGAAACCCTGACGAATATAGTACCATAGAAGGACAGGACGCGCAAGGAAGAAGCCTTGTAAGACGGATTCAAAAGTGGTAAAATGGCCGCCGTGAAAATGAAACGGAAAGGAAGCCTGACCCTTTATGCAAACCCTCCTGCTGATTGCAATTGCCCTGTTTGCAGGATTGATGATGACCCGACTCTTTGTGAAATTCCACCTGCCGGACGTTACGGCATACCTGGTGGCCGGCGTGCTGATCGGCCCCTGCGTGCTGGGGCGGCTGGGAATCGGATTTACCACCTTTGAAAAGGTGGATTCCCTGTCCCTGATCAACGATGTGGCCCTGGGATTCATCGCCTTCGCCATCGGCCACGAATTCAGGCTTTCCGCGCTGAAGCAAACCGGAAAGCAGGCAACCATTATCGGCATCCTGCAGGCTGTTACGGCTACGGTGTTCGTGGATATCGCGCTGATTATCTTCCATTACCTGCGGCCGGACATCCTGAGCCTGCCGGTGGCGATTACCATGGGTGCCATCGCGGCGGCAACGGCCCCGGCGGCCACCCTGATGGTGGTTCGGCAGTACAAGGCAAAAGGACCGGTGACGGACGTGCTGCTGCCGGTGGTTGCCCTGGATGACGCGGTGGGCCTTGTGGTTTTCGCGATCTCCTTCGGGATTGCCCAGGCCATGAAAAACGGAACCACAAACGTGGCGGCGCTGATCCTCGAGCCGCTGATGGAGGTTGTGCTTTCCCTGGCCTTCGGCGGACTGACGGGATTTGTGCTGACCTACCTGGAGCGGTATTTCCACTCCCACCGGAACCGGAACGCCCTGATTGTGGGAAGCGTGATTCTGACGGTGGCGGTGAGCCAGCTGAAGATCCCGGTGGGGCCCTTCACCTTCGGATTTTCCAGCCTGCTGGTGTGCATGATGCTGGGAACGGTGTTCTGCAACTTCTGCCCGCTGAGCGAGGAGCTGATGCTGCAGGCGGACCGGTGGAGCGGACCGGCCATTACCCTGTTCTTTGTGCTGAGCGGCGCCGCGCTGGAATTTGAAGTGTTTTCAAAGCCGGCGGTGATCCTGGTCGGCGTGGTCTATATCGCCGCCCGTTCCCTGGGCAAATATTTCGGAGCCCACTGGTCCGCGAAGCTGGCGAAGAGCCCGGAGACGGTGAGAAAATACCTGGGAATTACGC
Source organism: uncultured Clostridia bacterium (assembly GCA_946187775.1). GTDB lineage: Bacteria > Bacillota > Clostridia > Christensenellales > Aristaeellaceae > Aristaeella. The sequence continues at coordinate 3,626 of CAMHSI010000009.1, forward strand.
TGCTGCCCCAGGCCGGCGTGGCGCTGGGCATGTGCGCGACAGCCTACCGGGTGCTGGGGGGAGAGGACGGAACGCTGGTCCGGAACATCGTGCTGTTCGGGGTGCTGATTTACGAGCTGATCGGTCCGAGCCTGACGAAGATGGCACTGACAAAGGCGGGGGATATCCAGGCAATTCCTTCCGAGGTGAAGAGCCGGCGGAAGAAGGAGCTGGAAAGCGTTACCAAGCCGGTACCGCCGTCCTTTGACAAATAAGTTTCTGACAGGGGGATACAGCAGTGATTATTGCGCTGAAAAAGAGCATCCGCGCCGATGAACAGGAGCACCTGGTACAATGGCTGGAAAGCCAGGGAGTGCGGACTCATATCTCCGAGGGAGAATTCCAGACCATTATCGGCCTGGTGGGCGACACCACCCGCATTGATATAGACCTGATCCGGGGACTGGATTATGTGGACGGGGTGACCCGGATTTCGGAGCCCTTCAAGAAGGCGAACCGGAAGTTCCATCCGGAGGACTCGGTGGTGCGGCTGAAGGGCTTTGACGCGGCCTTCGGCGGAGGCGCCTTCCAGATGATCGCCGGGCCCTGCTCGGTGGAATCCGAGGCGCAGGTGGAGACCGTTGCCCGGGCGGTGAAGGCAAGCGGCGCCGGCGTGCTGCGGGGCGGCGCCTTCAAGCCCAGGACCTCCCCCTATGATTTCCAGGGGCTGCACGAGGAAGGCATCCGGATCCTGACGGAGGTGCGCAAACTGACGGGACTGCCCATCGTTACGGAAATCATGGATATTTCACACCTGCCGCTGTTTGAGGATGTGGATATCATCCAGGTGGGCGCCCGGAACATGCAGAACTTTGAGCTGCTGAAGGAACTGGGGAAAACGGACAAGCCGATCCTGCTGAAGCGGGGCCTTGCCAACAACATCAAGGAGCTGCTGATGAGCGCCGAATATATCATGGCCGGCGGCAACGAACAGGTGATCCTCTGTGAACGCGGCGTGCGCACCTTTGAGACCTACACCAGGAACACGCTGGACCTTTCCGCGGTGGCGGTGCTGCACGAGCTGAGCCACCTGCCGGTGGTGGTGGATCCGAGCCACGCGACAGGCGCGGCCCGGTATGTGAAGCCCATGGCCCTGGCGGCTGCCGCCTGCGGCGCGGACGGACTGATGATCGAGGTGCACAACGATCCGCCCCACGCGCTTTGCGACGGTCCGCAGAGCCTGACGCCGGAACAGTTTGACGACGTGGCGAAGGCTGTGAGGAAGGTTCGGAAAGCTATTGCCGAAGAGGAATAAGGGAAGAAACTGAAAAGGCGCGCTGCCAAACGGCGGCGCGCTGCTTTTTTTGCAGGGCCCGGGGCGGGAATCAGGAATCCCGGAAGGACCGCATATGGTTGATATCCACCAGCTCGGTGTTTTCCAGGGAGAACCGAGAACCGAGGATATCCATGAGGGCATTGGCGGTATCCAGGGAGGTCATGCAGGGGATTCCCAGGACCATGGCCCTGCGGTGGAGGACGGTATAGTCGCCGACGGTATCGTCCTTGACGGCGCCGGTGTAGATGATGTAATTGACAGAACCGTTTTCCATGAGGCTGATGATTTCATCGCTGATCTTGGGATCGGCCACGGGGGTTACGCGGATGCCGACGGCGGAAATGGCCCGGGCGGTATCCTTGGTGGCATAAACGCTGATGCCCTGATCGTAGCAGCGCTTCGCCACGGCAATGGCATCCGGGAAGTCCTCATCCTCCACGGAGAGGAGGACGCCCGTGGCCGCCTTCTCCCGGGCGGTGGGCAGATGGAAACCGGCGGCAGACAGCCCTTTGAAGAGGGCTTCCGCTTTTGTGATGCCGATGCCCAGCACTTCACCGGTGGATTTCATTTCCGGGCCGAGGATGGAATCGGCGTCATTCAGCTTTTCGAAGGAGAAAACCGGCACCTTGATGGCGCAGTAGGGCGGGGCGGGGTACAGCCCGGTTCCGAAGCCCATGTCCTTCAGGGGCTCTCCCAGCATCACCCGGGAAGCCAGGTCCACCATGGGAACGCCGGTTACCTTGGAGATGTAGGGAATGGTGCGGGAAGCGCGGGGGTTGACCTCGATGACATACAGCTCGTTTTCATAGATCAGGTACTGGATATTCACAAGGCCTTTGGTTCCCAGGGCCAGGGCCAGCTTTTCGGAAATATCGCAGATCTTCTCCTGGAATTTCCCGGTGAGGTTGAAGGGGGGATAAACGGCAATGGAGTCGCCGCTGTGGACGCCGGCCCGCTCGATATGCTCCATGATGCCGGGGATCAGCACATCCTGGCCGTCGGAGATGACATCCACCTCCAGCTCGACGCCGGGGAGGTACTGATCCACCAGGACCGGGTTTTCGATGCCGCCGGAGAGGATGCGGGTCATATAGTCCACGGTATGCTTCCGGGAACGGGAGATGGTCATGTTCTGGCCGCCGATGACATAGGAGGGGCGCAGCAGGACAGGATAACCCAGCCCTTCCGCGGCGGAAACGGCTTCCTCCATGGTGCGGACGGCCATGCCCCGGGGACGGCGGATGCTGAACTGCTCCAGCAGGGCATCGAAGCGCTCCCGGTCTTCGGCGATATCGATGGATTCGGCGCTGGTTCCCAGGATCCGGATGCCCCGGCTGTCCAGGAAGCGGGTGAGCTTGATGGCCGTCTGGCCGCCGAAGGCCACCACAACGCCCACAGGCTTCTCCACCTCGATGACGTTCATGACATCCTCCGGGGTCAGGGGCTCGAAGTAGAGGCGGTCGGCGGTGTCGTAGTCGGTGGAGACGGTTTCCGGGTTATTGTTGATGATGACCACATCATAACCGATTTTCCGGAGGGTCCATACGCAGTGGACGGAGGAATAGTCGAACTCGATTCCCTGGCCGATGCGGATGGGGCCGGAACCGAGCACAATGACGACAGGCCGGCCGGAGCGCTTCAGGCTGCGGGATTCGCAGGCCTGATCCGTGCAGGAATAGAAGTAAGGCGTTTCAGCGGCGAATTCCGCGCCGCAGGTATCCACCATTTTATAGCTCATTTTCCAGCCGGGAACCGATTCGGCCCCGGAGATGCGCAGGACAGCCGTATCCGGATAGCCCAGGCGCTTGAGCAGCGCATAGTCCCCCTCCTGCAGGCCGGTGCGGGCCACGCGGGTTTCCAGCTCCGCCATGAACCGGAGTCGATACAGGAAGAAACGGTCGATTTTCGTGATCTCAAAGATTTCGTCCACGGAAACCCCGGTTTTCAACGCCTCAAAGACGGTGAAAAGCCGATGGTCGTCCTGACGGGCAAGCCTCTCCCGGACGGGCTCGGAGGAAAGGGGAGGCGCGTTGAGGGTATCCAGGGAGATCTCCGCGCCGCGGACCGCTTTCATAAGAGCTTCCTCGAAGGACTGGCCGATGGCCATGACCTCGCCGGTGGCCTTCATCTGGGTGCCGAGACGGCGGGAGGAGCCGTAGAATTTATCGAAGGGCCACTTGGGGAACTTGACGACCACGTAGTCCACGGTGGGCTCGAAGCAGGCACAGGTTTTTCCGGTGATATCGTTTGTGATTTCATCCAGGGAGTATCCCAGGGCCAGGCGGGTGGTGATTTTGGCGATGGGGTAACCGGTGGCCTTGCTGGCAAGGGCGGAGGAACGGCTGACCCGGGGATTCACCTCAATCACCGCGTATTCAAAGGAATCGGGATTCAGGGCGAACTGGCAGTTGCAGCCGCCGACGATGCCGATGGCGGAGATGATATCCAGGGAGGCGGTGCGGAGCATCTGGTACTCCTTGTCGGACAGGGTCAGGGCAGGAGCCACAACCACGCTGTCGCCGGTATGAATGCCGACGGGATCCACATTTTCCATGGAGCAGACGGCGATGACGTTGCCCCGGGCATCCCGCATGGTTTCAAACTCGATTTCCTTCCAGCCGGAGATGCATTTTTCCACGAGAATCTGGGTGATGGGGGAAGCATCGAGGCCGGCGCGGGCGATCTGGCGCATTTCCGCCTCATTGGAGGCGATTCCGCCGCCGCTGCCGCCGAGGGTATAGGCCGGACGGATGATGACGGGATAGCCGATTTCCTCCGCCGCGGCGAGGGCTTCCTCCATGTTTTCGGCGATGCCGGAGGGAACGCAGGGCTGGCCGGCCTTCAGCATGGTTTCCCGGAACTTTTCCCGGTCCTCCGCCTTTTCGATGGCGCTGATGGGGGAGCCCAGCAGCCGGACCCCGAATTCCTCAAGGGTGCCGTCCCGGCTGAGCTGCATGGCCAGGGTGAGGCCGGTCTGTCCGCCCAGGCCCGCGATGAGCCCATCGGGACGCTCCTTTTCAATGACGCGGCGGATGGTTGCGGCATTCAGCGGCTCCAGGTAGATTTCATCCGCCAGGTGCTGGTCGGTCATAATCGTGGCCGGATTGGAGTTGACCAGAACCACGTTGATCCCCTCCGCCTTCAGCACGCGGCAGGCCTGGGCCCCGGCGTAATCAAACTCCGCGGCCTGGCCGATGACGATGGGGCCGGACCCAATAACCAGGACTTTCCGGATTGTGGGATCTTTAGGCATGTTTCATTTCCTCCATCCTCCGCACGAAGCGGTCAAACAGCACCGAGGTATCCCGGGGGCCGGAAGCGGCTTCCGGGTGGAACTGAACCGTGAAGCAGTCCGCGTCCGGATACTCCATTCCTTCGCAGCTTCCGTCGTTGGCATTGCGGAAGGATTCACGGCCGACGCCCTTCAGGGAATCCGCCACGACGGCGTATCCGTGGTTCTGGGAGGTGATATAGGTTCTTCCGGCGGAAAGATCCAGGACGGGCTGGTTGCCGCCGCGATGACCGTATTTCAGCTTGACGGTCTGGCCGCCAAGGGCCAGGGCCGCCAGCTGATGGCCCAGGCAGATGCCGAAGACCGGCTTTTGGCCGATGAGCTTCCGGAGCTGCTCAATGCAGAAGGTGTTTTCCTGCGGATCCCCGGGGCCGTTGGAGAGCATGATCCCGTCCGGGGCGGAGGCAAGGATTTCCTCCGCCGTGGAACGGGCCGGCCATTCGGTTACGGAGCAGCCCCGCTTCTGCAGGCTCCGGATGATATTATGCTTGGCACCGTAATCGATGAGGGCAACCCGGCAGCGCTCCTCCCCGTTGGCGGGGAAGAAGCCGCGGGTGCCTCCGGAAACGGAATCCACCGCGTTTTCCACACGGAAGGCGCGGATGGCGCTGAGATCCGAAGGGATTTCATCGCAGATCATGGCGTTCATGACGCCTTCCTCCCGGGTGATCCGGACGATTTCCCGGGTATCCACCCCGCACAGGCCGGGGATTCCCCGGGCCACGAGGTAATCGTTGAGGGGATAGGCGGAACGGAAGTTGGAAGGCGTATCGCACAGGTTGCGGACAATATAGCCGAAAAGGGTGCTGCTGCCTTCAAAATCCTCTTCAATCACCCCGTAATTCCCGATGAGGGGAAAGGTTTGGGTGACAATCTGGCCGTAATAGCTGGGATCGGTCAGGGTTTCCAGGTAGCCCTCCATACCGGTGGTGAAAACGAGCTCCCCGATCCGGTCCCGATGGGCTCCGATACGTTTGCCTTCGAACACTTTTCCGTTGCTCAGAACCAGGTAAGACATGGGCATTCCTCCGGACTGGTTTTTTGAATGGGACGGGCAGGGGATCAGCGGCAGGCGGACAGGATGACTCCGGCCGCTTCACGAATCAGGTTTTCGGGGATGTTGAGGGCGGGGAGAAGCCGGACCTTGTCCTTGGCCGTGAGGCAAAGCACGCCGTTTTCCATGCAGGCCTTCACCACATCGGCAGCAGGCTTTTCCGTTTTCAGCCCGAGCATGAGGCCGCAGCCGGTGACGGAAAGGATTCCCGGGGCGCCTTCCAGCAGGCTCCGGAGCAGGGCGGCCTTTTCGCGAACCTGGGCGAGGAAGGAATCCGTGAGCCGGGTGAAGACGGAAAGGGCAGCGGCGCAGGCAACGGGATTTCCCCCGAAGGTGGAGCCGTGGTCTCCGTAGGAAAAGACATCCTTCACCTTCTCGCCCAGCAGGCAGGCGCCCAGGGGCAGGCCGCCGGCAAGACCCTTGGCGGTGGTGACCACATCCGGATGGAGGCCGTAATTCATATAGGCGTAGAGCTGCCCGGTGCGTCCGTTGCCGGTTTGCACCTCATCCACCATGAGAAGAATATCCTGCTCCCTGAGATAAGCTTCAAGGGCGGTGGCAAAGGCGGGATCCAGCGGGACTACGCCGCCCTCTCCCTGGATGCACTCAATGAGCACGGCAGCCACCTTTCCCCCGGCGCACAGGGCCTTCAGGGCGTCCAGATCCCCGGCAGGAAAATGGGCGAAGCCGGGAGTCAGGGGCTGGAACAGTTCGTGGTAATGATCCTGGCCGGTGGCGGCCAGGGTTGTGAGGGTGCGGCCGTGGAAGCTGTTTTCCAGGGTGACGATGACGGAGCAATCCGGGCCCTTGGTTTCCGCAGCCCACTTCCGGGCGACCTTGATGGCGCATTCATTGGCCTCGGCGCCGGAATTGCCGAAGAAGACCCGGGACATGCCCGTGCGGGTGCACAGGGCTTCCGCAAGGCGGGCGCAGGGCTCGGTGTAATACAGGTTGGACATGTGCTGGACCCGGTGAATCTGGTCCTCCACGGCGGCAATCCAGGCCTCGTCGGCGACGCCGAAGGAGGTGACGGCAATGCCGGAACCCATATCGATATATTCCTTGCCGGCGGCGTCCTTTACCAGGGAACCCCTGCCGGAGACAATCTCCACGGGAAAGCGCCTGTAGGTATGTGCAACATAGGCTTGATCGGTTTCAAATGTATTCATGGGAGCCTCCTGATGTTCGGTTGTGTGCAGCCCGGATATTGCCGGGAGCATTTCAGCTGTCCCAGCCGCGGTCTGTGGCTTTTTCGGAATCGGAGAAACGGGTGCCGGCGCCTTCGTCGGTCAGCAGTTCCATCAGGATGGAATGGGGGACCCGTCCGTCCATGATGACCACATTTTTCACGCCGCGGGCGATGGCGGTGGCGCAGCATTCCACCTTGGGAATCATGCCGCCGGAGATGACCCCGTTTTCCTTCAGCTGGGAGAGCTCATCCAGGGAGATTTCCGGGATGAGGCTGGAGGGATCCTTCACATCCCGAAGGATTCCGGCGATATCCGTCATCATGATCAGGGTTTTGGCGCCGAGGGCTCCGGCGATATAGGCGGCGGCGGTGTCGCCGTTGATATTGTAAGCGTTGCCGGATTTATCGCAGCCGACGGTGGAGATGACGGGAATATAGCCTTTATCCAGCAGGTCGGTGACGGGCTGGATGTGGACCTTCTGGATTTCCCCGACAAAGCCCAGACGCTCATCCTTCACGGTGCACTGGAGAAGCCGGCCGTCCATGCCGGAGAGGCCGACGGCTTTGCCGCCCTTCATCTCCAGCAGGTTGACCAGGGTTTTGTTGATTTTGCCGGCAAGCACCATCTGGACGATATCCATGGTTTCCCGGTCGGTGACCCGGAGTCCGCCGACGAATTCCGGTTTCTTGCCGAGGCGGTCCATGAGCTCGTTGATCTCCGGGCCGCCGCCGTGAACCAGGACCACCCGGACGCCGATGAGCCAGAGGAGGACAATATCCTCCATGACCTGCTGCTTCAGCTGCTCATTGATCATGGCGTTGCCGCCGTATTTGACCACCACGACCCGGCCGGAATACTGCCGGATATAGGGCAGGGCGGCGGTGAGCACCTCCGCACGCTCCAGGTTTGTCAGTTCATCATGATGCATGGGAAGAACCTCCTGATATGGATTAACTGCGGTAATCGCCGTTGATGGTAACGTAATCGTGGGTCAGGTCGCAGCCCCAGGCGGTGGCTTCCTCCGTGCCCATCTTCATATCGCAGGAGAAGCAGACCTTCTTCTCCGCCAGGATGGCAGCGGCCTTCTCCTCGTCAAAAGCCTGGACGCAGCCGTCTTTGTAGAAGCAGACGGTTTCCTTCTCCCCGTGGAGATACACCTCTATGACGGCGGGATCAAAGTCCGGCCCCGCGTAGCCCAGGGCACAGAGAATCCGGCCGCAGTTGGCGTCCCTGCCGAAGATCATAGCCTTGACCAGGCTGGAGCCGACAACGGAACGCGCAAGGGTGCGGGCATTTTCCTTCGTATCCGCGTGATACACCCGCATTTCCACCAGATGGGTGGCGCCTTCCCCGTCGGAAGCCATGAGGACCGCCAGGTCGCGGCAGACGGAGAAGAGGGCTTCCCGGAAGAGGGAATAGCTCTCATCCTCCCCGGTAACCGGCCGGTTTCCCGCAAGGCCGCTGGAGAGGAGGAGCAGGGTATCGTTGGTGCTGGTGTCCCCGTCCACGGTGATCATGTTGAAGGTGTCCGGCACCACGGTGCGCAGGGCCTTGACCAGCAGGTCACGGGAGATGTCGCAATCGGTGGTGATATATCCGAGCATGGTGCACATATTGGGATGGATCATGCCGGAGCCCTTGCTCATTCCGCCCAGGGTGACCGGGACCGTTCCGTTCCCGTCCGCGGCGAGAAGGTCAAAGGTGACAGCAAACTCCTTGTTTACGGTGTCCGTTGTCATGATGGCCCGGCTGGCGGCGGTGCCGGCCTCCTGCGTGGCGGAGAGGGTTTCGGCCATGGCGGAAATTCCGGCTGAAATCCTGTCCAGCGGGAGATTGGGGCCGATGACGCCGGTGGATCCCAGCAGCACGGAGGAAGCGGGAACGCCGAGAACGGCGGAGGCGCAGTCTGCCGTGGCCCGGCAGAGGTCCAGCCCGTTTTTGCCGGTGGCGGCATTGGCGATGCCGGCGTTGACAACCACCGCCTGCACGGGGGCGCCGGATTCAACGATCTCCCGGTCCCACAGCACGGGGGCGGCTTTTACTTTGTTTGAAGTGAAGGTTCCCGCAACGCGGCAGGGGACGTCGCCAACGATCATGGCCATGTCCGTGCGCCCCTTGTATTTGATGCCCGCGGCGCAGCAGGCAGCCCTGAAGCCCTTTGCGGCGGTAATTCCGCCGGATATTCTGCGGATCATTCCGTATCCTCTCCTATAAAGTGCGTTATATTTTCCTGGTTCAGCACAAACTCGTAATAATTCACATCGGATTTCCGGGTCCAGCCGATCTTGTTCCAGAAGGCATTGCCGGCATCATTGCTTGCAAAGGCAATGAGGGAAACCTTGTTGATGCCCATGAGCTTCAGCTGCTGCATGCAGTAGCCAACCATCCGGGTGCCGATGCCGCGGCGCCGGTAGTCCCGGGCGACACAGACATGATAGAGGGCTCCCTGCCGCCCGTCGGACCCGCAGAGGATGGAGCCGACGATGCGGTTTCCGTCCCGGGCCACGACGCTGGTGGTGGGATTGCGAAGGATGAAACGGCGGATATCCGCCGGGGAATCATCCAGGGTACGGATGCCGAAGCCCCGGATGGTCATCCACAGCGCCCGGACATCGTCATAATCATCGACGGTCATGGGCTGAATGCGTATATCGTCCATGTTATCCTTTCACCAGCCCGAGGGTTTCCTCCACCCCCAGCACAAGATTCATATTTTGGATGGCGGCGCCGGAAGCGCCCTTGCCAAGGTTGTCGAAGCGGGAAACCAGCAGGATCCGCTCCGGGGTTCCGAAAACGGAAACCTCGAGATCATCCCGGCCGGCCAGCGCGCCGGCGGAAAGGAAGCCCTCCTCCTCCGGGGAGGAAACGAAGCGGACCAGGCCGGAGGTGTAATACTCCCGGTATACCTTGCGGATTTCCTCCGGAGAGGCCTGGGTTTCCGCAGGCGTCAGGGGAACGGTGACCTCCATGCCGGCATAATAGGGAGCCACGATGGGACAGAAGACCGGGGCGTGCTCCAGGCCGCATACGGCCGCCATCTCCGGAAGATGCTTATGGGTCTGGCCCAGGGCATACTGCCGGGGAGCCCGGAAGAGTTCGGGCATCGGGTCTGCCTCATAGCCGGCGATCATTTTCTTTCCCCCGCCGGAATAGCCGGTGAGAGAAAAGCAGGAAAGCCGGACATCTGCTTTCAGCAGTCCGGCCTGAACCAGCGGAGCCACCAGCGACACAAAGCCGCTGGCGTGGCATCCGGGATTTGCAATGCGGCGGGAGGAGGCAATCCTGCTCCGCTGCCCTTTGAGCTCGGGGAAACCGTAGGTCCAGCCCTCCGCCGTGCGGTGGGCGGTGCTGGTGTCGATGATGACCGCATCGGGAGAGGTTACCAGGGAAACAGCCTCCCGCGCCGCGTCATCCGGCAGGCAGAGGAAGGATACCGCCGCTGTGTTCAGGGCGTCCGCCCGGGCGGAGGGATCCTTGCGCAGCTCCTCCGGAAGGGAGATCAGCTGCAGATCCTCCCTTCCGGAAAGACGCTCCCGGATCCTCAGGCCGGTTGTGCCCGCGCTGCCGTCAATGAATACTTTCGTCATTTTTTACCTCAGTTATTTTTTTGCCGCCGCGTCCACCAGGGCCTGCACCTTTGTGGGAAGACCGAAGAGGGTGATGAAGCCGGCGGAATCCTTCTGGTTGTAATCGCTGGCGCCGAAGGTGGCAATATCCTCGGAATACAGGGAATGGTCGCTCCAGACGCCGGCACGGATGATATTGCCCTTGTAGAGCTTGAGCCGGACCTTGCCGGTGACCTTCTCCTGGGTTTTGTCCACAAAGGCGGAAAGGGCTTCCCGCAGGGGGGAGAACCACAGGCCGTTGTACACCAGCTCGGCGAAGGTGATGGAGAGCTTCTGCTTCTCATGGAGGGTGAGCTTATCCAGGCAGACGGACTCCAGGGTTTCATGGGCCTTGTAGAGGATGGTTCCGCCGGGGGTTTCATACACGCCGCGGCACTTCATGCCCACAAGGCGGTTTTCCACGATGTCGATGATGCCGATTCCGTTTTTGCCGCCCAGGTCGTTGAGCTTCAGGATGATGTCCTTGGCGGAGAGCTTTTCGCCGTTCAGGGCAACGGGAGTACCCTGCTCAAACTCCAGGGTGATGTAGGTGGGCTCGTCCGGGGCATCCAGCGGGGAGACTCCCATTTCCAGGAAGCCGGGCTTCTCATACTGGGGCTCGTTGCCGGTATCCTCCAGGTCCAGGCCTTCATGGCTCAGGTGCCAGAGGTTCTTGTCCTTGGAATAGTTGGTTTCCCGGGTGATCTTCAGGGGGATGTTGTGGGCTTCGGCATAGTCGATTTCCTCATCCCGGGACTGGATCTCCCACTCCCGCCAGGGAGCGATGATGGGCATATCCGGGGCAAAATGCTTGACAGCCAGCTCGAAACGGACCTGGTCGTTGCCCTTTCCGGTGCAGCCGTGGCAGATGGCGTCCGCCCCTTCTTTTTTCGCGATTTCCACCAGGCCCTTGGCGATGCAGGGACGCGCGTGGCTGGTGCCTAGCAGGTATTCCTCGTAGACGGCGCCGGCCTTCATGGTGGGGATAATATAATCGTTGACATACTCATCCGTCAGGTCCAGGACATACAGCTTGGAAGCGCCGGTTTTCAGGGCCTTTTCCTCCAGGCCGTCCAGCTCGGTGCCCTGGCCCACATCGCCGGAGACGGCGATGATTTCGGGATTGTTGTAATTCTCCTTCAGCCAGGGAATGATAATGGAAGTATCCAGTCCGCCGGAATAGGCGAGAACAACCTTTTTGATTTCCTTTTTATTCATGGGGAATCCTCCTTCGTGCATGATTATGCATGGAATATATACCTGAAGAATCATCATGTCAAGGGAAAATTGCATAAAAAGAAACGAAAAACAAAGAAAACGCACAGGGAATTCCAAAATGCATAAAGGAATGCATAATATTCATCCGTTCGCATAAACGAATGATTGCAAGAACGGGGGAAAGGGAGTAAAATGATTGGTCAGGTATTGGATTTTGCGATTCCGGCCCGGGACTCGCGCGGAGGAGGAGAGGATCAGAGGATGCTGGAGCTATGCACGCTGGGAACCGGCGGGACGCTGCCGCTGGCGGACCGGGCGCTTTCCTCCCTGTATGTGCGGGATAACGGACGGGGAATGCTGATTGACTGCGGGGAAGGAACCCAGGTGGGGATCCGGAAGCTGGGATGGGGATTCCGGTGCATTGAGGATGTGCTGCTTACCCATTACCACGGGGATCACTGCACGGGACTGGCCGGATTCCTGCTGAGCCTGGAAAAAGCCGGGAAAACGGAAACGCTGCATATCTGGGGGCCGAAGGGGCTGAAGCGGGTGGTGGAAGGACTGTGCGTGATCGTTCCGCCGCTGAGCTACCCGGTGATGCTTCACGAGCTGCCGCCGGAGGGCGGGGAGCTGGAAGCCATCGGCCTTCGGATCCGCGCCTTTCCGGTGGACCACGGAGGAATTCCGTGCTACGGATATCGGATGACGCTGGAGCGGAAGAACGCCTTTGACCCGGAAAAAGCGAAGGGGCTGGGGATTCCGGTGACGGAATGGAAGAGACTGCAGCAGGGGGAAACGCTTGTGCTGCAGGGGAAGGAAATCCGGCCGGAGGATGTTTCCGGGAAGGCCAGGAAGGGGATTACCGTTGTATTTTCCACGGACACGCGCCCCTGCGAGACCCTGGAGAAAAACACAAGGGGCGCGGATCTCCTGATCCTGGAGGGAATGTACGGGGAAGAGGAAAAGCTGCCCCTGGCGCTGAAGAACCATCACATGCTGTTTCGGGAAGCCGCGGAGATTGCCCGGAAGGCGGATCCTGCCGCGCTGGTGCTGACCCATTTCAGCACCAGCCTGGATGACCCGGAAAGCTGCCTGGACAACGCGCGGAACATTTTTGAGAAGACATGGACGGCACGGGACGGGGAAATCTTCACCCTGCGCTATCCGGTGAAAGAGGAAAAAGCATGGATCAGTTTGTGCTGAAAGCGCCCTACAGCGCTTCCGGGGACCAGCCGCAGGCCATTGAAGCCCTGGCCGCAGGCATCCGGGCGGGAATGAAGGAGCAGATCCTGCTGGGGGTTACGGGAAGCGGGAAGACTTTTACCATGGCATCGGTGATTGAGAAAATACAGAAGCCGACGCTGGTGATCGCCCACAACAAAACCCTGGCGGCCCAGCTGTGCACCGAGCTGCGGGCGTTTTTTCCGGACAGCCGGGTGGAATACTTCGTTTCCTATTACGATTATTACCAGCCGGAAGCATACATCGCCTCCTCGGATACCTATATTGAGAAGGACGCTTCCATCAACGAGGAGATTGACCGGCTCCGCCATTCCGCCACCGCCGCGCTGCGGGAGCGGAAGGATGTGATCATTGTGGCTTCGGTGAGCTGCATCTATTCCATGGGGGACCCCAGCGAATATGAGGGGCAGATGCTGAGCCTGCGGCCGGGAATGACCTATCCGCGGCAGCGCCTGCTGCGGGACCTGATCGACATCCAGTATGAACGGAACGACACGGATTTTGAACGGGGATCCTTCCGGGTGCGGGGAGACGTGATTGAGATCATTCCCGCGGGAGAAAAGGAACGGGCCCTGCGGGTGGAGATGTTCGGGGACGAAATCGACCGCATTTCCCAGGTGGACGCGGTGAGCGGGCATGTGCTGGCCACCCTGGAGCATGCGGCGCTGTTTCCGGCAACTCACTACGCCACGGATCCGGCCCACATGGAGGAGCATATCGGGGAAATTGAGCGGGACCTGCAGGAGCGGATCGCCCAGTTTGAGGCGGAGGGACAGCTGCTGGAGGCCCAGCGGATCGCCCAGCGCACCCGGTATGACATCGAGATGATGCGGGAGATCGGCTACTGCCAGGGAATTGAGAACTATTCCCGGTATTTTGACGGACGGAAACCGGGAGACGCGCCCTATACGCTGCTGGACTATTTCCCGGACGAGTTCCTGGTGATGATCGACGAAAGCCACGTGACGGTGCCGCAGATCCGGGCCATGTACAACGGGGACAGGGTGCGGAAGGAAACCCTTGTGAAATACGGATTCCGGCTGCCTTCCGCCTACGACAACCGGCCGCTCCTGTTTGAGGAGTTCGAGGCCAGGATCGGCCAGACCATCTATGTTTCCGCAACGCCGGGGCCCTATGAACGGGAGCGGGCGCAGCAGACCGTGGAGCAGATTATCCGGCCCACGGGGCTGCTGGATCCGAAGGTGATCCTGCGGAACGCGACGGGACAGGTGGACGACCTGGTGGGCGAAATCCGCGGCGTGGTTGCCAAGGGAGAACGGGTGCTGGTGACCACGCTGACCAAGCGCATGGCGGAAAGCCTGACGGATTACCTGAAGGAGCTGGACATCCGGGTGCGCTACCTGCACAGCGATATACAGACCATTGAACGGATGGAGCTGCTGCGGGACCTGCGGCTGGGAGAATATGACGTGCTGGTGGGCATCAACCTGCTGCGGGAAGGCCTGGACCTTCCGGAGGTGGCGCTGGTTGCGATCCTGGACGCGGACAAGGAAGGATTCCTCCGCAGCGAGACCTCCCTGATCCAGACCATCGGGCGGGCGGCCCGGAACGCGGACGGACGGGTGATCCTCTACGGGGATACGCTGACGGAGAGCATGGCCAAAGCCATGTCGGAAACAAACCGGCGGAGGGCCCTGCAGGAAGCCTATAACAAGGAGCACGGGATTACTCCGGAAACCGTAAGGAACGCCATCCGGAACGTGCTTGAGGTGACCAGGAAGGTGGAGGAAAGCGCTCCGGAAGCCCTGACGGAGGATGAACGGAACGCGCTGATGCGGCAGATTGAGGAAGAGATGATCGGCGCGGCCAGGGAGCTGGAGTTTGAGCGGGCGGCAGAGCTGCGGGACCAGCTGCTGAAGCTCCGGGGAGAGGCCCCGATGAAGGATGACATGCAGCAGAGAAGACACAGAAGAAGGGAGAGAACGAGGAAGAGTGAGCACTGAGACAAGGAAAAAGCCCGGGAGAGGGATCTATCTGCTGCCGCTGGCTGTTGCAGTGCCCGCCGCGGCGGCAATCCTGTACGCCGGGATCCGCTTCTGGCCGAAGGTATACCAACTGATAAACATCCTGATTAAAGTGGTGGTGAGATCATGAGCGGCAAAAAGGGAAGGGCGTTTCCCCATGAGCGCGGAATCGCATGGGGCTGCACGGTGCTGCTCGCGATCCTGATGACGGTTACCCTGCTGAGCGCCCTGGCGGCGCAGGCAGTTACCTCCGAAGGGCTGCACGCCCGGGCGGCAACGGACGGCAGCGTGCTGGACAGGGAAACAGCGGCGATCCACGCCTACATCGACGAGATGGAAACGGAATACGGCATCAACGGGGAGCCGCTGAAGGAAGCGGTGAGCCGCAGCGCGCTGGAAGCGTATAACCGGGACGCGGCAGCCTGGTGGACCAAGCTGCTGACCACCGGCGAGGCAGGTCCCGTTCCAAGATGGGACGCCGGGACGCTGGAGGAGAAGGCAAACGCCCTGCCGGCGGCGGAGGGCGGCGGAACGGACCTGCAGAAGGTGACATCGGAACTGACGACGGTTATTGACCGGACGGTGTTCCCGCTGCGGGAGACGGTGCTGGGAAAGGGACTGTCGGTTGCAAAGGAAAAGGCGGACTTTCCGGGGCTGATCAACGCCCTCCGGAACCTTCCGCTGCTGGGACTGGCCGCGTGCCTGCTGGCTGCCGGCCTGATTGCCCTGCTGACGGGCAGGGAGATCCGGCTGAGCCTGAAGTATTTCGGAACAGCGCTGGCGGGAACGGGAATCATCCTGGCCGCGACAGGGATCCTGCTGGCGGTGCTGCTGCCGCAGCTCAGGCTGGAGCTTGCCTCGGTATCCATGGCCGCGGGAACCGGAACCCTGAACCACGCGCTGCTGACGGAAGCAATGATCGCGGCTGCGGTGCTGCTGGCTGCCGGGTACGGGATGCTGTACCTGTTTCGGAACAAAAGGGTGAAGGCGCTATGAATCGGGTGATTACAACACACAGGATCCGCTCCGCCCGGATTGCGGAAAAGCTGCGGCTTGCCGTATGCTCCGACCTGCACAGCGCCCCCTACGCGGACGTGACGGAGGTTATCCGCGGGTGCGACGCGGTGCTGATTCCCGGAGACCTGGTGGACCGGCACCGGAGGGACAACAGCAACGCCCGGCGATTCCTGGAGGAGGTTCCGGAAATCGTTCCCGTGTACTACTCCCTGGGGAACCACGAGGTGAAATACAGGCATGCGGAGGAATTCATCAGGACCATACGGGAAAGCAAGGCGGTGCTGCTGGACGACGAAAGCTGCGAGCTGCGGGGAATCCGGCTGGGGGGACTGAGCAGCGTGCGGAAGGGACCGCCGGACACGGGGTTCCTGGACCGGTTTGAACAGGAAAAAGGGTTCCGCCTCCTGATGTGCCATCATCCGGAATATTACAGGGATTATGTGCGCGGAAGGGACATCGATTTCACGGTGTGCGGGCATGCCCACGGCGGCCAGATCCAGATTTTCGGCCGGGGACTGTACGCCCCGGGACAGGGACTGTTTCCCAGGCTGACCCACGGCCTTTACGACGGAGGGAAGATGATGGTATCCAGGGGAATGACCAACGGCGCGAAGCCGCGGGTTCCCCGGATCTGCAATCCCTGCGAGCTGATTGTGCTGGAACTGGAACCGGCGCAGAGAGGAGAAGACAAAAATGGAACAGGAAGACCTGAAGCTGCTGACGGACTGGTTTGAGGAGAACAAGGACCACAAGCTGAACTTCCTTGAGAAGGAAGCCATCAAGATGGCCGTGCGGAACGCTTCCACGGTCGGCGACCTGCTGGAGACCGCACTGAAGCTCCTGAAGCACTGAGACTGCGCGGGCAGCATAAACGAAAACAGCCGTTGGGACGGCTGCTTTTTTTATGCGGTTGCGGGGACAAAAAAACAGGCGGGTGCAGATGACACCCGCCTGTTCCGTGCGAAAATTATTTGATTTCGACGGTGGCGCCAACAGCCTTGAACTGCTCGGCGATCTTCTCGGCTTCTTCCTTGGAGACAGCTTCCTTGATGGTCTTGGGAGCGGACTCAACGATGTCCTTGGCTTCCTTCAGGCCCAGGCCGGAAACGACTTCACGAACAACCTTGATGACCTTGATCTTTTCAGAACCGGCATCCTTCAGCACGACGTCGAACTCGGTCTTCTCTTCTTCAGCAGCGGCAGCAGCACCACCGGCAGCGGGGCCGCCGGCAACGGCGATCGCGCCGGTAACGCCGAACTTTTCTTTCATGGCATCAACCAGTTCTTTAACCTGCAGCAGAGTCATGGACTCGACAGCATCGAGAATTTCCTGAATTGTCATTTTGATTTCCTCCAATTAATAATTTGTCATGCAGCGATTATGCTGCGGGGGCGATCAGGCTGCTTCCTTCTTCTCGGCGATCTGCTCGAGAACGGAGACCAGCGCGGAAACGGGGGAGACCAGACAGCCGACCATGGTGGCCAGCAGTTCCTCCCGGCTGGGGGTAGCCGCCAGATTCTTGATGGTAGCGACGTCCATCGGCTCGGTACCCAGGAGGCCGCCCTTGATCTCGAGTGAGGTAAGCTTGTTCTTCTCAATGAAGGAAGACAGGATCTTCGGCGCGGCGGTAACGTCCTTCTCACCGAAAACGAAGGCGTTGGGGCCTTCCAGCAGATTGTCGATCCCTTCGATGTTGAGCTCTTTCAGGGCGCGGAGAACCAGGCGGTTCTTCAGCACGCAGTAATGCACATCGTTTTCACGGCACTGCTTACGCAGGGCGGTGACCTGTTCCACCGTCAGTCCGCTGTAAGAGCAAACGACCATGGACTCGGCATTTTTCAGCTTCTCAACGATATCGGCAACGACCAGTTTTTTTGCTTCGAGATTGCTGCTCATGTTCCATTGCACCTCCTGACCGGTTCAGAATAAAGAAACCCCTGCGTGCAGGCGCAAGGGAATAAAAATCTGATCCGCTTACACCTCGGCAGGCGGGAAACCCCTTTAAACCGCGAAGCGCGGTACCGGCTGTCTTCGGCACTGGTTTCTTAAAAACCTCGGAGATCCTACCACACTTTGGCGGGTTTGTCAAATCCCCGGGGAAAGGATTTGAAAAATAAAGATAAAGAAAAGATGACGAATTATTAAAAAAGTCGTTGACATCGTAATATAATCGTAATAAAATGATGCTGATTCGGCAAGAAAGGAGAGCTTTGCATGAAAAACATGAAGAAAGCGCATGTGATCTTTGTGCTTATGCTGATCTTCTGCCTGATTCCCGCCTGTGCCGCCCTGGCACAGACCGGCACGGTTACGGCATCCTCCCTGAATGTCCGTTCAAAGGCATCCTCCGAAAGCGATGTTGTAGGCGTCCTGAGGGAGGGAGACCAGGTTACCATCAAGGATTCCAGCGGAAGCTGGTACAAAGTGAGCGGAAGGGGAAAAAGCGGATACGTATATAAGAAGTATGTTTCCGTGAATTCTTCCTCCGGGTCCTCCGGCAGCAGCTCGGGAAGCAGCAGCTCGAACGGCACCTGCCAGATCGGCGACAAGGGAGACGCTGTGCGGAGGGTGCAGAAGCGGCTGATCGCCCTGGGATACCTGGAGGGCAGCGCGGACGGATCCTTCGGAAATATGACCAAGGAAGCCGTGAAGGCTTTCCAGAACAGAAACGGCCTGACGGTGACCGGCAGGGTGAACTCCAGCACGCTGGACAAGCTGAACAGCTCCGGCGCGAAGAAGGCGAACGGCGGATCCTCCGGAAGCTCCGGGGGAAGCTCGGACGGCACCTGCCAGATCGGCGACACGGGCGACGCGGTGCGGAAGGTGCAGAAACGGCTGATCGCCCTGGGGTACCTGGAGGGAAGCGCGGACGGCGACTTCGGCAACAAGACGAAGGCGGCCGTGAAGGATTTCCAGGACAGGAACGGACTTTCCGTGACCGGAAAGGTGAACTCCAGCACGCTGAACAAGCTGAACAGCTCCAGCGCGAAAAAAGCGGGTTCCAAATCCGGCAGCACGGAAAAGCTGAACTGGTTTGCCGGCGGATGCAACATCATCCCGAAGGGCGCCACCTTCAAGGTGAAGGACGTGCTGACGGGAAAGGTGTTCACGGTGAAGCGCTGGAGCGGGGGAAACCACCTGGACGCCGAACCCTACACCAGGTCGGACCGGAACACGATGCTTTCCATCTACGGACACTGGAGCTGGCGCAGGCGGGCGATCCTTGTGAAATACAACGGGCACGTATACGCGGCTTCCATGAACGGCATGCCCCACGGGACATCCACCCTGAACAACAACGGATTTGACGGGCATTTCTGCATCCACTTCTACGGAAGCAAGACCCACGGATCCGGCCTGGTGGACTCCGCCCACCAGAACTGCGTGGCCACAGCCATGAATTACTCCTGGTAAAGCGGGAGAAACACCGACGTAAACCGGAAATGAAGGCATTTCCGGTTTTTTTGATTTACAAGGAAACAAAATATGATATAATTTATCGGTTATTAAAAGGAACCGTAACAGGAGGTTGACTATGCTGACTCAGGCCCCCCGGGGAACCAAGGATGTGCTGCCGGCAGAAAGCTATCGCTGGCAGTACATTGAGAATAAAATGCGCGCGGCGGCCGCGCTGGCGGGATACCGCGAAGTAAGGACACCGGTATTTGAGCATACGGAGCTGTTCCAGCGCGGCGTCGGGGACACCACCGACATCGTTCAGAAGGAAATGTATACCTTCAAAGACAAGGGAGACCGTTCCATTACCCTGAAGCCAGAGGGGACGGCGGGAGCGGTGCGCTGCTTCCTGGAGCACAACCTGTACGCCGACGCCCTTCCCTGCAAAATGTACTACCTGAACGCCCCGATTTTCCGCTATGAGAATCCCCAGAGCGGCCGGCTGCGGGAGCACCACCAGTTTGGGGTGGAGTGCTTCGGGGCGAAGGAAGCCACGGCGGACGCGGAGCTGATCCTGCTGGCGTACCACCTGCTGCAGGACCTGGGGGTTCGGAACCTGAGCGTGGAAATCAACAGCATCGGCTGCCCGGTGTGCCGGCCCGTGTATCACGCCCGGCTGAAGGAGTTCCTGGGCGGCCGGATCGACCGGATGTGCTCCACCTGCCGGGAGCGCTTTGACCGGAACCCGCTGCGGGTGCTGGACTGCAAGGAAAAGCAGTGCCAGGAGCTGACGGCGGACGCGCCCAGCATGCTGGACCTGCTGTGCGATGAATGCAGGGCCCACTTTGAGCAGCTTCAGGAATGCCTGAGCAGCGCCGGAATTCCTTTCCGGGTGAACAGCCGGATCGTGCGGGGACTGGATTATTACACCAAGACGGTGTTTGAACTGGTTACGGAAACGAAGGACGGAAAGCTGACGGTGTGCGGCGGCGGAAGATACGACAACCTGGTAGCCCAGATCGGCGGACAGGACACGCCTGCCGTGGGCTTCGGCATGGGCCTGGAGCGGGTGCTGATGCTGCTGGATTCGGACGGGGTTGAAATTCCGCGGCCGGAACAGTACGACATCTTCGTTACCTACATGGGCGAGAACAGGATCCACGCCTTTTCACTGGTGCAGGACCTGCGCCGGGCAGGGATCCGGGCCGACCTGGACCACTGCGGCAGGAGCCTGAAGGCACAGTTCAAATATGCCAACAAAACCGGAGCTCCGCTGACAGCGGTGATCGGAGACGAAGAGGCGGCAAACGGCACCGTGAAGATCAAAAACATGACGACAGGCGAGGAAGCAGCGGTTCCCGTGGGGGAAGCCTGCGGGAAAGTCCGCGCCATGATCGGATAAGAGAGGATAAGGATTATGCAGAACAGAACACACACCTGTAACGAGCTGCGGCTGGCGGACGCCGGAAAAAAGGTGCGGCTGAGCGGATGGGTTGAGAACGTCCGGGAAGTGGGCGGAAACCTTGCGTTTGTCGTGCTGCGGGATTTTTACGGATGCACCCAGCTGGTGGCCGAGGATGAGAAGATCCTGAACGTTTTCCTGGGACTGAACAAGGAAAGCGTCGTTTCCGTGACCGGTACCGTGCGGGAGCGGGACAACAAGAACCCGAAGATGGACACCGGGGATATCGAAGTGGTGCCCGACAGCGTGGAGGTGCTGGGAAAATGCCGGTACAACGCGCTGCCCTTCCAGATTAACCGCAGCCGGGAGGCGGACGAGAGCCTGCGGCTGAAGTACCGGTACCTGGACCTGCGGAACCCGGAGGTCAAAAAGAATATCGTCCTTCGCTGCAACGTGGTTTCCGCCCTGCGGCAGGCCATGACGGAGCACGGCTTCCTTGAAATCACGACACCGATCCTGACGGCGTCCTCCCCGGAGGGGGCCCGGGACTACCTGGTGCCTGCCCGGAAGCATCCCGGCATGTTTTACGCGCTGCCCCAGGCGCCACAGCAGTTCAAGCAGCTGCTGATGACCAGCGGATTTGACCGGTATTTCCAGATCGCTCCCTGCTTCCGGGACGAGGACGCCCGGGGAGACCGGAGCCCCGGCGAATTCTACCAGCTGGATATGGAAATGGCCTTCGCGGGACAGGAGGACGTTTTTGCGGTGCTGGAGGATGTGCTTCCGCCGGTGTTTTCCCGGTTCGGAAAGTATCACACCGCCTCTTCCGCTCCCTTCCGCCGGATTCCGTACCTGGAGGCGATGGAAACCTACGGAACGGATAAGCCGGACCTGCGGATCGACCTGAAGGTTCAGGACGTGACGGAGCTGATGAAGGGCTGCGGATTCGGACCCTTCGAGGGGAACACGGTGAAAGCCGTGGCGGTTACGGATTTCACCGCCACCCGGAAGCAGATTGACAAGCTTTGCGCCGACACCGAGGTGATCAGCGGAAACAAGAGCTACTGGTTCAAGCTGGACGAGAACGGGGAGATTACCGGCGGAATCGCGAAGTTCCTGCAGGAGCGGAAGGAAGAAGTGATCAGGGCCCTGAACCTTGTTCCCAACACCTTCGTGGCGCTGGCGGCCGGAAAGAAGGGCGCGGCCCAGAAGACGGCCGGCGTGCTGATCCGCAAGCTCGGGGAGCTCTGCCCGAACCACATGGACACGGAACGGTATGAATTCTGCTGGATTGTGGATTTCCCGATGTACGAGATCGGCGAGGAAAGCGGGGAGCTGGAGTTCTGCCACAACCCCTTCTCCATGCCCAACGGCGGGCTGGATATCCTGAACAAGGCGGCCGCCGGCGAGGTGGACCCCCTGTCGATCATGGCATACCAGTATGATCTGGTGTGCAACGGCGTTGAGCTTTCTTCCGGAGCCGTGCGGAACCACGACCCGGAGATCATGATCAAAGCCTTTGAGATGGTACGGCTGGGCGAGGAGGACGTGAAAGCGAAATTCCCGGCAATGTACAACGCCTTCTGCTACGGCGCGCCGCCGCATGCGGGAATCGCCCCCGGGGTGGACCGGATGGTGATGCTGCTGGCCGGCGAGGAATCCATTCGCGAGGTGATTCCCTTCCCCATGAACAAGAACGCCCAGGACGTGATGATGGGCGCGCCGGGCCCTGTGGAGGACAGGCAGCTTGAGGAGCTTCATATCCGCGTTACCGCCGGGAAGACGGAGGAAGCCTGAGAGAGCGGATCGGTTGTCAAGGACGATGAAGTCTGATATAATACTGTAAATCTGAAACTCCCACTGTAAGGAGGAACAAAAGATGGCTGCAAAGAAAGACCTGAACAGCGCTGCGCCCCTGACGGCGGAGAACGATACCACGCCCTCCGCAAAGATCACTTACGCCAACGAAGTGATCGCCATCATCGCGGGGCTCGCGGCCAACGAGGTTGAAGGAATTGCCGGCATGTGCAGCGTGAGCGGGAACATCCTGAGCAAAAACAGGAATGTGACCAAGGGCGTGAAGGTTGAAATCGGCACGGAAGAGGCGGCGGTGGACCTGTACGTGATCGTTG
Organism: uncultured Clostridia bacterium; assembly: GCA_946187775.1. Lineage (GTDB taxonomy): Bacteria > Bacillota > Clostridia > Christensenellales > Aristaeellaceae > Aristaeella. The sequence continues at coordinate 26,475 of CAMHSI010000009.1, forward strand.
AGTACGGGACCCCGATCCAGCGGGCCGCGATGGACGCGCAGGAGAACGTGCGCAAGGCCATTGAATCCATGACAGGGCTGCATGTTGTGCGGGTGGACGTGCATGTGCAGGGCGTCAGCTTCGAGAAGGAAAACAACTCCCTGATTTCCGGCGCGCAGAAAGCGGCGCTGGAGGCGGGCGGCACGGAGCCGGAGAAGATTACGGAGCCGGAGAAGCCCGCGCAGGGGGAAGCAATCCCGGAGAACAAGACGGAGAAATCCGGCACCGGGGAAGCCGAGGAGCGGAACGCCAAACAGGGCCGGAAGGGCAAGGCCAGGAAAGAAAAAACCGAAGCAAAGGAAGAGGAAGGGAATCCTTCCTCAGAGACCGGCGAAGAAATCTGAATTCTGTTTTTTTGACAGAGGAAAAGCGTCCTCTGTCTTTCTGACTTTTCCGGGGAAGTGAAAACAAGGAGGCGGAAAGAATGAGAATCCGGATACTGGACCGTATTCTGGTGGCAATTGCGGGTGCTATTCTTGTGGCATCCTGCGCGGGTGTTGTGGCACAGGTGTTTTTCGGGGTAGACGTGATCGGGTTTGCAGCCAGGGTGCTGTCTCCAGCGACGACAACCCGGAAGATCATCATCGCCGCAGGCGCGGCGCTGCTGCTTCTGCTGGGCGTTTACTGCCTGCTGATCCTTTTCCGGCACAGGAAAAGGAAGGACAAGTTCATCCTGCAGAAGATGGAAACCGGGGAGCTGGCCATTTCCCTGAAAACCCTGGAAACCATGGTGCAGAAGTGCCTGGAGCAGCATGATGAAATCAAGCCCGAGGGCATCCGCCTTGAGAACCAGCGGGACGGCCTGCTGATCCGGATCCGCGGAACGGTTGCGGGCGGCATCAGCATTCCGCTGACGGCGGACACGCTGCAGAAGCAGATCAAGCAGTATGTTACCGCGTGCAGCGGCGTTGAGGTAAAGGGAATCCGGATCCAGATTGAGTCCTCCGGGGCAGAGGCCAAGGACGCTCCTTTCGCCATTGAACCGCCGGTGAACAACAGGCTGACGCGGGGCACGGAAGAGGAAGCGGAGAAAACCCTGAAGCCGGAGCCCGCCCCGGCGGAGCATGCCGCCGAGCCGGCGGAGCAGCGCGCGGAAGAAGAAGCGGAAAAACAGGCACAGACCGAGGAAGCGGCGGCCGCGGCGGCTATGGCGGCGGCGGAGGACCGGATGAAGGACCTGGACCTGGGAGACGACGACCGGCCGATTCACCAGCGGCTCTTCAGCGCCCAGGAAGAACCCTGCATTATGCCCCTTCCGCCGGAAAACGCCGGCGAAACAAACGCGGATTCCGCGGAGAAAACAACAGAGGAAGCAACGGAGAACCCCGCCGGGGAAGCTCCGGAAGAGATGAAAGGAGAGAATGAAGAATGAAAAACCTGAAAATGGGTACCCCGCTGGCGGGTGTTGTATGCGGCCTTGCGCTGGTTGCCATCGCGGCGCTGGTGATGCTGTTCGGATTCTGGAAGGTGCTGCTGCTGGTTGTTCTGTTTGCCATCGGGTATTTTGTCGGAACGGTGGAAAACAAGCAGGAGTTCATTAAGGACGCGGCCAACAGGATCATTCCGGCGAAGGAAGCCCATATGATTGACATCAAGAGCGAAATCGCCCGGGATCCCGAAGCCAGGAACGCCGCCGAGCAGGCCGCGGAAGAACACGCTGAGGAAGAGACCGCGGAAGAAGCGGAAAACGAAGACGGAGAATAAGACGCATGTCCAGAAAAACTGCGCGGTCTGCCGCCATGCAGATGATCTTTGAAAAAGTATCAGGCGGCCAGGGCGGAGAAGATACGCTGAAACTGGTTTATGACGAACTCAGGGAGTACGGGGCGGCCGGGGGAAGAGCCGTGGAAGACGGGGAACCGGACGCAGAGGACCGGGAATACATTTCCCAGGCCTTCAACGGAGTGCTCAGCCACCTGGAGGAGCTGGACGACCTGATCGGAAAAACTGCAAAGGGATGGAGCACGGACAGGATGTCCCTGGTGGACCTGACGGTGCTGCGGCTTGCAGTGTGGGAGATCCTATACAATCCGGAGATTCCGGACAGCGTTTCCGTTGCGGAGGCGCTGGAGCTGACGGAGCTGTATTCAGACCCGGAGGATAAGCCCTTTGTGAACGGAATCCTCGGAACGATTGTCCGGGGAAAAACCGTATGAAGGCTTTCCTGGGACTGGATACCAGCAACTACAGAACGAGCGCAGCCCTGATCGACGGGAACGGGGAGATCCTGCTGAACTACCGGGAGCTTCTCCCGGTTCCGGCCGGGGAAAGGGGACTGCGGCAGAACGAGGCGGTTTTTGGCCATCTCCGGCAGCTGGACGCTGCGGCAGAGCAGGTGCGGCAGGCTGCCCGCGGATACACCATATCCGCGGTGGGGGCAAGCACAGCTCCGCGGGACGGAGCAGAATCCTATATGCCCGTATTCATGGCAGGCGCTTCCTTCGGGCGGCTGGCAGCCGCCGCGCTGGGAGTGCCTTTTATCGGCACCACCCACCAGCGGGGCCATCTTGCCGCGGCAAAAGCCGGCACAGCCCTGGAGGACGCGGAAACCTACCTGGCCCTGCACCTTTCCGGAGGGACCACAGACCTGCTGGATGTGAGGGAAAACGAAGTGCGCCAGATCGGCGGAAGCCTGGACCTTCACGCGGGGCAGCTGGTGGACCGGGCGGGGGTGGCGATGGGACTTCCTTTTCCGGCGGGACCGGAACTGGAAAAGCTGGCGCTGCAGGGAGCAAGCCGGGGACGGCTTGGATGCAGCATGGAAAGAGGAGACCTGTACTGCCACCTGAGCGGCGCCGAAAGCCAGGCGCAGCGGTGGATCCGGGAAGGAAGCGTTTCCCGGGAAGACATTGCCCTGGAGATTTATGACCTGCTGGCGAGGACCGTGCTTCGCATGGTGACGGCCGGCGCGGGAGAAACCGGCTGCCGGAAGGCGCTGGTGACCGGGGGAGTGGCATCCTCGGAGCTCTTCAGGAGAATGCTTGTGGAACGCGCGAAGGGCAACAGGCGCTCCCCGGAGATCCTGTTCGGCCGGCCGGAAATGAGCGGGGACAACGCTGTGGGCGTTGCGAGAATTGCCCGGCGGGCTGCCGGAGGATCCTAAAACCCCGGATGGGCAGAAACAATATCAGGAACAGGACCGGAGGAGAATATGGCAGCGCAGATTCTGGACGGAAAAGTATTGTCGGCGCAGATCAGGGATAAGGTTGCGGAACGGGTATGCGCCCTGAAGGAACAGGGAGTGAACCCGGGGCTGGCGGTGATCCTTGTGGGGAACGATCCAGCCAGTGAAATCTACGTCAGGAACAAGGAAAAGGGCTGCGCGGAAACCGGGATCCTTTCCAGGACCATCCGGATGGACGCGGAGACCTCCCAGGAAGACCTGGAAGCGGAGATCGGGAAGCTGAACGCGGACCCCGCCATTCACGGGATCCTGGTGCAGCTGCCGCTGCCGGCGCACCTGGATGAGCAGGCCGCCCTGGCGAAGATCCTTCCGGAAAAGGATGTGGACGGATTCCACCTGGTGAACGCCGGCCACCTGATGACCGGAACGGAGGGCGTTGTTGCCTGCACGCCGAAGGGCGCGCTGTACATGATCCGGTCCACGGGAACGGAGCTGAGCGGCAAGGAAGCCGTTGTGATCGGGCGGAGCAACATCGTTGGGAAACCCATGGCGATGCTGCTGCTGCAGCAGAACTGCACGGTGACGGTGTGCCACAGCAGGACAAGGAACCTGGCGGAGCACACCCGCAGGGCGGATATCCTGGTGGCTGCCGTTGGAAAGCCCGGATTTGTGACAGCGGACATGGTGAAGCCCGGGGCCATCGTGATCGATGTGGGAATTAACCGGGTGGACGGAAAGGTCTGCGGAGATGTGGATTTTGAGTCCGTGAAGGAAAAGGCGGGATGGATTACGCCGGTTCCGGGGGGCGTCGGAAAGATGACGATTGCCATGCTGCTGTCCAACACCGCGGAGGCAGCGGAAAGGACGCTTAGCCGTGAATGAGGGCGGCGGAATCACCGTAACCAGGCTGAACATGATGATTGCGGAGGCCATCCGCAGGGAGCCGAGGATCCACAGCCTTTCCGTGAAGGGAGAGATCAGCGGGTTCAGGCACCATGTTGCGTCCGGCCACTGGTATTTTTCCCTGAAGGACGCCGAATCCTCGGTGAGCTGCGTCATGTTCCGGCAGAACACGTTTCACGCCAGGATCCGGCCGAAGGACGGGGATTCCGTTATCGTTCAGGGATACGTGGATGTTTATCCGAAAAACGGAACCTACCAGCTTTACGCCACGGGAATGAGCCCCGACGGGACCGGGGATCTTTACGCGAGGCTGGAGGAGCTGAAGCGGAGACTGAGCGCGGAGGGCCTGTTTGACCCCGCCCGGAAAAGGGTGCTGCCGCTGGTGCCCCGGAAGGTGGCGGTAGTTACCTCCGGAAGCGGCGCCGCCTGGCATGATATCCTGAATGTGTCCGGCATGCGGGCGCCTTCGGTTCCCATTGTGCTGATTCCCGTTACGGTTCAGGGAGAAAAAGCAGCCGCGGAAATCGCGGCGGGAATCCGGACCGCGGCGGAGAAGACGGACGCGGATGTGATGATTGTCGCCCGGGGCGGCGGATCCACAGAGGATCTCTGGTGCTTCAACGAAGAGGCGGTTGCCAGGGCGGTTGCGGAAAGCCGCATTCCGGTGGTATCCGGCGTGGGGCACGAGATTGACACGACGATCTGCGACCTGGCAGCGGATGTGCGGGCGTCCACGCCCAGCAACGCGGCCGAGATCGTTTTTCCGGACAGGAAGGAGCTTCGCGGCCGGGTTGAAAAGATCCGGCTGGAGCTGAAGCGGAGGACGGAGGGAAGACTGGCGGAAATCCGCGCCCAGGTGCGGCAGGCCGCCCTGGGACTTGCCGCCGCCAGCCCGGAGAGACGCCTGGCCCGGCTGACTTCGGAAAGCCGGCTGAACCGGGAAAGACTGAACAACGCGGTGCGGCTCCGGCTGAACGGCGCGGAGTCGCGGAACGCGGAAGCGGGAAGGGCGCTGACGGACGCCGTGAACCGGCGGCGGGAGAAGGCGGAGACCACTCTGATCCGGATCCGGGAAAGGCTGGAAGCGATCAGCCCGCTGGGAGTGCTGCAGCGGGGATACGCCATGGTTACGGATTTGGAGGACCGGGTGCTGACAGGAGCGCAGCAGGCGAGAGACGCCGCGGAAATCAGGATCCGCTTTGCCAACGGAAGCGTGGAGGCGTCTGTGAGGAAGGAAGAGGTGCCGGAGCATGAGTGAAACGGGAGAGAAAAAGGTTCCCAGCTTTGAGGAAAGGCTGCAGCAGGTGCAGGAGATTACCGGCAGGATCGAAGGCGGCTCCCTGCCGCTGGAAGACGCGGTGAAGGAATACGAACGCGGGATCCGGATGCTGGGGGAGCTGGACCGGGAACTGAACGACTTGAACAGGCGGATTACCGTTTTGCAGGGGGACGGAAAAACGGAGGAGCTCCATGAGGACATTTGAGGAATACAGGCAGATGACAGAGGAAGCGCTGCTTCCCGCGCTGTCCTCCCTGGGGGATATTCCTCCGCTGCTGCTGGAAGCGATGGAATACAGCCTGAAGGCCGGAGGAAAGCGCATCCGTCCCGTGCTGCTGACGGCAGCCTGCGAGATGGCCGGGGGAAGCGCCGGGGACGCCAGGGAATTTGCCTGCGCGCTGGAGATGATCCATACCTACAGCCTGATCCACGATGATCTTCCCGCCATGGACAACGACGATCTCCGCCGGGGACGTCCCACCAACCACAAGGTGTACGGAGAGGACATGGCAATCCTCGCGGGGGACGGACTGCTGAACGCGGCAGCGGAGCTGATGCTGCGTTCCGCCGCGGAGACGGGAGACCTGCGCCGGGTGAAGGCGGCTGAAATCATCCTGCGGCACGCGGGGGTTACGGGAATGATCGCGGGGCAGACGGAGGACATTACCTCAGAAGGGAAAACGCCCCGGGAGGAAACGGTGCGCCGGATCCACGAGCACAAGACCTCTGAGCTGCTGGAAGCCGCTGTGGAGGCCGGACTGGCCCTGGGGGGCGCCGGGGAGAAGGAGATTTCAGCGGGGCACGAATACGCCCTGCACCTGGGGCTCGCCTTCCAGATGACAGACGACCTGCTGGATGTGACGGGAGATACAAGCCAGCTGGGAAAGCATCCGGGGAAGGACCAGGAACAGCATAAAATGACATGGATCGCGCTGCGGGGCGTGGAAGGAACGGCGGAGGACGCCCGGAAGGAAGTAAGGGCAGCCTGCGAAGCCCTGGAACAGCTGCCGTGGGACACCGCGTTTTTCTCGGATTTTGCGGAAAGCCTGCTGGGAAGGAACATGTAGGCTTCCGTCAGACACAGAAATAATCAATCGGAGGGATAACCATGCAGGATCATTTCATGGAAGAGGTTGCCACAAAACAGAAGAACGGCCTGAACCGGGCCATTTACATGCTCAGCTGGGTAGTGATCGTGCTGTCCGGATTTGTTGCCATGATGATGTTCTCCTTTGTTTCCAGGAGCCTGACAGCGGGAAACTTTGACTGGATGAGCCTGATCCTGCTGTTAGTGAGCGCAGGCATCTGCGCCTATACTTACTTCTTTCACGACCGTATCCTGACAGAATATGAGTATACCTTCACCAACGGAGCGCTGGACTTCGCCGAGGTATACAACAACAAGAAGCGGAAAAGCCTGGGAAGCCTGAACGTTAAAAACATCGAACGCTTCGGGAAGGTTGATTCCGACGCCTTCAGGCGGTATGTGAACATGCCGGGAATCAAGCGGATGAACTGGTTCCTGAACCGGGAGGCAGAGCTGTATTTCTTCTACTTTACCAAGGAACAGGACAAGCGGATGATCATTTTCGAGCCCAGCGAACAGCTGGTGGATTACATTTCGAAGTATGTTCCGAGAGAAGCCTTGCGGGGGTAATAAGATAACATGAAGGCATATCTGGACAACAGCGCCACAACACGGCCGGGAGATTCCGTTGCCGCGCTGGCCGGGGAACTGCTGGAAAGCGGATGGTATAATCCATCCGCTTTATACAAGCCTGCGCTGGAGATACAGAAGCGGATCGACGAAACGCGGGAGATCTGCCTGAAGGCGGCAGGGGCGGAAAAATGCCGGATCGTGTTCACCTCCGGCGGGACGGAAAGCGACAACCTGGCGCTGCTGGGGCATATGCGCACCCGCCGGGGCAAGGGGGATGTGCTGATTTCCTCCGTGGAGCATCCGGCGGTGTCCGCCTGCGCGGAGGAGCTCCGGCGGATGGGACACCGGGTGCTGGAGATTCCGGCGCTGCAGGACGGCACGGTGGACCTCGGCCGGCTGGAAGCGATGATGGGCGCGGATACGGCGATGATTTCCCTGATGCAGGTGAATAACGAGACGGGGGCGGAGGAGCGGCTGGAGAAGGTTGCGGAGATGCGGAACAGGATCTGTCCCGGGGCGGCGATCCATGTGGACGGCGTGCAGGGGTTCCTGCGGGTTCCGCTCCGGTTTCGCAGCCTGGGAATCCAGTCCTACGCGTTTTCCGCCCACAAGATTCACGGACTGAAGGGGACAGGAGCCCTGATCCTGGCAGAGGGCCATCCGGTGAAGCCGCTGCTTTACGGCGGCGGCCAGGAAGGCAACCTCCGGTCCGGGACGGAGAATACCCTGGGGATCCTGGCGCTGGGCGAGGCGGTGAGAAGCTGGAAAGAGGAGGACGCGGAGCGGATCCGCGGGATCAAGCTCCGGCTGTGGAGAAACCTCCAGGAGCTGATTCCCGAAGCCGCGGTGAACGGGCCGAATCCGGAGAAGGGCGCACCGCATATCCTGAACGTGGCGCTGGAACCGGTGCGGAGCCAGACCATGCTCTTCGCCCTGGAGGGAGACGGGGTTTACGTTTCAGCGGGGAGCGCCTGCGCCAGCCGGAAACAGAAGATTTCCCCGGTCCTCAAAGCCATGGGGGTTGCGACCTCCCGGGCGGACTGCTCCCTGCGGTTCAGCCTCAGCCGGGAAACCACCGAGGCGGAAGCGGACTACGCGGCGGAACGGACGGCTTTTCACTACAACGCGCTGAAAAAATACACGCGCAGATAAACGGAGGAAACAAAAATGCAGAATCTACTGCTGGTGCGGTACGGGGAAATCTTTCTGAAGGGACTGAACCGGCCGTATTTTATCCGGGCGCTGGTGCGGAAAATCCGCTACGCGCTGCGGGGGATGGGCGCGGACGTGCACGTGCATGACGGCCGGATCCTTGTGCGGGGAATCGAGGACATGGAAACCTGCATTGACCGGGTGACCCGGGTGTTCGGGGTACACAGCGTTACACCGGCGGTTGAGATGCCCAAGGAGGATTTCGACGCGGTATGCGCCCAGGCGGTGGAAATGGCCCGGGGGCTTAAGGGAACCTTCAAGGTGAACGCCCGCCGCAGCGACAAGCGGTATCCCATGAATTCACCGGCCATCAATGAAGAGGTGGGCTACAGGATATTGCAAGCCAATCCGGAGCTGAAGGTGGACGTCCACCATCCGGACCACCTGATCAACATCGAAATCCGGGATATGGCGTACCTGTACGCCCAGGTGATCCCCGCCGTTGGCGGCATGCCCGTGGGTACAAACGGAAACGCGACCCTGCTGCTTTCCGGCGGCATCGACAGCCCGGTGGCCGGGTGGATGATCGCCAAGCGGGGAGTGCAGATCAACGCGGTACACTTCCACAGCTATCCTTATACCTCCGACCGGGCAAAGGAAAAGGTGCTGGACCTGGCAAGGAAGCTGAGCTTCAGCTGCTGCGGCATCAAGGTGCACGTGGTGCCCTTTACCGAGATCCAGATGCAGATTCATGAGAAGTGCCCGGAGGAATACACAACCCTGATCATGCGCAGGTACATGATGCGGATCGCGGAGCGGATTGCGAAGCAGACGGAGAGCGAGGCGCTGATTACCGGGGAAAGCATCGGCCAGGTGGCAAGCCAGACCATGACCGCCCTGGGAACCACGGATGCTGTGGCAGGGATGCCGGTTTTCCGTCCGCTGATCGGCTTCGACAAGAGCGAGATCGTCGAGATCGCCCGGAAGATCGGAACCCTGGAAATTTCCGAACAGCCCTTTGAAGACTGCTGTACGGTATTCACCCCGCGGCATCCCGCAACCCATCCTAAAATGGAGAAGATCCTGGAGGGAGAGAGCCGGCTGGAGGAGGAAGAACTGATTCAGCGGGCGCTGGAAGGAACAGAGGTCATCCGCGTGTAAAAAGAGCTTGTAAACCGCAGTGCGTTGTGATAAGATCCCCTTCGGGACGTGATTCACCCGCGAGGGCGGAAAATGTCCCACACAAAGAAGAGGGGGGGAGCCGCATGGACACCGGTTTTATCACGCTGATGCGGAAGCTGGCTCCCGACCTGACGGAAGAGATGACCAGGCGCGCGCTGATCCTTGAAAGAATTTCCGCGCTGCAGCCGGTGGGTCGGAGACAGCTGGCAGCCAGGCTGAACCTTCCGGAAAGGGAAATTCGGAACACGGCGGTTCTCCTGAAGGAGATGGGCTACCTGGAGCTGGACGCTTCGGGCATGAGCCTCAGCCGCAAAGCCGAAGAGGTGCTGGATATCGCCCGGGAGTTTTCCAGGGCCATGAACGGACTGACGGAGGCGGAACGCCGCTTGAGCGAGCTTCTTCCGGTGGACCGGGTGATGATCGCGCCGGGAGACGCGGACCAGGACCGGCAGGTGCTTTCGGACGTGGGGCGGATCTGCGCGGCAAAGCTGCGGACGCTCCTGCAGAACGGAAACACCCTGGCGGTTACCGGCGGAAGCACGGTGGCGGCGGTGGCCAGGAATATCCAGAGCCAGACGCCCCTGAATGTGATGGTGGTTCCCGCCCGGGGGGGGATCGGCCGGAGCGTTGAGCTGCAGGCGAATACGCTGGCGGAGGAGATTGCCGGGCGGCTGGGAGGACATTACAGGCTGATCCACCTGCCGGACCACATGGACGCGGCCGCCAAGCAGGAGATGCTGAAGATGCCCGAGGTGCAGGAGGCGATGGAGCTCCTGGAAAGGGCGGATGTGATCCTCCACGGCATCGGTATCGCTTCGGAAACCATGCGGAACAGGAATGTGGACCGGGCCGTGCAGGCCGAGCTTCTCCAGAAGGGCGCCGAGGGCGAAAGCTTCGGGGCCTACTACGACAGGGACGGAAAATGCCTGATGGAATCCTCCAGCGTGGGGGTGGACCTGGCCAGGCTGAAGCGGACCTGCCGGATGGTGGCAGCTGCCGCCGGATCCTCCAAGGCAGGCGCGATTCTTTCCGTGCTGCGGCACACGCATCACTCCCTGCTGGTTACGGACCAGGGAGCCGCGGAAAAGATGATGCGGATGCTGGAAGGGGAGAAATAAACGGGATTGCGATCCTCCAGACAGGATTTTGCAATATATAAAGTATTATCAAAGGAGTGACCATCCATGGCAAAGAAAACAATTGACGACATTCAGGTCAAGGGAAAACGGGTTCTGGTCCGCTGCGACTTCAACGTCCCCATGAAGGACGGAAAGATCACCAACGACAAGCGGATTGTGGCGGCGCTGCCCACCATCAAAAAGCTGATTGCTGACGGGGGCAAAGTGATCCTGTGCAGCCACCTGGGAAAGCCGAAGAACGGTCCGGAAGAGAAGTTCTCCCTGGCGCCCGTTGCTGTGCGCCTGAGCGAACTGCTGGGACAGAAGGTCGTTTTTGCCAATGATGATAACGTAGTCGGCGAGAACGCCAAGGCTGCCGTTGCCGCGATGCAGGACGGAGATGTGGTGCTGCTGCAGAACACCCGCTTCCGGGCTGAAGAGACCAAGAACGTGGAAACCTTCAGCAAGGAGCTGGCTTCCCTGGCGGACGCGTATGTGGATGACGCTTTCGGCTCCTGCCACCGGGCGCACTGCTCCACCGCCGGCGTTACCGCCTACACCAGCCCCAACGTTGCCGGCTACCTGATCGGCAAGGAACTGTCCATCATGGGCAAGGCGCTGGAGAACGCGGACCGTCCCTTCGTGGCTGTGCTGGGCGGCGCCAAGATTGAAGACAAGCTGAACGTGATCAATAACCTGCTGGAGAAGGTTGACACCCTGATCATCGGCGGCGGCATGGCGTTCACCTTCCTGAAGGCCAAGGGATACGAAGTGGGCAAGAGCCTGCTGGACGAGAGCAAGATTGACTACTGCAAGGACATGATGGCCAAGGCGGCGGAGAAGGGCGTGAAGCTGCTGCTGCCCGTGGACACCGTGTGCGCGGCCGGATTCCCGGATCCCATTGACGGACCGGTGGATACGACGATTGTGGATTCCGACAAGATTCCCGCGGACAAGGAAGGCCTGGATATCGGACCGAAGAGCCGCGAACTGTTTGCCGAGGCTGTGAAGGGCGCGAAGACCGTCGTGTGGAACGGACCCATGGGCGTGTTTGAGAATCCCACGCTGGCCCAGGGCACCCTGGCTGTTGCGCAGGCGATGGCGGACAGCGAAGCCGTGACGATCATCGGCGGCGGCGACAGCGCGGCTGCGGTTGAGCAGATGGGCCTGGGCGCGAAGATGACCCACATCTCCACCGGCGGCGGCGCTTCCCTGGAGTTCCTGGAAGGAAAGACCCTGCCCGGCGTTGCCTGCCTGGACGAGAAATAAGAATCCTTTACGATTCCAAAAAAATAAAGGAGAGAAAAACATGCGTAAAGCGATTATTGCCGGTAACTGGAAAATGAACAAGACGCCTGCCGAGGCGAAAGCCCTGGTGACCGAGCTGAAGCCCCTGGTGAAGGACGCCAGCTGCGACGTGGTTGTGTGCGTGCCGGCCGTGAACTTCGCGGCGGTGAAGGAAGCGGCGAAGGGAAGCAAGATCAAGCTTGGTGCCGAGAATGTGCACTGGGCGAAGAGCGGTGCCTACACGGGCGAGCTGAGCGCGGATATGCTGAAGGCCTGCGGCGTTGAATACGTCATTATCGGCCACAGCGAACGGAGACAGTACTTCGGCGAAACCGACAAGACCGTGAACCTGCGGGTGCTGGCTGCTGTTGAAGCGGGCCTGAAGGTAATCGTGTGCGTCGGCGAAAACAAGGAAGAGCGGGAAGCCGGATACACGGACGCGCTGGTTGAGTACCAGACGCTGATCGCGCTGAACGGACTGACCAAGGAGCAGGTTGCGAAGGTTGTGATCGCGTATGAGCCCGTATGGGCCATCGGCACCGGCCTGACGGCCACCGACGAACAGGCGAATGAAACCATCGGCGTGATCCGCAAGGCGGTTGCCCGGAAATACGGCAAGGCCACGGGCAACAAGATCCGGATCCAGTACGGCGGAAGCATGAACCCGAAGAACGTCAAGGGCCTCATGGCACAGCCCGAGATTGACGGCGGCCTGATCGGCGGCGCGAGCCTGAAGGCGCCCGATTTCAGCCAGGTTGTCAACTACGACAAATAAGCATTCCACAAAAGAGAAGGTCCGGCACCCGGTGCCGGACCTTTTTGATGCAGGTGGCCTCGGATGCTTGATTTTCGGCGCGAGAGGTGCTATACTTTCCACGTTCTTACCGGATGAAGGGAAACACGCTGTCAGGCGGTACGCTTACAGAGAGCGGAGGCAGGTGGAAGCTCCGCAGCGGAACCTGATGAGATACCATTCCCGGACGGCAGGCGGCTGGCGACCGATATCACGGCACAAAGAGTGGTTGATTCAACAAGCAGGGTGGAACCGCGAATGCTGTTACAGGCATCCGTCCCGGCAGAAACGCAGGGCGGATGCCTTTTTTATACGGCAAAAGCCCCCACAGAAAAACAAACGGAGACAGGAGGGGAAAGACAATGAAAATCATCTACAACGACGGACACACAGCGGAATGCCCCGAAGAGGAGGAGCTTGAGGTTTTGCGGCACTCCGCGGCGCATATCATGGCGCAGGCGGTGAAGCGGCTTTATCCCGGCGCGCATTTTGCCTACGGACCGGCCACGGAAAAAGGATTCCACTATGACATCGACCTGGGAGAGGTCAAGCTGACGGAGGAGGACCTGCCGGCCATCGAGGCGGAGATGCAGAAAATCGTCAAGGAAAACCTGCCCTTCAAGGTTTACCCGCTGCCCCGGGAGGAAGCGGTGCAGCTGATGAAGGACCGGGGCGAGATCTACAAGGTTGAGCATATCGCGGACCTGGCTGAGGACGCGGTGATCACCTTCTACCAGCAGGGAGACTACATTGACATGTGCGTCGGGCCGCACCTGACCTATACCAAAGCCCTGAAGGCCTTCAAGCTGACGGGCATCTCCGGCGCCTACTGGAAGAACGACCAGAAGAACAAGATGCTGACCCGGCTGAACGGCGTGGCCTTCCGGAACGCGGACGAGCTGAAGGAATACGAACGCCAGGTGGAGGAGGCGAAAGCCAGGGACCACCGCAGGATCGGCAAGGATATGCAGCTGTTCATGACGGACGACCTGATCGGCAAGGGACTGCCCATGTTCCTTCCCAAGGGCTACGCCATCTGGATGGAGCTGGAAAACTACATCAAGGAAAAGGAACGGCTGCTGGGATACCAGCACGTGATGACCCCCTGTGTCGGAACGGTGGACCTGTACCGGACCAGCGGACACTGGGAGCATTACAAGGAAAACATGTTCCCGGCGATGGAAGTGGAGGGCGAGAGCTTTGTGCTGCGTCCCATGAACTGCCCGCACCATATGATGATTTACGCCAACCGGCTGCATTCCTACAGGGACCTGCCAATCCGGATCGGCGAGGTGGCGCACGATTTCCGCTTTGAGCCCAGCGGAACGCTGAAGGGCATCGAGCGCGGGCGGCATTTCTGCCAGAACGACGCCCACCTGTTTGTGACCCCCGACCAGATCAAGGATGAAGTATCCAGCGTTGTCAACCTGATCCGGGATGTTTACAAGGATTTCCACATCACGGATTACCGGTGCGTGCTGAGCCTGCGGGATCCGGAGGACAAGGTGAAATACCACCAGGACGACGAGATGTGGAACAAGGCGGAAAGCGCCCTGCGGGAGGTGCTGAACCAGCTGGGCATCAAGTATACGGAGGAGATCGGGGAGGCCGCTTTCTACGGACCGAAGCTGGACGTGAATGTGAAGCCCGCCATCGGTGCCGAGTATACACTGAGCACCTGCCAGCTGGACTTCTGCCTGCCGGCGAAATTCAACCTGAAGTATATCGACCAGGACGGAAGCGAGAAGACCCCCGTGGTGCTGCACCGCGCGATCCTCGGATCCATCGACCGGTTTATGGCCTACCTGATTGAGGAGACCAAGGGCGTGTTCCCGCTCTGGCTGGCTCCGGTGCAGGTGAAGGTGCTGCCGGTGAGCGACAAGAGCATGGATTATGCCGCGAAGATTACCCGGGAGCTGATGGTGCGGGGAATCCGGGCGGAGCTGGACGAGCGGAACGAGAAGATCGGCTACAAAATCCGCTACGCGCGCCAGGAGGACAAGGTGCCCTATATGATCATCATCGGCGAGAAGGAGATCAACGAGGGCACGCTGGCGGTGCGCGACCGGGCGACGGACCAGACGGTGAGCATGAGCATGGACGAGCTGGAAGCGAAACTGGAAAAGGAAATTTCAGAACGGACCTGAGAGGGATGACGCCTCCCGGGGAGGAACGGAACCTCTTTCCGCCGCAGGGCGGAAAGAGGTTTTTTTGATCCGGGGATGAAAAATCTGGGAAGGCTCAACCCCTTTTTTTACCAAAGATCCGGACAAATTATTATATTTTTGTTACAAGGAAGGAAATAGGAGGAAAACAACGAATTAAAGAAATCGGGTCATTTGGGACTTGATCCCGGATGGCTGAATGTATTGAAGGAGGTACCCCTTAATGGCAGCTCTCGATCTTACCAAGTACGGGATCACCGGCGTAACGGAGATCCTTCATAATCCGTCCTATGAAGTTCTTTTCGAGGAAGAGAACAAGCCCGGCCTGGAAGGCTATGACAAGGGCAAGCTGACCGAACTGGACGCCATGAACGTGATGACCGGTATCTACACCGGCCGGAGCCCCAAGGACAAGTACATTGTCATGGACGAAAACAGCAAGGACACCGTGTGGTGGACCACGGAAGGCTACAAGAATGACAACCATCCCCTGAGCGAGGAGAACTGGGCGAAGCTGAAGACGCTGGCGCAGAAGACCCTGAGCGGCAAGCGGCTGTTTGTGATGGACGCGTTCTGCGGCGCCAACAAGGACACCCGCATGGCGATCCGTTTCATTATGGAAGTTGCCTGGCAGGCCCATTTCGTGAAGAACATGTTCATCCGGCCCAGCGAAGAGGAACTGGCTTCCTTTGAGCCGGACTTCGTTGTGTACACCGCTTCCAAGGGCAAGGTGGAGGACTACAAGGCCATGGGCCTGAACTCCGAGACGGCGGTTGCCTTCAACATCACCAGCCGGGAGCAGGTGATCCTGAACACCTGGTACGGCGGCGAGATGAAGAAGGGTATGTTCTCCATGATGAACTACTACCTGCCGCTGAAGGGCATTGCTTCCATGCACTGCTCCGCCAACACCGATATGGAAGGCAAGAACACCGCCATCTTCTTCGGCCTTTCCGGCACCGGCAAGACCACCCTTTCCACGGATCCCAAGCGCCTGCTGATCGGCGATGACGAACACGGCTGGGACGACAACGGCGTGTTCAACTTCGAAGGCGGCTGCTACGCCAAGGTTATCAACCTGGACAAGGATTCCGAGCCGGACATCTACAACGCCATCCGCAGGAACGCCCTGCTGGAGAACGTGACGGTGGACGACAACGGCAAGATTGACTTCGCGGACAAGAGCGTTACGGAAAACACCCGCGTGAGCTATCCCATCGAGCACATCGAGAAGATCGTCAAGAAGGTCAATCCCGTTTCCGCCGGCCCCGACGCCAAGAACGTCATTTTCCTGAGCGCGGATGCTTTCGGCGTGCTGCCGCCCGTGTCCGTACTGACCCCCGAACAGACCAAGTACTACTTCCTGAGCGGCTTCACTGCCAAGCTGGCGGGTACCGAGCGCGGCATCACCGAGCCCACCCCCACCTTCTCCGCCTGCTTCGGCCAGGC
>CAMHSI010000010.1 GCA_946187775.1 uncultured Clostridia bacterium
TCTCCAGCGTCATCATCTGCAGCCAGAGCGCCTTCGACGCCATCGACCAGATCGTCGATGACCAGGGCCGCGGCCTGCTGCAGCCCAACCCGGCGAACGCCACCGAGATGCGGATTCTGGGCCGGCCTGTGCACGTCGTGAGCGACGCGTTCCTGCCCAACGGCACCGGCACCGGCACCCCCGCTGAGATCTTCATTGGCGACGCGCGCGAGTTTGCCACCCTGTTCCGGCGGGATGCCTTCGAAATCGCCAGCACCAACATCGGCGGGAACGCCTGGGCGACCGACAGCACGGAGATCCGCGGGATCACCCGGCTGTGCGTGAGCAAGTTCGACACCGCGGCCATGGTGCGGCGGAGCATCACGCTGTAATCTCCCAGGGCCCTGGCAGCCTGTGACCTGGTAACGGGGGGACGGGCTTCGGTCCGTCCCTCCCCTTTTACGGAGGGACAGCAATGAGAACCAAAGAGCAGATCGAGCGGCTGGAGAAGCTGACCGAGGCGCTGACGGAGAAGGTCGCAGCGCTGGAGAAGGAGATCGCGTGCCTGAAGGGCGCGGAACCTTCGGATAGCGCCGAGAAACCCGCAGCGCGGAAGGGCCGGACGGCCGCAAAATAGGAATGGAGTGAGACCATGGCCGAAGGCATGATTGAGAAAGTGCGCCGGTTTGCCGGAGCGGATCCGGACACGCCGGATACCGTGCTGGAGATGTGCTACCAGGCGGCCGTGGCGTGGTATGTAGCCGCCGGGGTGGCTGAGGATCCGGAGGACCCGCTGTGGGTATTCTGGGTGTGCAACCTGGCGGCCTGGATGTACGACAACCGCGGGAACGCGGATCCCAACGCCGCGGTGCCGATCTACATTGTGACCAGCGTGCACGCGCTGCGGCCCATCCGGAGGACCAGCGCCGCGGCCGCGGGCACCGGCACTGAAACCGGCACCGGCACTGAAACCGGCACCGGCACGGAAGCGGGTGACGGCGGATGAGCAGGATAAAAGCCGGCGACCTCCGGACCCAGATCACCCTGATGCGGCCCACGGGAGAGCGGGAAAAGGATCTGAACAGCAGCACCCGGCGGCGGGGCGTGACCTTCGAGGACATGGCCACCGTGGCCGCGGCGCGGGCCGAAGTATCCGGGCGGGAGTTTTACGCCGCCCACGCCGTCCACGCGGAGGATGTGGTGACATTCACCCTCCGATGGCGGGACGACGTGACCGCGGCCTGGCGGGTGCGGCATCACGACACGGTGTACAACATCCTGGAGGTCAACCACCTGGGGGATATGCAGGATTTTATGCGCCTGAAATGCCGGGCGGTGACCGCGGGAGGTGTGTAAGGGATGGACAGGATTGAGGAGATGATCCGGCGGCTGGAAACGGCCCTGCCGGACTACACCTGGGACCGGGACGCCCTGGACATGGAACGCGGGGACAAGTACGGCGCGGTGGAGCTGAGCGGGATCGCCGCCACCCTGTGGGCGGACGATCAGCCCGTCGACCGGGCCTGGACGATCCAGATCTGGATGGCCATGGAGGGCAGCGGGCTGGAGAGCGTGGAAACGGTCGAGGCCGTGCTGGAAGCCTTCGACAGCGAGGTGGCGCCCATCGTATGGGACATGCCGCAGCGGGGCTATTACCAGGACATCGGGAAGCTGCTGTGGAACTGGCGGGTGACGCTGTACGGGCCGCCGGTGACCGAGGACGCGGAGCTGGACCCAGCGCCTGATTCCTCCTGCACGGAGGGAGGCTGAGCCCATGGCCAGGATGGAATTCACGGGCACGGAGGTCGTGCTGCAGGAGATGTTCCGGGAGAGCGAGCGCTTCGAAAAGAAGGCGCCCGCGATGCTGGAGGCGGCCGGACGGGTTATGACGAAGGCATGGAACGACGCCATTGCCGGCGCGGGACACGCGCCGCCGGGCAGAAGCGGCCGGGCCACCGGAGCGCTGGGAAGCAGCGTGGAGGCCTCCAGGCCGAAGAAGGCCGGCGAGACCTACAGCACCACGGTCTATCCCCGGGGACGGGACCGGCGGGGCACACGGCTGGCGGAAATCGCCTTCGTGCTGCACTACGGTACCAGCCACCGGAACGGGGACTATTTTGTGGACAGCGCCGAGGACCAGGCTGAGGCTCCCGTCCAGGAAGCCATGGCGCGGGTCTGGGAACAGGATTAAGGAAACGCTCGCGCACCGCGCGCGCAAAAGGAGGAAAACAATATGGCACAGATTGGCATGCAGTACCCGGTGTGGGCGCCGCTGACCGGGGAAAGCGGGAACACCCTGACCTACGGCACCGGCATGGTGATGGGCCGGGCCGTCAGCGCGAACCTGAGCTGGCAGCGGGAGGATAACGAGCTGTACGGCGACGATGCCGTCGCCGAGACGGACAACAGCATCACCGGATACACCCTGGACGTGGCCACCACCGAGCTGGCGGAGAACGTCGAGGCGGCGGTGCTGGGCCTGGCGAAGGTCGGAAACACCGAGGAGTATGAGACGACCGGGGACAGCAGCCCCTACGGCGGACACGGGTATATCCGGGTCCTGAAGCGGAATGGCGCGGTGCTGTACAAGGCGTTCTGGTATCCGAAGCTGCAGTTCAGCCGGAACTCGGAGGCGGACAACACCAAGGGACGGAACATCAACTGGGGCACCCCCACGCTGAACGCCAAGGGCCTGGCCGTCTACGACGATCAGACCGGCAAGGCGAAATTCCGCAAGCAGCAGGTGTTTACCACGCTGGAGGCCGCCAAGGCGTACCTCAACGGCAAGGCGAACATCACATAAGCGGCGCGCACATCACGCGTTAAGAGGAACCGCACGCGCACCGCGGCCCGACGCCGGGCCCGCGCACCGCGCGCGCACATGAACCGCACGCGCTACCTGAGGCCGACGCCGGCCTCGCGCACCGCGCGCGATATGCTCCGGCCTGCCCTGGAAGGAAATGGGCCGGCCGGAGCTTTTTTTATTTATACGTAAGGGGTACAGCATGGCTTATTTAGACTTGATCGTGACCCACTGCCGGGAGAGCTGGGCCGTATGCCGGGGATTTTTCGAGATGCTGCGGATGCAGCGGGGCGTTACCTGGGAGACAGGAAGCGCACGCGTTACCAGGCCCAACGCCGGGCCTTCGCTGCCGGCGCGGGACTGGCGGGTGATCCTGGTGCAGGACGGGGACGAGGGCGCGCTGGATACGCGGAGGATGACGCGGGCTTACCCGTTTGTGGATCAGGTGATCAGCCTGCCCCACGGGGGCGTAAGCGCGGCCCGGAACGCGGGGCTGGATGCGTCGGACGCGGAGTGGGTCATGTTCTGCGACTGCGACGACTGCCTGTACAGCGTAGACAGCCTGTACCGGATTCTGCAGAGCCTGCGGGAGGCCGGAGACCGGGCGGACATCGTATGGAGCCCCCTCTGGATCGAGATGCGGACGAAGGACGGGCAGTTCGGGAAGGTGCTGAAGGAATGGAACTCCGTCTTCATCCACGGCAAGGTGTACCGCCGGGCCTTCCTGGCGGAGCATGGGATCCGGTTCGATGAGGAGCTGACCTACAGCGAGGATGCGCTGTTCAACGCGGTGGCCGTGATGGAAACCAGCGCGGCGCGCATCGCGAAGATGCCGGAAAATGTGTACATGTGGTGCTACCGGGAGGAGAGCCTGAGCAACTACACCGGGGGCGACCTGGCCCGGACGCGGAGCCTTTTCAAAAAGAGGGTCCGACTGTGCGAGGAATATGAGAAGCGTGGGCTGCGGTATGAGGCGAAGACCGCCGCGGCCCGGGCGCTGATGGACTACTACTGGGAGATCAACGGCGGGGATCCGCCCGAGGGCATGAGCGAGCGGGAGTGGATCGGGATGCCGCTGCTGATCCTGCACGGGTGGCCTGGGTGCATCATGGACATCTCCCCTGCAGACCGGAAGCTGCTGTACAAGATCACGAAGGAAGAGGCCCAGTCGAAGGGCCACGTCCGGGAGGGCATGCCAGGCATGCAGGAATGGATGGAGAAGATCGGGGCCGTCGTCCGGAATGGATGATCCGGAAGCGCTGAAAGTCAGCGATATTCAGCGATATTCAGTGATAATAAGTGATATTCAGCGTTATTTTGTGATATTTGCTGATCACAAGATATTGTGGTTTATCAGCTGATGAATTCTTCCCGGACGATACAAGATATTGAGAAAGGGAAATGCACGCGCTGCGCGCGGACGAGGAAAAGAAAATGGTCATAGAGCTGCATGAAAAGAAAAACGGCAAGGACAGGGTGACCGGACGGAAAATCCTGATCGGAGACAAGGAGATCACGCTGCGGTTCACGATGCCGATGTGGTACCGGATGGAAGAGGAGATCTGCATCCTGGACGACCTCTACACCATGCTGAGCAGCCAGGGACGGTTTGCGGTGGACAAACTCCCCTCCCTCATCGCCATGATGAGCGGGGACGCGGTGACGCCCAAAGAGGTGCTGCGGGAGTGCGACCCCGCCACGATGAAGGCGCTGATCGACGAGGTCATGGCCACGGTGGCCAGGGCGATCAGTATGAAGGAAACGAAGTATGAGGACGGCAGCGTGCACGATGAGACGCTGGAGGAAATCGAAAAAAAAGGTCCCGCGGCAGACTGACGCCTCGCACGGTCACTGCCTGGGGGCTTATCGCCGGGGTCAGCTACGCAGATCAGCGGGAGCTGACGCCGGGATATTTGTGCGACCTGTTTGTGCTGCGGCGGGCCTATGACGACGAGCAGCACGGCATCACCCGGGAGACGGACGACCATGACCTGAGCGCCGAGGATGAGGCCATGTTCGACCATTATGATGAGATTGCCGCGGCGGAGAAGGCGGCGCAGAAAAAGCCCTGCGTATGGGACGAGGATCCGGACGGCGGGCCGGAGGATTAACTCGACCGGCACTCGACCGGCACGCGGTCGGCGCGCAGCAAGGAACCGCACGCGCACCGCGGGCTCGCAGTCGCGAGCCTCGCGCACCGCGCGCGCAGGATGATAAAAAAGGGAGGCTGGAAGGATGCCCAGAGAGATTCGGACGACCATCGCCGTGGATGGCGAGGCGGCATTTAAGCGGGCCATCAACGAAGCGAATACCAGTATACGGAATATGGGCACCCAGCTGACCCTGGCCACCGCCGAATTCAAAAAAGACGGGGATGCCATGAAGCTGGTGGAGACCCGGGCGAAGGCCCTGCGGGGGGAAATCGGCCAGCAGGAGGAGATCGTCAAGGCGCTGGAGCGGGCCGTCAAGGAGAGCGCCGCCGCCTTCGGGGAGAACAGCGAGAAGACGGAGAAGTGGGAGGCGGAGCTGAACCGGGCAAGGGCCCGGCTGGTGAATCTGCAAAGCGAGCTGACGCTGAACAACGCCGGGCTGGATCGGAACGGGAAGAGCTTTGACGAAAGCAGCGAGAAGGCAGCCGACTACCAGGCGACGCTGCAGACCATCGGGAAGGGCGTCAGTTTCGAGAACGTGACCACGGGGATCAGCCGGATCACGGGGGGCTTCGAGAGCGCTGTCCGGAAGGTGTTCAATTTCGCCAAGGCCATGCGGGACACCCTGGCGGACGCGGGGAGCTGGGCGGACGACCTGATGACCGACGCCACGAAGTACAACATGGACGTGGAGGAGCTGCAGCGGTGGCGCAATGCGGCGGACTTCATCGACACCGACGTGGACACGATCATCACCGCCCGGGACCGGCTGAGTAAGAAAATGGCCGAGGGATGGACCAAGGGCAGCGGCAAAGAGCAGAAGAACATGTGGGAGCTGCTGGGCATCGACCTGAAGGACGGCGAGACCGGGAAAATGCGGGATCAGATGTCCGTCATGTTCGAGTTGGGCGAAACCCTGCGGAGCATGGTTGCGATCGACGGGAACGACGTGCGGGCCAGCGAGCTGGCCATGGAGGTATTCGGCAAAAGTTACCGGGAGCTGCTGCCCCTGTTCGCCGCCGGGCAGGCGCAATGGGAAAAAACCGTGGCGGAGCAGCGGGTGGTCAGCCGGGAGCATGTGGAATCCCTGGGGGCCATGGACGACGCCAACCAGCAGCTGGAAAACAGCTGGGAAACGCTGAAGATGTCCGCCCTGGCCGAGATCGCGCCGGTGCTGACGGACGCCACCAACGGCCTGTCGGAGCTGCTGAACCAGTTCAACGACTGGATCGAGACCGACGAGGGCAAGGAGGCCATGAAAGGGCTGTCCGAGGCGCTGAAGGAGCTGTTCGGCGGGATCAAGGACGTGAAGTTTCAGGACGTGATCAACACGGCCAAGAACGGCGTCAACGGCCTGAAGGACGGGCTGCAGTGGCTGGCGGCGCACAAGGATGAGGTCAAGACCGCCCTGATCGTGATCGGGGGCGGCTTTGCGGGGCTGAAGGTGGCCGAGGTGGCCACGAACGTCTGGAGTATCGTGAACGGGATGAAGCAGCTGTGGAACAAGGGCCAGCAGCCCGGCACGGGCACCGATACCCCGGCGCCCATCACCCACGACGCCCAGCCGGTGACCCCCGTGAGCGGCGGCTGGTACACGGGGCTGCGGAATAAGCTGACCGAGACCGCGACGAAGTCCAACAACATCTGGGTGCAGACCGGCGGGCTCTTCCCTGCCCTGGGCGACCGGCTGATCAACGAGACCAACGCCGGGCGGGCCATCCGGGATGGCGGGGACATCCTGGAGGGGATCAGCCAGGACATCGCGGAAAAGCGGGCCGAGGTGGAAAAAAACGCCAGCACCTTCTGGGACGACTGGGGGAACCTGTTTAAGACGGCCGGGGACAACGCGGCGCGGTTCTGGAACAAGGTATGGTACGGGAACGAGTACGGGCCCCAGCGGACCGTACCCCAGGAGGAAATCCCGCAGAACCCGGGGCGGGATCTGTGGGAGGTGCCCGCGCCCGAGGCCACGCCGGCGGACGTGCTGGCCGGCATTGGCCGGGAGATGAGCGAGGCGCAGCGGGCGGCCGCGGAGGAATGGTGGGACGTCCATCGGGCCGACCCCATGGGGGACGCGACGGACGAAAAATGGGCCGCGCTGGAGGAGCTGATGGGCGCGGACAACGAGCTGTATCTGCGGTTGAGCGACGCGATCGAAAACTGGCTGGAATCCCCGGAGAACCAGGACAACAGCCTGCTGGAGCAGGAGGACCTGCTGCAGGGGGCCGTCTCGGAAATGAAGCAGAACACGGACGCCGGGAAGGTCGTGGCCGAAAAGGTCAACGGCATGGACATCCGCAAGTATAACGGACTGCCGGCGGAAATGGTGGACGCGGTGCGCCGGGGCGCGGCCGACGGCGTGGGCCGGATCAGCGTGCAGCTGGACGGGTACCCGGTCGGCAAGGCCGTATGGAAATACGTCAATGCGGAGATGGGGGCATCGATGCCCTAATGAGTGAGGGGTGACGCGGAATGATACTACGGCATCGGGTGGCCCTGGACGGGGTGCAGCTGGATTCGGTGGACAGCCGGATCATGATCCAGAAGGTCGAGACCGGAGAGGGAAAGGAAAATTACAACACCGTGGCCCTGGCCGGGGGCAGCGGCAGCCGGGTCAGCGGCGGGCACCGGGACAGCCTGGATGTCACCGTGCGGTTCACCCTCCGGCTGCGGAAAACCGAGATGGCCGAGCGGGAGCAGGTGCTGGAGAAAGTCAACGCCTGGAGCTATGCCGGCGGATGGCTGACGGCCGCGCAGAAGCCCGGGCGGCGCATCCGGGTATACCGGGCCCAGGCCGCCGCGGCCGGGGATCCCTGGGAGTGGACGAAGGTGTATAGCATCGTGTTCCGGGCCTGCGGCGTCCCCTACTGGCAGGAGGAGGCGCCGCAGAAGGTGCAGCGGGCGAATACCGCCAGCGAGACCATGGTGCTGGGCGTCGCCGGGAGCGAGAGGACCGTGGTGGACGCGGAATTCGCCAACACCAGCGGGAGCCGGATCGACACGTTCAGGATCGACACCGGGGAGAGCGCGATCGAGCTGACGTCCCTGGGCCTGATGGCCGGGGAGCGGCTGGTGATCGATCACA
Organism: uncultured Clostridia bacterium; assembly: GCA_946187775.1. Taxonomy (GTDB): domain Bacteria; phylum Bacillota; class Clostridia; order Christensenellales; family Aristaeellaceae; genus Aristaeella. The sequence goes on from CAMHSI010000010.1 coordinate 8,018, forward strand.
TGGACATGGGCACGATGAGCTATCTGCGGCTGCGGATCCACAGCGGGAACGAGGTGCGCAGCGTGCTGGACAAACGGACGCCAGGCAGCAGCGACGACCTGTATGTGAGCCCCGGGTCCCATCAGATCCAGATGACGGCCGGGGGGCGCGGACGGATCACGATCAGCGCCAGCGGGAGGTTTGCGTAAATGTATAAATTGACGGGACACGGGCTGACGCGGGGGGAATGGTTCGTCCCGGAAAGCCAGCCCATGACGCTGACGGAGCGGAACAGCTCCTGCAGCATCACGCTGGGGCCCCGGGCGCTGGAGATCGGTTTTGACGACTGGATCCTGGACAACGACTGGCCCGAGGGGCCCACGGTCTGGCGGGTGAAGTCGATCGACAACCAGGTGGACAAGGAGACCGTGACGGTGCAGATGGAGCACGTCATCCGCCGGCTGGAGGATATTAAATTATTCGCCGGGGCCTCCCCTGCCGACATGGGCGGCGGGGACACGGTGCCCGCGAAGACGGCCATCAGCTGGATTCTCTCCCATCAGTCGGACTGGCGGCTGGGGGACTTCGCCTATCCGGCGGACTACGCCCTCCCCTATGAGTTCTCCGGCGGGGAAAGCCTGCTGGACGCGATCGAGAGCGTGACGGAGACGCTGGAGGACAGCGAGTGGTGGTACGACATGAGCGTGTACCCCTTCCTGCTGCACATCCGGCGGCGGTCCGCGGACGCGGCCTGCGAGATGCGGGGCGGGCGGAATCTTTCCACCCTGCGGCGGTCGATGAACCGGAGCGGGATGTACACCCGGATCTATCCCGTCGGCCGGAACGACATGCACCTCCCGGAGGAATACCTGAGCGAAAACGAGGGTGTGTACGGCCGGGTGGACAAGGTCGAGACCGACCAGGGCAAGACCTCCGAGGCGGGCCTGCGGGCCTGGGCCGCCGGCCGGCTGCGGCGGCACTGCGAGCCGGTGGTGACCGTCACGATCAGCGGGCTGGAATTGAGCCAGGAGACCGGCGAGGCCCTGGACACGATTACCGTCAACCGGGTGTGCCGGTGCCCGCTGCCGGAATACCGGACGACGATCCTGGAGCGGGTGATTAAGAAGGCCTGGCGGGACCGGCGGGCGGATCCGGAGAGCGTCACCGTGACGCTGGGGAACAACAGCGCCGACGTGACCGACCTGACGAAGGTGCTGGAGGCCGGGAGCAAAACGAGCGGCCGCAGCGCCCGGGGCCAGGCGAAACAGAATTACCTCTTCGAGGCCAACGGGGAACACCTGCTGTATGAGGTGTTCGACGAGTGCGGACACCTGCATGGGGTGCTCCGGATGACGGAGCAGAGCCTGCGGGTGGCCTTCGAGAATCTGAACGACTGCACGCGGTCGGAGTTTAAGCTGACGAGCGAGAGCCTGCGGGTGCAGTTCGAGAATGAGATCCAGTGCACGCGGTCGGAGCTGCAGATGACATCGGAGTCGCTGCGGGTGCAGTTTGAAAACGAGATCCAGTGCACGCGGTCGGAGCTGCAGATGACGTCGGAGTCGCTGCGGGTGATCTTCGAGAATGATGTGGCCAGCGTGCGCAGCTCGCTGGAGATGACCGCCTCTTCCCTGCGGACGCAGTTCACCAACGACATCAACTCCACAAGGAGTGAGTTCCAGCAGACCAGCGAGAGCATGCGGATCAGCTTCGCCAACGACGTGGCCAGCGTGCGGTCGGAAATGCAGATCACGGCCAGCTCCCTGCGGGTCGTGTTCGAGAACGACGTGGCCAGCGTGCGGTCAGAGCTGCAGATCACGGCTACGTCCATGCGGACCGCCTTCGAGAGCGACATCGCCAGCGTACGCAGCGAGGTGACCCAGACGGAAAGCAGCTGGAAGGCCGCAGTGGCCGGGGTGGCCGGGGCGGATGGGAAAATCACCGCGGCCAGCATTGGGGTGGCCATCAACAAGGACGGAAGCAACGCCTTTATCAACGCGGACCACATCCACATCACCGGGGACACGCTGCTGAGCGGACATCTGAGCGTCAAGAACGGGCACCTGAGCGTGGACACGGCGCTGAGCGTCGGGAACACCATCGGAAAGATTGTCACGATCAATAACGGCAGCGTGCAGGCGCCGACGGTGCAGGTCAACAGCGGCGGAAAGCTGCTGCTGGTCGGGTCAGGCGAAAACCAGCGGACGGAGCTGACCTTCGCGGGGATCCAGGAGTACATCAAGAAGGCGGAGCTCGACGGGAACACGCTGAAGCTGTACAAGGTGTCGGACAGCTCGACGCCGTCCATAACTTTTAGCAAAGCCACCACTCTGGAAGGGGCGTGGAGCGGTGGCAAGCTGACGGTGGACGCCTATCAGACCAACAGCGGCACAAAGACCAAGGTCAAGAGCTTTTCCTCCACCCAGGAAATTGCGCTGGACGGCAACGGGAGCGCGAACTTCTCCGCCCAGGTTAAGAGCCAGGACACCGGGGAGAACACCCAGACCGTGCGGTACAGCAAATATATTTACCTGGTGGAGCAGGTTAACGGGGTCAACAGCAAGGTCGTGGCAGGAGAAAACAGCGACGGGACAAGCCCGGTGGGGTCCGTCAGTACGAAGGCGACCTATCAGGCCGGGCAGAACAGTGTGAACATCACCAAGGGCGCATGGAGCAGCGGGGTCATCCAGTTCACCAAATCCGCCGGCACGGCCAACACCAAGGAAGTGCGGCTGGTGGCCGCGACGCCCAGCTGGAGCGGAAACACCGCCACGGTGGCCATCTGGGACGGCACGGGCGCGAGTGCCCAGCAAGGGAGCAACACCGGGTACAGCGTTACGGTGGACGCCACGGCGCGGTATGACGCAGGAAACGCCAACCGGGGCGCGAAACTCACGCCGGCCAACGTGGCCTCCCAGACCGCCTCCCAGGTGGCTGACGTGCCCGCATCACAGAAGAAAACCGACCTGGCCGCGGATACGTGGTACAAGATTACGCCGCAGTATTCCAACGCGGCCGGACAGTTCCAGCAGGATACGACGGCCGACAGAGCCCTGTATATCAAGACGCCGGCCAGCAGCAGCGGCGATGCGCCGACGATCACATACCATCTATCGAGTGTCCCATTTAAATCATCGGCAGAATTCACCGTCAGTGCAAACGGGAAAAGCACGCCAGGATGGGTAAGTATGTACCCAACCAAGATACTGGTTGACGGTGATTATCATGAAGTCATGAACGTCTGTCAAGAGAGCGATTCTACGAAGATTGTCGCACGGTATGATATTCAGGAAATATGCAATAATTATTACAGCAGTGGACATGCACAGGGTGTCATAGACGGGGCGGCGTCTGTAACGCCGGAGGCGCACAGCACAAAGTACAGCCTGTACTGCTCCAAAATCGCATACAGCAGTGGCCAGTATTACAATTATACATTCACCGTGACGCTGCCCGGAAATAACAAATTCAGCACGGAACATACATATGATTTCTGGAGATAAAGGGAGGACAGAAAATGGCATTTGACATCAAAGCAACACGGGATCAGCTTGCGCACTGCGCGGATCAGCTGGGGGCTATCCGGATCCCAATCCTGGACGTGGACACCATCAACGCGCTGCTGGCCGTCCGGCAGTCGGTCGCCGAGTGCGCCAACCGGATGACCGCGGAGATCCTGCAGCAGGAGGAGGCCGCTGCCAGGGCGGCAGCTCCGGAGGGGGCGCCGGCTGCGGATGCCGCCCAGGTTCCGGCGATCGCAGACGGATCCTCCCCTGCTGGGTCTTCCGAGGACGGAAGCGAGGCGGGACAAGGGGTTCCGGACCTGCCCACGTCGGCGGACGACGATCTTTTCGGGGAAAAAGAGGGAAGATAAGTTCACATTTCGGGAAAACGAGGAGGGGGGAGCAACGTGTTTAAACTGGATACGGACGGGACGACGATCCTGATGCACCGGGGGAACACCGGAACGCTGCGGATCACGCTGACGGGGTACACGTTCGGGAACAACGACCGGGTGCTGTTCGTGATGCGCAGCCAGAACGGCTCGGAGGTCAAGAGCCAAATCTGCACCGTCGTGGACGGCGCGATCGAGATCCCGTTTATCAACACGGACACCGACTACCTGTCGCCGGGAGATTATTACTACGGCATCACGGCCGCGACGGATCCCGTGTATGAGGACGGGAAAATCGTAAACGGCAGCGGCGTGTCCACGCCGGAAAATATCAATGAAAAAATCATCCGGATCGTGGGCACCACGGCGCTGATCTGATAAAGGGGGGCTGTGAGATGGCTGACAATATCGATATGACCCCGGTGGTGGAGATCCAGGCGGACTCCGGCGTCGAGGCCAATCCCACCATCAACCTGCAGGGCCAGGTGGAGATGGGCGGGAAAAGCAGTGAGTACAACGCCGAGGCCTGGGCCGTCGGGCAGCGGGGCGGCGTGGACGTGGACAGCACGGATCAGACCTACCACAACAACGCCAAATACTACGCCAACAGGACCGGGACGGACGCCAGCACCGCCAGCAGCGCGAGGCAGGCAGCCGTTTCCGCGGCTGACGCGGCTTCCTCCTCGGCATCGGCCGCTTCGGCTTCCGCGGCGGCGGCGGCCCAGGCGGCGCAGGATTCGGATGATCAGTGCTTCGTGATCGAGACGGGAGTGATTGCGTCATTTCCGAAAATCATCGAGGACGCGCGGATCACCGCCGCCCACGTGGTGCTGGACGAGGAGCCCGACGCCACGCGGGACCTGGGGTGCATCACCGACGCGGGGCGGCTGATCCTGTACGGGTCCCTGGCCGAGGGCGAGACCTATCCCTCCCAGAAGCTGAAGCTGCACCACTGCGCCGGGATGACCCAGGACGCGGTGGGGCTGACGATGCGGCTGGTGGTGAGCAGCAGCGTCAACGGGAATTATCTGTGCGCCGACGCCTCGAAGCTGATGCCCGGGACCCAGTACAACTGGAGCCTGTACCGGCGGGAGAACGGCACGGACACCTATGTCTACGGCATCGGGACCGTGGTGCATTATCCGGATCGCGGGATGTGGTTCCAGGAGGTGCCGCGGGGACTGGTGGACGGGGCGACTTATGTATGCACCATCCGGACGCCTTCGGGCTCCGGCGTGCTGGCCACAAGCAACGAGGTTGTCTTTGCCGGCGGGGCCAATGTGCCGGCGGCCGCCAATGGGCTGATGAGCTCCGCTGCGCCGGCTGCTGCTGATCCGTCGGATCCGGAGGCGGCCGGGAATTCTGAGGATGAATAAGGGGGGAATAGATCTATGGCGCGGACAATCCTGCGGAGCAAACGCAGCCGGGACGGACAGGTCGCCTCGGTGTGGGAAAATATGGGCATGCTGGAGGAGACCGTTTACCAGCGGGAGGAGCAGTGGGCCGGAGAGGTTCAGAAGTTCAAAGACATGGAGGCTTCCCTGGCTTCCGCCGGGCTGCGGTGCTTCAACAAGCCGAATCTGTTGAAGCAGAATTTCTGGACGCAGAACAGCGCCCTGGGCCGGAATGTGGTCTACGGGGCTGACAGCCGGTGGGCCGCCACCAGCAGCCCCTACCTGAGCAGCTACAACCGGCCCACCGAGTACACCCAGACCACCGCGCCCACCGCCGCGGAGCTGGCCGAGTGCTGCGCGTATTACACGACCACGGAGGATGGGGTCACCACGTATCACCTGTACAAGGACGAGGACGACATCAAGGCCACGGTCGCTGACCTGGCCGCGGCCGACCAAATCACAGAGCTGGACGGGGACGTGTACAGCAAGGCCATCCAGTATGCCATTACCGCCAATACCGCCTGGGGCAACGCGGAGTGGCTGATGTATTACTGGAGCCAGACCAACAAGTATAAGCAGGGGGACAGCTGCCGGGAGTACGGACAGATCCCCGAGATGATTCCCGGCGAGAAGTACACCGTGAGCGTGTGGGCCCGGGTCATCAGCGGGGACGGCGCCCTGATCCGCTTCTCCTGGGGCGGGACGCACAACAATACGCCCTTCAACCAGGAGGGAAAGTGCGTCGTGAGCGATCCCATCGAGGTCAAGGGCAGCGCCTGGGCGCGCTACAGCTGGACCTTTACGTTTAACCCCCAGGGGGACTGGTACACGGAGACCTCGGAGGACGTGGAGGGCGTGACCTGGATCACCCGGAACTACAACTGGAACAAGCGGGTTGCCTTCGGCGTGCTGCGGAAATGGAACAGCGTGATCCAGCTGACCGGGTTCCGGCTGGTGGCCGGCCGGATGTGGGTCACCGATACCTGGGACGACATCGGGGATAAGATTGACCAGTACACCGGGACAATCGATCAGCTGGCCACGGATATGGCCGCGAAGGCCGACAAGGCGAAGACGGAGCTCACCGGGCCCGTCAGCATGGGACGGAAGACCGGCTCCCCTGCCGGCGTCCGCAGCCTGGCCATGGGCGACAACGCCGTCGCCGGCGGGAAAGGCTCCGCCGCGCAAGGCATCGGGGTCGTGACCTACACGGACGGGGGCCGGGCCTTCGGCAGCTACAACGCCGTGCCGACGCGGAACGTGGCCAACTATGCCGTGGCCCATGAGTACGTGGTGGGCGATTATGCGCGGTATGAGGAGGATATGATCGACCCGGTGACTGAGCAGATCATCCCCGAGGATAGCACGGTGGAGATCTATCTGTGCACGGAGGCGCATACCTCCGTTGAGGACTGGCCGGATCCAGATAAATGGTATCGGGTCGCGCGGTTTACCCTGGCCGAGTACAGCGGCAACTCTGTGCCGGCGGATCTGCTGGAGGCCGTCGGAAACGGGACCGGCGACGGCGCGCGAAGCAATGCCCGGACCCTGGACCGGGATGGAAATGAGACTTTGGCGGGGAAACTCACCCTGGGGGCCGCGCCGGCCGGCGACATGGACGCCGCCACGAAGGCTTATGTGGACGGGGCCGGGCCCGTCATTATGGTTAACCTGGGGACCGTTGACCTGGGAAACGGCTCTGTGCGGTTCTACCCGCCCTTCGCCGCCCACAGATACCGTCCAGCGGAGCTCGTGCTGAGCAGTACGGACGGCATCAGCGCGGTGACGGTCAAAACGGGGAAAACAACCGCCGAATATATCAACCTCAACGCCACACTTACAATCACGCCCGGGGTTATGTACAACTACAGCAAAGATGTCACCCTCAAGCTGGAGAAGATCGAAAAGACCTACACCCTCGACGGGTCGGCCTGGTCTGAGGCGGATGTAAACGGGGCCACCGTGGATTTCACCTATTAAGGGGGTATTTGGGATGGACGGGAATAAAACCATCTACCTGACCGGGCTGTATGGCCAGATGATCCCCGTCCGGGCCGGCGACATCCTGCGGGTGATGCCCCACACGGTCTGGACGGAGGTCGTCCTCCTCGGCGGGACTGTGATTAAGGTCCTGGAGGATGGGGACATGGTGGAAAAAATGAGAGCCGGAGGAAAAGAAAATGATTGAACTGCCGAAGGGGCTGCAACAGATCGGAGACGAGGCCTTCCGCGGGTGCTCCGGGTTTAACGGGCAGGTCATGCGGATCCCCAGAGACTGCCGCGTCGGCCGGATGGGGCTGATGGACTGCTTCCTGGACCGGGTCGAGACCTATCCGACCGAGTTCCGGGAGGATACCACGCCCGAGGAGGTGAACGGCTGATGGCCATGGCTACGGTGCTTAAGATGGAGCTGTGGGACCGGTCGGATGGGAGTGCACGGTGCATGATCACCAGCGTGCCCGTGGACCCGAAAAAGGTCATGAATACGCGGGATTATGCGCATAAATACCGGCGGCATCTCGCCCAGCTGCGGGCCTATAACCGGTTTATGATCATCATCGACAGCAAGGGCGGCGCGAAGGACTCCGCCATCGGCCTGCTGGACGCGATGCGGGCCGAAATCGGGACGAAAAAACAGCCGGCCGCCATCCTGATCGACGGCCTGTGCGGCAGCGCGGCGACCTACATCGCCGCGGGGCTGAAAAAGGTGCCGGTCTACATCACGCCAGGCAGCCGGTACTATATCCACATGCCCAAGACCACCTGCTTCGTGCGGCGGGGCGGCGGCGTCTGGAACGCCATCTACAAGGCCGGGAATAAGGCCACGATTCGGGATATGGTGAAGATGTACCACCAGAAAACCAGTGTGCCGGCGGGCGGCATATGGAAGGTGCTCGGGATCCGGAAGAAGGTCCATGTGCCGAAACGGACCATCCGGAAATGGATGACGGAGGGAAAGTCATTTACCGCCGGGGAGGCGGTTAATTATGGGTTGTGTGACGGGATCATGACACGGCACGAGTTCGAGAAGGGAGGCGCTTGGGGATGCTGATGTTTGCGGTGGGCATGTGGTTCGGCGCTATGGTCGGGGCTTTTCTCGTGGTGCTGGTGGTGGCGGCTGCAGATCGGGGGGATGAGGATGGTTGACTCCAAGCTGCTCGCCCGGGCAGGGTATACCTACCTGGGGCGGCACTATTCGGAGATGGACTGCCAGGCTTTCGTCGAGCGGTGCCTGGCTGACTGCGGGAAGCGGGTTAACCTGGCCGGGAGCAATGCCTGGTATCGGAAAATGAGCTGGGTCGGCACGCCTGAGGAGTGCCGGAAAATGTTCGGGTGCATCCCTGAGGGCGCGTTCCTGTTTATCCTGGAGAACGACGGGAAGGAGCCCGCTAAGTACCGCGGGGACGGCGTCGGAAACGCCTCCCACATCGGGATCTACACCGGCACCCGCCAGGGCGCCATCCACTCCAGCGCTTCCCGTGGCTGCGTCGCGGAGAGCCGGTTTGCCGGGAAATCTATCCGGGGCGGGTGGAACCGCGTCGGGCTGTGGCGGGAAATCAGCTACAGCACCAGCATCAATGCCGCCCTGGGGCGCGATCCCGGCGCGGAAAAGGTCAAAGAGAACGGAGGGATTATTATGGGCATGTACGCGAAAACGGTGCCCACGTCCACCAGTCGCGGCGATACCGTCAACATGCGCAAGGGCGCCAGCCTCGATCACAAGATCGTCACGCGGGTGCCCTTCGGGGCGAAGGTGCTGGTGGTCCAGGATCTGGGGAAATGGTGCCAGGTTAAATGGACCGACGGCACCGGCCACGACTGGAACGGGTACATCGCCAGCGATTACATCGAGTACGGCGGCGCGGACGGCGAGGCCGGCGAGGTGTCGCTGGATCAGTGCAACGAGATCGACCTGGGCATCGGCGAGGCTGAGGGGCTGCAGCGGCGGCTCCTGGCCGTGCTCGACAGGGACGGCGCCGGCGATGAGGCTCTGCAGCTGGTGCGCGATACCTTGGAGACACTGGACCGTGTCGGCGCGATCGTGGGGCGGGGGTAAATAATAATTTGTGGATGAGGTGGTTGCGATGCCTGAGTGGATTGTTAAATACTGGGTCGAGTGGGTTTTTGGTTTGATCATCGCCGGGCTTGGCTTTATCGTGAAGCGGCTCAGCGCCAAGATCCGGAGGGAGCGCGAGGCCAGGGAGCAGCTCGACCAGCGGGCCGCCGCGGAGACGGAGGCCCTGAAGGCCGGAATGAAGAGCCTGCTGCGGCGGCAGATCCTCGCGGACTGTAAGGTGGCCATGATGGATGGGTACTGCGACGAAACCGTGCGCGATACCATCACGGCCATGTATGAGGCCTATCATGGACTGGGTGGGAATGGATCAGTGACAGATGCCTATAATTCTATGCGACAGCTGCCACTGGTTCCGATGGATCATTAAGAGGAGGAGAATATGATGAAAAAGTTGCTGTGGTGCCTGGTGCTGCTGTCTGCTCTGCTGCTGTCCTGTTCGGTTGCTCTGGCTGAAGGCGAGCTTCCCACGGAGCCTTTCTCGTGGGAGCAGCTGGCCACCATTGCCGGCGCGACGGTGGCCACTGTCCTGATCGTCCAGCTGCTCAAGTTGCCGCTGGATAAGGTCTGGAAGGTGCCTACTCGCATTGTGGTGTATCTGATCGCGCTGGTGATCCTGCTGCTGGCCACTCAGTTTACAACGGGACTGACGACGCAGAACGGGATCCTGACAGCGGTCAATGCGGTGATCGTCGCCCTGGCTGCCATGGGTGCCTATGAGGTGACATTTAGGAAGCTGGAAGGTAAATAATAGGAATATGATTCCCCAGAGGAGTGATCCTCTGGGGCTTTTTTTTATTTGCGCGAAAAAAGTTTAATTAAACTCAAAAAATGTATTGACTTTAAGTAAACTTAATAGTACAATATAGACGTTCCCTGAGGGGACGATAAAAAACGGGAGGAAATGAAAATGAAGAGCATCATGAAAAACGCCTGGGAGATCGCAAGGAAAGCCGCGACTGAATTCGGCGGAAAAGCCTCCCAGTATATTGCAGAGGCGCTGCGGATGGCGTGGGCAGCTGCCCGGCGGAACATCGTTGACCGGATCGCTGATCTGGAGCGCATGGGATTCCGTCGCTGGCAGAAAAACGGCATGGACCGGATGTACATCAACGCCAGCACGCTCGGCCTGATCTGCTCGTACCACAAGAGCGGCACCATCAGCTACGCAGAGTTTGGCGGCGAATACGTCAGCAACAGCGAAGCGCGCCGGATGTCCGGAGCGAAAACCTATATCGACCTGATCCACAGGCGCATCGTTAGCGACAGCGCCAGGCTGGCGGCTGCGGCGGCTGATCTGGTTGGAGTTGACTACAGCTACGGTGATACGATCATCGCGCTGTGAGATAGAAAAGGAGGAGAAAGAAATGAAAAAAATCATCAATGGAAAACTGTACGACACGGAGACTGCAAAAGAGATTGGACTCAGGGCACACGGTGAAGGCCCTCGGGATTTCCATTATTTCGTCGAGCGTCTGTACAGAAAAAGGACTGGCGAATATTTCCTTCATGGTGAGGGCGGTCCTATGACACAATACGCCAGAACGATTGGCCAGAATCAGTGGTCAGGCGGTGAGAAAATCATGCCGCTGGATTATCAGGCCGCGCGGGAATGGGCAGAGAAACACATGGACGCTGATGATTACATGGAGGAATTCGGACCTGTCAGCGAGGATGGCAATGGAGAGAGAACCGTGCTGACTATTTCGCTGGATGTCGCTACAGCCGAGCGGATCCGGAGAGCAGCAAAAGAAGGTGGTGTGAGCGTTAGCGCACTGATTGCATCAAAGTTCTGATCAGAGCGGAGGCCTGCAGGAAGATCTGCAGACCTCCACTTTTTTATTGTCCTTCGGTGGCCAGACGCCAGGCGCATCAATGGATTTTATCCGGAAGAAAAAAACGCGGTAATGAGGGGAGCGGGCAACGCGGATGTTTTGAGGCTGGCGAAATTTTTTATTTTCACGCTGCTGAATCTATAACAGACGCCGGTCCGGACGGATCAGACCTATCCCCCGCCCCATCAAGAGTTAAAAGGCAGGGGAACGAACACCGTGAAGGGCCCAGTCCTTTACAGCGCGTGATACAAAACAAAAAGGGGGGTTTTCGTCCAACCTAACAGTAAATGATATTTTCTAACAGTTTCTAACAGAAAAATTATTTTACTGTTAGGCGGTGCATATTATAGAAGGAAAAGCGCATAATTGACAATCTAACACTTCTAGCAGTAAAATAAACATAGGGAGCCGTTATTTTTGATGTGGCTTGTGGCGGACAGTTCGGGACCAAAAGGCCGCGGGTTCGAATCCCGCCACTTCGACTTTCTCCGGAAGTGTTAATCTGTAAGGCTTCCGGAGATTTTTTTATTCCGCGGGCGTGTGGAAAACGCTGTGGAAACGGTGCAAAAATGGGGGAAAAATCGGCGCGTGGATGCCTGGATGCCTTGTGCGGCAAGGGTTTGCGGTTGGGAGAAATGGGGGAAATTTTCATTTGTTCGCCCTGGTATTCTGTTTTCCGGGAAATAAAAAAAGCGCCTGGGTCCTTTATTTACAAGGGCTCAGGCGCTTTGCATCGAAGGCTGGCTTTATTTATTCTGATCCGGATCTGGATCCTCCTCTGTGGGAATGGTGCCGGTGGCCAGGAGGAGGCGGTCCATGGTGGCAGCGGCTTCCTGATCCTGGGCGGGCATGGCGTCGGCGTAGGCCCGCAGCGTGACGGAGGGATCTGAGTGCCCCATCCGGACGGAGACGGACTGCAGATCCACATGATGCTGCAGGAGCAGGCTGGCGTGAACGTGGCGCAGGCCGTGGAACGTCAGGCCCTGGTATCCGTGTTCGTCCGCGAACTTGCGGAACCATTTGCTGGGGGTGTCCTTATTTACGCGGGCTCCGTGCCGGCTGTGGACGATCCAGAAGTTTCCCTTCCAGGTTTCCGGATAGTCCTGGGACTCCATGACATCGTCCCACATGGCGTCGTGGAGGATCCGGATCATGGAGGGGGGCAGCGTGATCACGCGGTCGCCGGCCTCGGTTTTCGTTTCGGCGATGAAGGCGCCGTCCGCGGGGGTATATTTCAGGGCGCGGTCCACGGTGATGGTGCCGGCGTCCCAGTCTATAGCCGGATATCTGAGGGCGCCGACCTCGCCGAGGCGGAGACTGCAGAGCATGGCCAGCAGGACGGCCAACTTCAGCGAGGTGTCCGCTTCGGTGATGATCAGCTGCAGGAGGGCGATCACTTCCGGCTCCGGGAGGGTCGTCTTCTTTTTTTTGCGCCGCTTCGGGCCCTGTACCCTGTCCGCGGGGTTATATTCCAGGAGGCCCACCCGGACCGCAGCGGCCAGCATCGTTTTGACACAGCCGAGATAGTTCTGGGCGGTTTTCGCGGAGAGGGGCTTCGCGGCCTGGGCGTCGGTGATCAGCTGCTCGCCCTGCCGGCGGGGGCGCTTCAGCTGATCGTCCGGGAGGCGGGTGGTTTTCCGGGGCTCTTTGCGGAGATTGTAGAGCCAATCTGAGAGTCTGGCCGGCGTCAGGTCCGACAGCGGGAGGTCACCCAGCTGCGGGAGGATCCGGGACCGGAGCAGGTAACGATAGTTTGAGACGGTCACCGGGCTGGCGTCCAGGCTGAGGTGCTGCGTCAGCCAGGTCTCCGACCATTCGCGCAGGGTGGGCATGTCCAGGGGTTTGCCCTCCAGGCGGGCCTCCAGCTTCAGGAGCTCGCGCTTTGCTTCGCGGCGCTGGGCCTCCTCCGGCATGTCCGGATCCATGCGGAGCTTCATCCGGACCCATTCCCATCTGTCTCCTATTTTGACCTGGGTGCCGATTCTCCAGGAATTTTTGCCTCTTTTCTCGATCGTGCCCAAAAGGTCGCACCTCCATTTTTCGTGATGTCTGTGTGTGCATATAAATTTGTGTGTGGGTATACCTCTTTTTTTACTGCTAAAGTGTTAGGATGGGGCTTTGATGCCCTTCAAACCCTTATAAATCAACGGGTTCACGCCTATCACATAAGCGCGAAAATGGTGTTAGAAAACTGTTAGGAAACTGGTATTTTTCTGTTAGGAAGCCATTTTCACCGGATGGATAGATCTATGGCCGGATTTTTCGGCGGGGCGCAAAAGCGACAACGTCGTCGCTTTTGGGGGAAAAAACAGCGGATGCATTATAAAACGTTAAAATACATTAAAAACGTTCTGGTGCGTTGTGGTTGCTATATCGTTGCTATATTATTGCAATATGGCTGCGTTATGGCTGCGATATGGCCAGGGGCTTCGCGTACATGATGATCACCGGGAAGGCGACCACGTCCAGGCGGCCTCCCTCCGGGAGGTTCAGCTTCGCGTAGACGGGGGAATTCTCGGAGACGGCAGCGAAGGCTGACCACATGGTGGCCTCCGGATCCTTCCGGACGAAGATGTCCACCGGGGCGTTGTAGTATTCGAAGCGGTAGTTCCCGGCCGGGAGATCTTCACCGATGATGTACTGGCCGGGATCCAGCAGGAAGCCGCCCTCCAGATTCCCTGGGACGACCTTCGGGGCGTCGGCCGGTGCTTTATATGGGACGGGAAAGATCTTTTTGTAACGGGTGGGCAGCGACTTCTCCCCGTCGGACAGCCTGCCGTCCTCGGTCAGAAGGTATTCCCGGTAGCCGGCGCTGAACTGGATGCGGACGCCGTTTTCCACCGGCTGCCAGGTTGTCATCATGTCCAGCGGATCCGGATCCACATCCCCGTCGTTGATCCTGGAGGAGTAATAGCATTTCCCATCCTCGAAAAGGTGGAACATTTTCATGGCGTAATAGTCGCCGTCCAATTCCATCGCGGAGAACCATGTGCCGTAGTAATATTCGGCGTTATTCTCCGCGGAGGCCGCGGTGCAGCACAGCAGCGCGGTCAGGAAAATTGTAATTAACTTTTTCATGTGCAGCCTCCTGTGATATAATTCCACCACGCGCGAAAAAAGCAGGAATGTTCCAGCGGAAAGGAATATATGATGACAAAAGAGGAGATTATGCGGGAGATTGCTGACCGGCTGGATCGGATGAACCGGGAGCAGCTGGAGCAGCTGAACCGTCTGCTGGATGCGATTGAATCGCGTCCATCAATTCCAGAAGTTTCAGAAGGACAGGTTCCGGAAGGGCGCTGATCCTCTCCATGGTCTGGGCCCTGAGCTCGTCGTCACTGACGGCGGGCTCTTTTTTTTGTGTCGTTTCCTCGTGGAAAAGCAAATAATCTGTGGTTACGTTGAAAAGGTTGGCGAGTTTAACCAGGGTGTCCTTCGACGGTTCTTTTATACCTGATTCCCATTGACTGACCATAGGCGGGGAAACACCAACAGACAGGGCCACAAACTTCTGGCTCATGCCAAGGGCCTGCCGGCATTGCTTATATCGGTTCATGCAGCAGTCACCTCCATCGACAAGAATATTATAACCTAAGGTTATTTGCAAGAAAAGATATAAAAAATAACTAAAAGTTATTGACAATAACCTACAGTTAATGATATGATAACCACTGCTTAAGTGCGGGGGGTGATAAAAGCGTGCGAACCTGGTTGAGAGACATACGAAAAAAGGCAGGCATGACAGAGTGGCAGGTAGCTGAGGCTGTGGGGATCACGCAGGTTGGTTACCACCTGATCGAAACAGGTGAGCGTACGCCGAGGCCTGATACGGCGCAGCGGATCGGGGCGGTGCTGGGGTTCCCCTGGACGCGGTTCTATGAGGCGGAAACGGATGATACGGAATCATGACAGGAAGGAGGTGCAGGAATGAAGTTTGAGGCGAATAAGCAGGCTTTGGGAATTGCCCTCACGCTGGAGGAGCTGATGATGCTGATCCCGGAGGATCAGTTCGTGATCGTGTTCGACCAGCGGGATGGGACGGAGAACGGGTTCCGGGAAGAGGACGCGATCTTCAACGGGCAGGTGCTGGACTTTCAGGCATATGATCCGAAGGATGAACCGGCCCGGCTCCGGCTGCTGAACCTGAAGCATACGGACGTGATGGGAGTGCAGGCCGCGGAGATCGGGAGCGTGGTCGGGCCGGTGCTGATGGTTGTGGTGATCTGAGCAAAAGCGACGACGTCGTCGCTTTTGACGTGGACAGGAGGGACAGGAATGTACAAGGGACTGATTGATAACCTGGCGTTTGTGTACGGGTTTGTCTGCAAGGGGCGCGGGAAGGTGCCGGAGGAGGATCTGCGCAGCGTGGCCAACGGGGCGCACACCCTGGTGCGGCACGCGCCGGCGGTGCTGGGCGGCGAGGATGAGCAGGCCGACGACCGGGCGGATCTGGCGCTGGCCGGGGAGATGGACCGACATATTGAGGAGGCCGTGGTGTTCTTGGAGCACCTGGAGATCTGCTGATGAACAATAAATACTGGAAAGAGCTGCACAGCGGAAACAGCGGCGCAGCACTGGTGAATTTGCTGGTGGACGAGGTTGAGCTGATGATGCGGGCCAGGTACAACGCAAACGGCTATCCCCATGGGTACCCGGCGAACTATTGGAACGAGGAAGAAAAGTACCACGCGGAGCGGGTGGCCTGGCTCCGGGAAATGCTGTACAAGAAATTTGAAAGGGAACCCGGGAAGGGCTGAGGACGGAAGAAAGGAAGGACAGGAAGATGGGAAAGACGTTGAATCTGGACACGTTTAACGAGATTCTGTTCGGCGCATTTAAGGAACAGACACCGAAAAACAAGCTGGAACTGCTGCGGATGGAGCTGGAGTTTGCCATGACGGCAAAGATTGAGGCCATGGAGGCCGTGATCCGGGACCTGAACGAGGGGAAGGTTGCCGAATGTCATCAGGACCTGGCAAAGGTGAACAACATTGACAGCAACCTGGACGCGCTGGGGAAACGGATTGACGAGCTGATCGCGGAGCACCCGGAGCTGGATGCAAAGATCGAGAAAACGAACGGAGGACAGGAATATGTACACAATTAAGATCACGAGCGATAACCCGGAGATGCAGGAAGAGGATCTGATAAATGGGATCCAGGCGGACGGATATGTGCTGCTGACGTATAAGGGCGGAGAGCCCTGTCTGGAAAATATCTATTCCCTGAGCACGGAACAGGTTTCCCGGTTTTTTATCCACAATACGGAGGGCGGCAGCATCCTGCGGCAGGCGGCCGCGATCTCCGATGGGTACCGGAAGGCCTGCCGCATCAAGGAGGAGGACAGAGCCTCCCGGAAGATGTCGCAGTTTACGTCATCGATTGGGGACCTGCTGGCGGCGATGAATAAGGACAAGAAGTGAGCGCGGAGGCGGCCGGATTAAGGCGGGCAGGGATCCGCCATCCGGTACCGCGCGACATCGAGGGGAACCTGCCCGCAGGAGGGCGGGGGCCCCACTCCTTCCACTGATGGGGGCTCCGGTCTGATCAGCCGGGGCCTCTGCATGGGGAACCTGCCCGCACGAGGGCGGGGGCCCCAATCCTCCAATGATGGGGGCTCCGGTCTGATCAGCCGGGGCCTCTGCATGGGGAACCTGCCCGCGCGAGGGCGGGGGCCCCACTCCTCCAATGATGGGGGCTCCGGTGTCAGCAGCCGGGGCCTCTGTATGGGACCGTCGCCCAGAGGATGGGCCTGGGGGTTGCATTGCCCCCGGCCCGGCTGATCTTGCTACCAATCTGCAGCCGGGGACGCAGGTTCGAGTCCTGCCGGTCCCAAGAGAGCGCTACCAGGGCGCGACAGACCGCCGCACAGGGCGGGGAAATGCGATGGGCCTGCCGGGGGCGGGCTGATGGAACGGGGACAGGGAACGGACAGAGAAAGGGGGGTCGCTGGTGGATCTTGTGCAGATACTGGGCATGCTGGATCATGTGAGCGGCCCGAACAGCAGCGGGGAGTATACGGCGCGGTGCCCGGCGCACGCGGACCGGACGGCGAGCCTGACGGTGACGGAGAAGGGCAGTCCAAAGGACGGAAAGAAGCGGATTTACCTCTGCTGTCATGCCGGATGCGGGAACGACAAGGTGATGGAGGCGCTGGGGATCACGGCCCGGGATCTGATCGTGGACCCGGATCCTTCCTGGAGTGCTGCGAAAACGCAGCGCCGGCGCGGAAACGCTGCGAAAGCGCAGCGCTCTGACGTGCCGACGGACGCGGATGTGCCCGCGGAGACGGTGGACCCGGAGACCGGGGAGATTATCCACGGGATGGTGGTGCACACCGTGGGGACGGACGCCAGCACCGGCGGGGCCGGGAGCGCCGCGGGCAGGAATGGTTCCTCTGGAAGCCAGGCTTCGGGCCGGGCATCAGCTGATGGGGCCGGGAGCGCCGCGGGCAGGAATGGTTCCTCCGGCGCCCAGGCTTCGGGCGGAGCCGGTACCGGGGCCGGCAGCCAGGCATCGAAGGGAGCCGGAAAGGGAGCCGGTACCGGGGCTGCGGAGAAGGACGCGCTGCGGCCGGACTGGGATCATCCGGATGCTGTATATCGGTACACGGACGCGGAGGGGAACGAGGTTTTTCAGGTGGTGCGGCTGCACTACCTGGACGGGAAGCCCGGGAAGACCTTCCGGCAGCGGGTGTATGACCCGGGGAGCCCGAAGGCCAACCGGGCCGGGTATGTGAACAGCGTGCCGGCGGAGATCCGGGACAGCACCCTGTACCGGATGCCGCAGGTGGCGAAGGCGATCAGCGAGGGGAAGCCGGTCTTTGTGGTCGAGGGCGAGAAGGACGTGGAGACCCTGGAGCGGCTGGGGCATGTCGCCACCTGCAACCCCGGCGGGGCCGGGAAATGGCGGGACGGCTACAGCCTGGTGCTGGCGGGGGCGGACGTGATCATTCTGCCGGACAACGACAGCCGGGGGAACGGGTTCACCGGCCAGAACCACGCCTATGACGTGGCGCTGAAGCTGCAGGGCATCGCGAAGCGGGTGCGGCTGGTGGATCTGAAAGAGGCGTGCGCGGAGCTGCCGGAGAAGGGCGACATCAGCGACATGGTGCAGCTGATGGGCGACACGGAGGCCATGGACGCCCTGGCCCGGCAGGTGGCTGCGACGCGGGACTTTGACCCCCAGATGGTTCCGTTCTGGCTGACGCCGATGGAGCAGGCCGAAAGGTTATACGGCGCGGTGAAGGGCTATGGCGTTACCAACGGGTGCATCAGCCAGCTGAACGGCCAGGAAACCAAGGCCTTGTGCGATTTCGTGGTGCTGCCGCGGGAGGAGCTGACGCGGGACGACGGGGTTAATACCAGCCTGAACTTCGTGCTGGACGGATGGAATCAGAAGGGCAGGAAGCTGGGGCGGGTCACGATCCGGGCCAGCGAGCTGGACACCATGAACTGGGTCACGGAAAAATGGGGCTTCGACGCCTCGCTGGCGCCGGGGAGCACCACGAAGGGGAAAGTGGCCTGGGCCATCAAAAAGGTCGGGCAGATGACCGCCAAGCGGGTGACGGAATACAACCACACCGGATGGCGGAAAATCGGCGGGAAATGGTGCTACCTGTACCACGGCGGGGCCGTGGGGATGGAGGGCATCACCGTGGACATGGGGGACGCGCTGAAAACCTACCGGCTGGACGGGGGCGGCGCGCCCGGTTTCGAGCAGATCCCATT
Organism: uncultured Clostridia bacterium; assembly: GCA_946187775.1. Classification (GTDB taxonomy): domain Bacteria; phylum Bacillota; class Clostridia; order Christensenellales; family Aristaeellaceae; genus Aristaeella. Next base: position 26,926 of record CAMHSI010000010.1, read on the forward strand.
CCCGGAGGCGGCGCGGGTCAGCCTGCGGATCAAGGATCTGATGCGGGAGGAGATCGGCATCGCGCTGCTGGGGACGGCCTACCTGGCCCCGCTGCGGGAGTTCCTGGGGGCGACGGACATCGCCCCGGCCTTCGCGCTTTTCCTGTACGGGGAGAGCGGAACCCACAAGACCACGGCCGCGGCCCTGGCCATGTCCCACTTCGGAAACTTCCACGCCAAAAACCCGCCGGCCAGCTTCAACGACACGGGGAACCAGATCCGGAAAAAGGCCTTCTTAGTGAAGGACATGCCGATCCTGGTGGACGACTATCACCCGGTGACCAGCGTGCAGGAAAAGCGGCAGATGGCCGCGACGGCCCAGACCCTGAGCCGGGCCTTCGGCGACGGGGTGGACCGGGGCCGGCTGAACGCGGACAGCAGCATCAAAGCCAACACGCCGCCCCGAAGCGTGGCCATCATCACGGGAGAGGACCTGCCGGCCATCGGGGCCAGCGGCCTGGCCCGGTACTTTATCCTGGACATCGATAAGGGGGACATCCCGTTGGGAAACGAACTGACGGAAATGCAGGAGCTGGCCCGGGGCGGGTATCTGCAGAAAGCCATGCGGGGCTACATCCTGTGGCTGCTGAAGCAGACGGACGGCATGCCGGAGCGGCTGCATCAGATGTTCCTGCGGTACCGGGAGGACATCCGGCGGGACAGCAGCGGACAGCACGACCGGGCGCCGGAGACGGTGGCCTGCATCCTGATCGGATACAGCCTGATGCTCAACTACATGCGGGACCTGGGGCTGTTCGGCACGGAGGTGGCCGGGGAGCTGCTGCGGGACGCGCGGCGGAAACTGATGGACAGCAGCCGGAGGCAGGCCCGGGACATGGAAGCGGAGAAGCCGACGCGGATCTTCCTGGACACCCTGAGCGAGCTGATGAGCAGCCACCGGGTGGGGCTGAAGGATCTGGTGATCCCGGAGGCCAAGATGCCGCCGGCCACGGAGCTGATGATCGGATACATGGACAATGAATACTACTACCTGCTGCCGAACGTGGCCTTCGGGGCGGTCAGCAGGCAGTGCAGGGAGCAGGGGCAGGAATTCCCGGTCTCCCTGAAGGCATTGTACAAACACCTGCGGACGGACGGGGTGCTGAAGGGGCTCGGGAAAGAGGAAAACCCGACGCGGCAGAAATGGATTGATGGGAGGAACCTGCGGCTGCTGTGGATCCCCATCAGCGAGATGCGGGGCGGGCCGCAGCCCGGCTCCGTGCAGGTGCAGATGACGGAGGTCAGCAGCGAGGAGCTGCCGGAAGGATGGTAGACGAATGGAACCCTTAAAAACAGCGGAGACGGACATCTGGCGGGGCAGCTGTAAATTCTGCGGATCCGACGATCTCTACAACCGGAGCGTCTACGCAGAAAATAGCAGCATCATGGTTTTCGTGATCTGCAGGGAATGTGGAAGGAGCTGGGCGCTGCCTTACATCAAGAACGACCGGAAAAGGACAAACACAACGCTGCAGCACTGGGCCGCCCAAGTGAAAAAGAGGGACGGATTTCGGTGCGTGATCTGCGGACGGACGGAACACCTGGAGGCTCATCACCTGATTCCGGTCCGCGTGGACGCGGAGCTGAAGTACAGCGTCCAGAACGGGATCACGCTGTGCAGAGACTGCCACGCAAGGGTGGAGGGCCGGAAAGAGTGAACCACGGGGGAAGCGAGAGCCAGGAGCGGACCCCGAGGGAATAGACAACAAAAGGACAGGAGGGAAAGACGATGACGATGCTGGCGGAAAAGACAGGAGCCGGGAGTGCAGGCAAGACAGTGAAAACATGGGTTGTCAGTTCTAACCGGCAGCCGGAGAAACCCGGGGTGTATAAGGTGTATAACCGGCGCAACGGAAAGACGACGGAAACGGAGATGGTTTGGAACGGCACCTACTGGATGACGATCAACGGCGGCAAGACTGTGGAGGTTGTACAGTGGCTCGAGGAGGCTCCGGTGGCGGATGGGACGGCCCTGGCATCAGCTGATGCCGGGACGATGACGGAAGCGGAGCGGGCCTCCGCGGTGGCCAGATATGAGGCGAGGATCCAGCTGTACAAGGAGCAGATCGGGACGGGGTACATCGGAATCGGGCGGACCCTGAACGAGGCCAAGGCGGCCCAGGTGGTGCCCCACGGGCAGTGGGAAAGCTGGGTGACGCAGACCACGGGGCTGACGCCCAGGCAGGCCCAGCGGTGCATGCAGGCGGCCACGGAGATCCGGGACGGCAGCGCCCTGGCGCAGCTGGAGATGAGCAAGGCGATCCTGCTGCTGGGGAGCGGGCTGGATGAGGAGACCCGGGAGGAAATCGCCGGGAAGGCCGCCGAGGAGGGGGCCACCGTGCGGGCCCTGCGGGAGGAAATCCGGAAAGCCAAGGAAGCCCAGGCCGCCGCGGACGCGGAGAACGCGGAGACGGTGAAGGCGCTGAAATTGCAGGTGGTCCGGGAGAGCGGAGCCGCCGCGGAGATCCGGGAGGCGCTCAAAAAAGCACAGGCTGAGCGGGCGGAGATCGAGCAGCAGATGACGGCCGCGATGAACGAGTACAAGGCCCAGATGGACAACGCCGTCGGGGATGCCTACCGGCGCGGGATGACGGACAAGGCTGAGGGGATGCGGAAGGACCTGGAGCGGGAGCTGAAGGGCAAGATTGATTTTATCGCCAGTCAGCGGAACCAGGCAGAGGAGCGGATCCGGGACCTGACAGAGGAGCTGGAGAAGGTCCGGCAGGAAGGCGGGGCCAAATGGGACGAAGGCTACCGGGCGGCCAAGAAGGAAATCGACATGCTGAGCGAGGAGTTTGACAAACTCCAGAAAAAGCAGGAAGAGACCCGGAAAGAAGCGGACAGCCTGCGGCGGAACCAGGGCGACCTGCTGGCGGCGGCGGAAGATGCGGAGAAGCGGGCGGCCGACGCGGAGGCGGAGCTGGAACAGCTGCGGGCCGGACGGAAGGCGGACGCGGAGCCGGCCGTGATGGTGCTGAGCCGGGCGCTGGCGGCTTTCTTCGGGGAGTGCGAGCTGATGCCCTACTATCCAGAGAGCCTGCGGGGACACCGGCAGCCGATCCTGGAGAGCATCGCGGGGCTGGAAACCTGGTGCGAGAGGATGCGCGGGGCGCTGGACGCCGCCGTGCCGGCAGAGGGGGCGGTCTTATGACGACGATGAACGAGAGAGCGGAGAAGCTGGATGAACTCGCGAAGGCGAAGGCGAAAGAGATCTCCGAACGGTTTGAAAATGTGAAACAGACGACCGAACGGCGCTATACCGCGAAATGCCCCTGCCATCGGGATCGGTACAACAGCCTGCACATCGAGGCGAAGGCCGGCCGGGTGATACTGTATTGCCACGCGGGATGCTCCAGGGACGCGATCATGGCGGCCGTGGGGCTGACCGAGGATGACCTGGATTATATCCCGGTACCGGAGAAGATGCCTGGCGAGCTGATCGCTGTGGAAGAGCCGGAGGCGGCGCTGAGCCTGCAGAAGGACGTGGCGCAGCTGGGGACCTATCTGGCCCAGCTGGGGCAGATGATGGCGACCATGCAGCGGCGGATGGATGAGATGGAGGCCGCCCAGGGGCGGGTCACCATCCGGCACGCGGACGTGAAGCGGCTGCAGGGGCTGATCCGGATGCGGACGGAGCAGATCTGCGGGAAGTATCAGCTGACGGATAAGGACAGCACCCGGATCATCCGGGCGGCCATAAAAAAAGACCTGCTGAAGCGGTACGGGGTGAAGGACCTGCACGACATCCCGGAAAGCGGGCTGGCGGGCGCGGAGAGCCTGGTGGCCGGATGGACCAACATCCGGCTGGTGATGGAACGGAGGGAGCGGGCATGACGGACATCGGGAAGCTGCAGCGGTTCGATGCGGAGATGCGGAAGCGGTTCGGGGTACGGTGGGCGGTGCCCACCCCCGTGCCGCCGGAGGACCGGGGGGAGCAGTTGCCGGAGGTGCAGCCGGAGAAGCGGGGCCAGCTGATCCGGGAGGCGCTGGCCGGGGATCCGGAACCCAAAGCGGCGGAAGCTCAGGCGAAGCCGGCGCGGACGAAACCGAACCGGCGGGAAAACGAATTTATGTTGAACATGATGATTTTAAGAAACGCCCTGGTGGCCTTCGGGCCGGTGGTCCGGGAGCGGGCCCGGCGGGCCGGAAAGACGACCTGGCGCGACATCCGGCTGATGACCCGGCTGTGCTGCAAGGTCCAGGACCAGATGCTGGCGACCATGCCGGCCTCCAAGGACGACTACTACCGGGCCTACGCGGAACACGGGCACTATGAGCTGCAAATGAACGGCCCCGTCCGGAATAAGCGGGTGGTGCTGATCAGCGACAAATACCTGGGGGCCGTATGCGAGGCCGCCATGGAAAACGACTGCTGCATGTGCATGCGGGAGGGCAGCGAGATCGGGAGCTGCCTGCTGCGGCAGGCGCTGCTGGAGGTGGCCCCGCCCACGGAGGTGCTGGACGGACGGTGGACCCGCTGCGAATATCGGGAGGCCGCCGGGCAGCTGATCCGGGAGGAGGAGGTGAATGTGTAAATGCCTGACCGGGAGAAGGTTATCAAAGGATTGGAAGAAATATCAGATTATTTCTTCAGCGTTTATCATCATTCGAAAGACAGAGAAGAAATCAATAAGGCAAAGGACATGTGTGATGCTGTTGAGGATGCCCTTGCCCTGCTGAAAGAGCAGGAAGCAGTTCCTCCGGAGCGTGAGTCTTCCGGCGGAGGCATCACATGGTGGAACGTATGCGGAGCTTGTCGGGTAGCTATCAATCCAAATGACAAGTATTGCCATGAGTGCGGAAGGCCGGTGAAGTGGACTTAATGAGTACATAGTCTGAGCGTTTACGGGATGTGACGTGACGGTGGGCCGGGGAGTCAACGGGGCCCGGCCGGGCCGGAGGGGCCGCCCCAGGGAGATCAATTAAATAATCAACTGCCAATTACCAAAATAGCAAAGCCGCATGCCGCGCGTGCGGAATGGGAGACCTCCGTTTTTTATCCTCCCTGGGGCGGGAGGGCTCAGATATAACGACAGAAAGGAAGGGAGAACATGAATCAGCTGACGATTATCGGGAACCTGGTGCGGGATCCGGAGACGGGCACGACCGAGGGCGGGGTGAACTGGTGCCGGTTCACGGTGGCGGCCCGGAAGAAGCGGGTGAAGGAGGGGGAAGCGGACGCGGAGTTCGTGCGGGTGACCGCCTGGCGGGGACTGGGGGACACCTGCGCGAAGTATTTGCGGAAGGGGCGGAAGGTGTGCATCATCGGGGAGCCGACGGTGCACGCCTGGATCGGACAGGACGGGAACGCGAAGGGCGCCATTGACATGAACGCGGACAGCGTCGAGTTCCTGAGCCCGGGGAGCGGGCAGAACGACGCGCCCACGGACGCGGACGCGCCGCCAGAAAGGGGCGCGGCGCCGGTGGATCAGGAAAGCGGCATGGCGCAGGTGGATGCGCCGGCAGATCAGCCATGGTAAAAACGTGAGAGGATGACGGGGAGGCCTGAGGGATGAAAGCGATGACAATACTGAAACGGTGCCGGGCGGCCGACGCGGACATTGCGCGGCTGCAGCAGCGGATTGATCAGTGGCACGACGTGCTGACCAGCCTGAGCGCGCCGCAGGCCGACCCGAACGGAGGAAGCCGCGGGAGCGGCGACAAGGACAAGACGGGCAGGATCTGGGCGGAGATCGACGCCCTGGAGCGGGAGAAGACCCGCCGGCAGGAGGCCGCGGAGGCGGAGCGGGTGGCCGCCCGGGCGCTGATGGACCTGGTGCCGGATCTGGAGGGGAAGATCCTTTTCCGGTATTACATCAGCGGATGGGAGACGCCCCGGATCGCCAAGGCGGAGAAGTACACGGCCGGATACGTGCGGAAAGTGAAGCGGGGCGCGGAGCAGCTGCTGGAGATGCTGGACCCGGAACGGGTGGACGGGACGCTGCCGCCCTGGTACCTGCGGGAGAAAGGAGAAAAGGCGAAATGAGGTACAGACCGAAAGCCGGAAGAAATGTCGAGGAGGGCGCGGCCCAGCGGCCGGACTGCAGCAGCTGCGCGGAGCGGGATACCTGCGAGCGGTACGCGGAGAACAGCTTCTGCACCCGGTGGCACAGCCGTGACCCGGAGAAGCAGGGCATCAACCCGAACGATGCCTGGCTGCGGGGAGATCCGGTGGAATTTTAGGGGAAAAGGGAGCCCGGGAGGCTCCCCTTTTCTTATGTCCTTTTTTTCGGGCATATATTAGAAGGAGTATACGCCAAGGAACGCGGATGGAACACGTGGGAACGTGTTCCCACACGTATTCTACATGTATCCTACATGTATAACCCTTGAAGGAACGCGGGAACCCCTGTAAACTGTAGGCTGTCAAAGTGAGGGCGAACGGGAAGCATCCCGGGCGCCCTTTTACTTTGCCCCCGGTCCGCAGACCTGTCCCTGCGGCCGGGATCATTTTATACGGGACGGAGGGACAGGACAGATGCCAGGGTATAAGGAGAGCGATCCTTTTTATCACTCGAAGGAGTGGAAAAAGCTCCGGATGGACGCGCTGATGCGGGACGGCGGGATGTGCCAGGACTGCATGGACAAGTTCCGGGCGGGGATCATCCGGCGGCCGCGGCGGGCGGTGATGGTGCACCACATCATCCCCCGGAAGGAAAGGCCGGACCTGGAGCTGGTGATGGACAACCTGCGGAGCCTCTGCGCCACCTGCCACGAGGAGCATCATCCGGAGCGGCGGGCCAAAGCGAAGCGGAAGACGGCGGAACGGCGGGCCCCGGCCGGCGGGCACCGGATGCGGGTGATCAAGGTGTAAGGGTCTCCCCTCCCCTGCCGGGCGAGAAGCAGAGGAAAAGGGACAGGAGGACAGGACAGCCATGAACACAGGGATGAAAAAGGAGCACTGGGAGCGGATCACGGATCCCACCGCCCGGCGGATGTACGGGCGGCTGATCGACGCCTGCGAGCGGCGGCCGGGGGGCATCACGGACGCGGACCAGATGATCGTGGCGGACGTGGCCTACGCGGAGCAGATCAAGGGCGTGCTGCAGAAGGACATCGCGGAGCGGGGCGTCGGGAAAGAGGTCCGGAACGGCCGGCAGACCTACTGGCAGGACAACAAAAGCCTGGCCCAGCTGCGGGGCTTCGTCGAGAGCCAGCGGAAGCTGCTCAACGAGCTGCGGCTGACACCCAACGGACGGAAAGCGGCCTCCGTCGAGCTCGACGACGATTTTGACAGCTTCCCGGATTAGTGCATCGGCGACAGCCGGCGCGGGGGCGTCCAGGAGCCTGACGGCTTCCGGACGGTCTACTCCCCCACCGCACGCCCGAAGCGCCGGACGGGGTCAGAAAAGGCCGCAAAACGCAAGGGCCCCGGAAAGCGTGGGACGGACGGAGCCGGGCACGGAGAGCACCGCGGTGAAGCGGGCGATGGATTATGCCCGGGATGTGACCGCCGGCCGGATCCGGATGGGCGAAAAGGTCACGAAGGCCTGCCAGCGGTTCCTGGACGACCTGGCCCGGGCCGGACAGGATCCGGACCGGCCGGCGCTCCGGGACGAAAGCTGGCCCTGGGTGTTCGACGCCCACAAGGCCGCCCGGCCGGTGGATTTCATCGAAAAATTCCTGAAGCCCACCAAGGGCGACTACGACAACATGACCCTGATGGGCTGGCAATGTTTCATTGAGTGCAACCTGTACGGATGGGTGGACCGGGAAACCCGGCTGCGGAGATTCCGGGAGGGCCTGATCATCGTCGGATCCGGAAACGGGAAATCCACCATGGTGGCCGGAAACGCCACCTTCGCCGCCTGCAAGGACGGGGAACGGGGCGCGGACGTGTACCTGCTGGCCAACAGCAAGGATCAGGCGGGCATTGTGTTTGAAGAGTGCAAGGGACAGATCGACAACTCCCCTGCCCTGGCGTCGCGGTTCCGGACATTACGGGACGGCGTGTATTACGACAAAATGAACGCCCGGATCCGGCACCGGAGCAGTGATTCGAAACGCCTGGACGGCCTGAACCCGCACCTGGCGATTTTTGATGAGATCCACGAGTACCGGGATTTTAAGTTGATCAACATCATCGCCCGGAAGACGATCAAACGGACCCAGCCGCTGATCCTGTACATCACGACCATGGGCAACGTGATCGACGGGCCGCTGGCCTATTATTACGATCAGTTCACCGACGCCATGAACGGGACGCTGAAAAGCGACGTGGCGGACCGGATGTTTGCCTACATCGCGGAGCTGGACGCCACGGACGACATCGAGGATACGGACAACTGGATCAAGGCCAACCCGGGCCTGGGGTACACGCTGCACCTGGAGGAGCTCAAGGAGAAATGGGAGCGGAATAAGCTGATCCCCAGCGAGCGGGCCGACTTCATTTGCAAACAGCTCAACATCATGGTCAACGCCGACGACATGGCATTTGTCCAGCCGGAGGTGATCCGGCGGAACCGGGACCACGTCCAGCCGGAGAGCCTGCTGGGGCGGCGGTGCTACGGGGGATTCGACCTGTCCAACCGGGAGGACTTCACAGCGGCGGCCCTGGAGTTTCCCCTGGACGACGGGCGCAGCTACGTGCTGCTGCACAGCTGGGTTCCGCAGCGGAAGGTGGATCTGGATCAGGAGAAGATCGACTACTACGGGCTGGCCATGAAAGGCCATCTGACCATCGTGCCGGGGGAATACATCCAGCAGGAGGATGTGTACAAATGGTTCGCGGAGATGAGCTGGCTGTATGAGATCGTGACGATCGGATACGACCCGGCCAACGCGACCCGGCTCCGGCAGATGCTGGAGGTCGGGGGCAAGGTCGACGGGAAAAGCGTGCAGGCCTTCGACGTCCAGGTGGTGCGGCAGGGGCCGATCACATTAAATGACCCGATGAAGGACATCAAAGAAATGTTGTTAGCGGGCCAGGTGGTGAGCAACGAGGACCCGATGCTGACCTGGTACACGGATAACGTGCGGATCAGCGGGGAGCGCCGGCACCTGGACAAAGAAAACTGGATGCCGATGAAACGCAATAAGTTCCGGAAAATTGACGGATTTATGGCCTGGTTGGACGCCCACTGCGTGCGGATGCAGAAGCAGCCGGCCGGGACGGACTACATCCCGCCCGCCATCCGGGTGGTGGAGCTGGGGAGCAGGCACAGATAACACGGGGGTGAGAGAATGAAGAATCCATTCAGGCGACACAAGGCCCAGGCGCGGGACAAGCCCGGCGTGCGGGCGAGCAGGAACCTGCGGGCGCTGACCCGGCCGCGGGCCGACATCACCATCCAGGGCAACGAGGCGATTTACGCCGCGGTGAGCCGGATCAGCAACACCATCGCGTGCATGCCGATCCACCTGTACAAGGGGTTTGAGATCCAGAAGGACCATCCGCTGGAGCGGCTGATCAGCCTGGAGCCCCACCCGAATTTCACCGCGTTCACCTGGCGGCAGACCATGGAGGTGATGCGGAACACGGAGGGCAACGCCTACGCGCTGCGGGTCCTGAACAACTACGGCCAGACCGTGCGGCTGGACATCCTGAACCCCACGCGGGTGACGCCCCAGACCGACCCGGAGGACGGGAGCATCTGGTACGCCATCACGATGGACGACGGGAAACAGGCCTTGGCGCCCGGCTTCCTGGTGGTCAACCTGCGGCACATGAGCGCCAACGGCATCAGGGGAATCCGGCCGATCGACGTGCTGCGGAAAAGCCTGGACTACGACACGCAGGTCAAGGCCCTGAGCCTGGACCAGCTGGACGGCGTCAACCACGGGGTGGCGCTGACCATCCCCAGCGTGGGCCTGAGCCAGGCGCAGAAAGACGAGGCTGTGGACAGGTTTCTGGAGACCTACGAAAAGAGCGGGAGAAGCGTGGTCATCCTGGAGGGCGGCATGACCGCTACCAATTTTTCCAGCAGCCCGGTGGACGCCCAGCTGCTGGACGTGGAGCGGATTACCCGCAACCGGGTGGCCACGGTGTACAACCTGCCGCCCCACCTGCTGGGGGATTACACGGACACCAGCTTCGGCACCGCCGAGCAGCAGATGATGGAATATCTGCAGCTGACGATCACGCCGATCGTGGAGCAGTGGGAGGAAGAGCTGGACCGGAAGCTGCTGACGCCGGAGGACTACGCGGCGGGCTACCGGTTCCGCTTCGACACGGCGAGCCTGACCCGGACGGACGTCAAAACGACCGCGGAGCGGAACCAGATGGCCATCCGCGGCGGATGGCGGAAACCGAACGAGGTGCGGGCGGAGCTGAGCCTGCCGCCGGATCCCTACGGCGACCAGCTGATGAGCAGCCGGGATCTGATCCCGCTGTCCGTCTCCGTGGAGCATCCGGAGCTGCTGCTGGGCGGCAAGGCTGCTCCCGCGGGCGATTCTGAGGGAAAGGAGGAAAAGACTGAGTGAGCAAGTTTTTTAACCTTGCGCCCTCCGCGGACAACCCGGCGGACGGGGAGCTGGACATCAACGGGGTCATCAGCTCGGGGGAATGGTTCGACGATGACGTGACTCCGGCCCAGTTTAAGCAGGCCCTGGCGGGCTGCAGGAACGTCACCGTCCGGATCAACAGCCCCGGCGGGGATGTGATGGCCGGCGCGGAGATCTACAGCGCCCTGCTGGAGCACCGTCTGAACGGCCGGGGCAGGGTGACGGTGATCATTACCGCGCTGGCGGCATCGGCGGCTTCGGTCGTCGCCATGGCCGGGGATGAGATCCTGATCAGCCCGGTGGCCTACATGATGATCCATAATCCCTGGAGCTTTGCCCTGGGCGATTCCCACGACATGCGGCATGAAGCCAAGGTGCTGGACGAAATCCGGGAAGGCCTGATCACCGCCTACGAGCGGAAGACCGGGAAGGACCGGGAAGCCCTGCGGAAAATGTTGGATCAGGAAACCTGGATGAGCGCCACCACCTGCGTGGAGGAAGGATTCGCCGACGGCATCTGGGGCGGGGACATCCAGGCGGCCGCGTGCAGCGTGCCCGCCATGATGACCGGACCCCGGGCCGACGCCGTGCGGGAGCTGTGCGCCCGGTGGGAAGCGGCACGGAAGCCGGACAAAGCGACCGCGGGCGCGGGCGAATGTTCGGGAAATACGGTGACGATCGACGCCACGGGCGACGATCCGCGGGCAATTGTTTCCTGTCCGGCCGGAAAAACCGAACAGTGGAACCCGGAAGACATCCGGACCGGGTACCCGGCCGTGAAGGCGGAGGATGATCCGGAGAAGGCAAACACTCTCCGGGCGGAAATCGCCGCACGGGCTCAGGCAATCGCCGACGCCGCGCAGGGATGGTTTGACGCGGAGCAGCGCCTCCAGGACTACCTGGGGGATATGCGGTAAACATGGGGGCGGATGCCCCGGAGCACAGGGGCACAGCCCCGGACAAAATAGGAGGAACATCAAATGAACCTGCAGGAAATGATGAACAGCATCAGCACCCTGGGCGCGCAGATCCGCGCCAAGAACCAGGAAATCGCCGCCATGGCGGCGGACAACAGCGCGGACCTGTCCGCGATGAATGCGAAAAAGGAGGAACTGAACACCATGAACGAGCGGCTGACCATGCTCCAGAACGCGTATAACGCGGAGAAGAACGCCCAGGCGGTCAACGTGGTCCCCGCGGCGAAGCCCGCCGGCAGGATCCGGGCCTGCAACGAGTATGCCCGCGCTTTTGCCTACGCCATGAAGCACGGCCTGAACGCCAGGAACGGCATGGGCAACGAGAACGTGAAGATCCTGTTTGACGCGCTGACCGAGGAGGGCGGCTCCCCCGCTGGCACGGACGGCGGGTTCCTGGTGCCCGAGGATATGGACCACCAGATCCGCGAACTCAAGCGGGCGCTGAACCCCCTGAGCGCGCTGTTCAACGTGGAGAACGTGACCAGCTTCACCGGCTGGCGCGTGGTGGACACCGCGCCCACCAGCGGCATGACCCTGGTGAACGAGATGGGCACCATCCCCACCGACGACCAGCCCGCGTTCGTGAAGGTGCCCTACACGCTGGACAAGTACGCGCTGCGGCTGCCCGTGTCCAACGAGCTGCTGAGCGACGAGGTGGCCGGGCTGATGGCCTACCTGTCCAAGT
>CAMHSI010000011.1 GCA_946187775.1 uncultured Clostridia bacterium
CGTGAAGGCGGCCGTACGGTTGGTTCCGGCGTTGTGGCCAAGGTCATTGAGTAATTACAACGTGTCTTTCCGGAACGCTCCCCTGTTCGGGAGCGTTCCTTCTATTATGCTTGGGAGGCTTTCCTATGTATCACTACCAGTGCAGGGGCACCTGCTCCACTTCCATTGACCTGGAAATCCGCGACGGGATTATCACCTACTGCAAAATCAATAATGGCTGCCGCGGAAATACCGCCGGCGTCGCCCGGCTGGCCGTCGGCCGCAGGGCGGACGAAGTGGCGGAAGAGCTGGCAGGCATTCCCTGCCGGGGCGATACCTCCTGCCCGGATCAGCTTTCCAGGGCGATCCGCTCCTATCATGACTGAACCACCCGAAAGGAGATTTCCCTTTGTCCAAGGAACAACCAACACCGGTCACCTTTGAGTCCATGGATCTTTCCTCTGAAATCCTCAAAGCTGTCCGGGCCATGGGCTTTCAGGAGCCCTCCACCGTCCAGGCCCGCACCATTCCGCTGATGATGTCCGGCACGGACATCAACGCCATCGCCCCCACGGGAACCGGTAAGACCTGCGCCTTCGGCATCCCCATGCTGGAATATGTCCAGCTGAAGGACAGCCGGATCCAGGAAGTGGTTCTTGCCCCCACCCGGGAGCTGGCCCTGCAGATCGGCGAGGAACTGACCCGGCTGGCAAAGTACATCAACGGCGTACGCATTGCCGTCATCTACGGAGGCCAGTCCATTTCGAAACAGATTTCCGCCCTGAAGCGCAATCCCCAGATCGTCATCGCCACCCCCGGCCGTATGCTGGATCATATGCAGCGGGGAAATATCCGCCTGGACGCGGTGCACACCATGGTACTCGATGAGGCGGACGAAATGCTGAACATGGGATTTGTCAAGGACGTGACAAAGATCATTGAGGCCACTCCCACCGAGCGCCAGCTGGTGCTTTTCTCCGCCACCACCAACCAGGATGTGCTGACCATCGCCTGGAAGTACCAGCACGACCCGGTGGAAATTACCGTGGAGGCCACAAAGGAAGACCGGCCCCAGATCACCCAGTACGTCATTGCCACCGAGCCGGACCAGAAAACCAATCACCTGCTGTACCTGCTCGATGCCGATGTGTACCAGCGGGTCATGATTTTCTGCAACACCAAATTCATGACCGACAAGCTCACCCGCCAGCTCTGCCGGGAGGGCTACAATGCCCAGTGCCTCCACGGGGATATTCCCCAGGCGAAGCGCAACGTGGTCATGAATGATTTCAAGCGGGGCAAGTTCCCGATCCTGGTCTCCACGGATGTGGCCGCCCGCGGCATCGACGTGGATGACGTGGAAGCGGTCATCAATTACGACCTGCCCAACGAGAACGAGTACTACCTGCACCGCATCGGCCGCACCGGCCGGGCGCACAAGCACGGCGTCAGTTTCTCCCTGGTCACCTTCCGGGAAAGCGTGCGCATGGATGAAATCCTGAAGTACATGCTGACGGCACCCACCCCCCTGCACTTCCAGGATGAGATTCTCTGCCGGGAGGACGGCACCCCCTTCTTCGAGAACATCTGACCGCAAAAAAGGATCGGCCCGGCCGATCCTTTCTTTTTTTCCTGAAAACACAAGCCCGGAAGAGAATGCTCTCTTCCGGGCTTGTTTGCGGCCTCCGATTATCCGCGGCGAGCGGCAAAGCACTCGCTGCAGTATACGGGACGATCCTCTCTGGGTTCGAAGGGAACCTGAGTGGGCTTTCCGCATTCGGCGCAGATCGCATCATGCATCTCGCGCGGACCGCCGGCTGCGCGGCTGGCTTTGCGTGCCTGACGGCAAGCCTTGCAGCGGGTGGGCTCGTTCTGGAATCCTTTCTCGGCATAGAATTCCTGTTCACCGGCAGTGAAAACGAACTCAGCGCCACAGTCCTTGCATACCAGCGTTTTGTCTTCGTACATGGTTAGGCAACCCCCATAATGTTGATAGGCGAATCACTTCGGCTGACCTGGTTTTTGACCCCACACACGCCGTCCGGACATTTGCTCTGCGCCTTGGCGCCCTCACGCCTGCCTCTCGGGATTGCTCCCGGACGGACTTACATCTAGACCGCACCATGCTCCCCGCCGCTTTGGGCGGATTACGTGGACCGTTTTGCCTGCGACTGGCTTCGGCTTGCAACCACAGACCCGAAGAATTCAACCGGCGACATTATAACGAACGCATTTTTAATATACAATACTTTTTTCCTGTTTTTGGTAAAAGACAGGAAAAATGCAAGCGGCTCCGTTCCCGATTCAGGCCCTTCTCAGTCCTTTTTCTGGCCGTAATAGGCGTTGGGACCGTGCTTGCGCATGAAGTGTTTTTCCTTCACGTACTCGGGAAGGCATTCCCGGGTCTGGGCCATGGGAAGCGCTTCCGTATGCCAGGCCATCATGGCTACCTCCTCCAGCACCACCGCGTTGTGCACTGCTTCCATGGCATCCTTGCCCCAGGCAAAGGGACCGTGATGCCGGGCCAGCGCACAGGGAACATGCATCGGGTTCAGCCCGTTTTCCTCGAAATGGGCGGCGATCACCCGGCCGGTTTCCAGCTCATACGCGGATTCCACTTCTTCCTTCGTCAGGTCCCGGCAACAGGGAATGTTGCCGTAAATGTAGTCCGCATGGGTGGTTCCGTAGGCCGGAATATCCCTTCCGCTCTGGGCCCAGATGGTTGCCCACCGGGAATGGGTATGCACCACGCCCCCGATGGAAGGGAACCTTTTGTACAGTTCCGCGTGGGTGGGGGTATCCGAGGAAGGATTCAGCTTTCCCTCCACCTTGTTCCCCTCCAGGTCGATGACCACCATGTCCTCCGGTTTCAGCTCGTCATAGGGAACGCCGCTGGGCTTGATGACGAAAAGCCCCTTTTCCCGGTCGATACCGGACACGTTTCCCCAGGTGAAGGTCACCAGATGGTACGCCGGCAGCAGCATGTTCGCTTCGTAGACCTGTTGTTTCAGTTCCTTCAGCATTTTTTACTCCTCCTCTGTCGTTGTGGTTTCCCCGGCCGACTCCTCCCCTGCAGGGGTTGGATCCTTCTGTTCCGTTTCCTTCTGTTCCGCTTCCTGCGGCGCGCAGTCCAGGACAATCTGCCCGTCCCGGACAGTCAGCTTCACCGCTTGGCCGAGGCTGATCCGCCCCTGGAGCAGCTCCTCGCTCAGGGTATCCTCCACCGTGCGCTGAATCAGCCTGCGCAGCGGCCGGGCGCCGAATTTCGGATCATATCCGTCCTCCGCCAGCTTCCGCGTCACCTGTTCATCCCACAGCAGCCGGATTTCCTGCTCCTCCAGCCGTTCCGCCACCTGCCTGAGCATCATGTCCGTGATCCGGCGGATCTCCTCCTCCGTGAGCGTATGGAAGACGATGATCTCATCCACCCGGTTGATAAATTCCGGACGGAAGGTTTCCTTCACTTCCTTCATCACGGAGTCCTTCATGGCTTCATAGTCCCGGGCCTCGTCCTTCCGGGCGGATCCGAAGCCCATGGCCCGTCCGGTTCCCTTCAGGCTGGCGCCCGCGTTGGAAGTCATCACCACGATGGTGTTCTTGAAGCTGACGGTCCTGCCCGTGTTATCCGTCAGCCGGCCGTCCTCGAGGATCTGCAGCAGGACGTTGAATACGTCCGGATGCGCCTTCTCGATTTCGTCCAGCAGCACCACGCTGTAAGGCTTCCGCCGCACCGCTTCGGTAAGCTCGCCGCCCTCCTCGTATCCGACGTATCCGGGCGGTGAACCCATCAGGCGGGACACCGTGTGCTTCTCCATGAATTCGCTCATGTCCAGGCGGATCACGGCGTCTTCATCCCCGAACATCGCTTCACCCAGCGCGCGGCACAGCTCCGTCTTGCCGACGCCCGTGGGTCCCAGGAAGATGAAGCTGCCGATGGGCCGTTTCGGATCCTTCAGGCCGGCCCGGGCCCGGCGGATTGCCCTGGATACAGCGCTTACCGCTTCCTCCTGCCCGATCAGCCGCTGGTGCAGGGTTTCCTCCAGGCGGATCAGCCGCTGGGCTTCCTGCTCCGTCATCCGGCTCACGGGAATTCCCGTCCACTGGGAAACCACCTGGGCGATATCCTCTTCCGTCACCACGTCCCTGGCGGTGGTCTGGGCGCGGCTCCATTCGGCCCGCTTTTCCTCAATTTCCCGGTTCAGGCTCCGCTCCTGGTCCCGCAGGGCGGCGGCTTTCTCGAAGTCCTGGTGGGAAACGGCTTCCTTCTTTTCAATCTGTATCGCTTCCAGGCGCTTCTCCTGCTCCCGGACGTCCAGGGGCGCCGTGCAGGCCTGGATGCGCACCCGGCTGGCCGCCTCATCCATCAGGTCAATGGCCTTGTCCGGCAGGAACCTGTCCGGAATATACCGGTCCGAAAGCTTCACCGCGGCCGACAGGGCCTCATCGGTGATGCGCACTTTGTGATGCGCCTCGTACCGGTCCCGCAGGCCGAAGAGAATGGACAGGGTTTCCTCCGCCGTGGGCTCGCCCACGTTCACCGGCTGGAACCGGCGCTCCAGGGCCGCGTCCTTCTCAATGTGCTTCCTGTATTCATCCAGGGTGGTGGCGCCGATGCACTGGATTTCTCCCCGGCTCAGGGCGGGCTTGAGGATATTGGCAGCATCCAGGCTGCCCTCGGATCCGCCGGCGCCGATGATGGTGTGGATCTCATCGATGAACAGCAGCACGTTTCCCGCCTTGTGGAGCTCATCCATCACATTCTTCAGCCGCTCTTCAAACTCGCCCCGGTATTTTGTTCCGGCCACCAAGCTGCCCATATCCAGGCTCAGCACCCGCTTCCCCCGCAGCAGCTCAGGCACGTTGCCCTGCACAATCCGCTGGGCCAGGCCTTCCGCCACGGCGCTTTTGCCGACGCCGGGCTCGCCGATGAGCACCGGGTTGTTCTTCGTGCGCCGGATCAGGATCTGGATAATCCGCTGGATTTCCTTTTCCCGGCCGATGACCGGGTCCAGCTCGTTCTTTTCCGCCGCGGCGGTCAGGTCCCGGCTGAATTTGTCCAGCAGGCTCTTGCTCTCCTGGTTGTTACCGCTGGGACGGCTGCGCACCTGGGCAAAAATGCCGGGAATCGGCCGCATGGGATTCTCGTTTTCCGCGTTCTCCCGCATCTGGCGGAGCAGCTGCTCCCGGGCTGCGGAAAGATCCACCCCGGCCCGGCGCAGCAGGGCGCCGGCCACGCCGTCGTCATTCCCCAGCAGCGCCAGCCACAGGTGCTCCACCGTGACATAATTCTGCCCCAGCTTCCGGGATTCCATCATGCTGGTTTCCAGGGTTTTCTTCGCCCGGGGGCTCAGCTCGATGCGGGCGCCGGCGGTGGTTCCCTCCGGCTCGTTCAGGGCGGCGATTTCCTTTTTCAGCTCCTCCGTCACAGACTCAAAGCTCATCCGGGAAGACACCGCCTCCGGAACGGAAGCGTTGCTTTTCAGCAGGGCCAGCAGGATATGCTCCGTTCCAACATAGGGCTGCTGCAGCTCCGCGGCAATCCGCTGGGCCAGGGCAAGGGTCTGCTGGGCTTTCTGGGTAAAACGGCCGAAAATGGGCATCGAAAATTCCTTTCTGTTTTCATTGCTTTCAGCTGTGGACCGAATGGCGTTGAGAACCGTGTTGATCAGGCTGTTCACGCCGCCCTTCATCAGGTCGGCGTTCATCCGGCTCATGCAGTCCGCGCACAGGTGCCGGACCGAGGTTTCTTCGCCATTCACCACAGATACGGTAAAGTTTGCTTCGTTGACGTGGCACTCTTCACACAGCATGGGCGTTCATCCCCTTCTCTCTTATTTTCCGTTCCGCGCCGCCACGGTCATCAGCATGGATTTCATCATGCGGGCCCGCAGCGCGTCCTTCATGGAATCCGGCACCGGGATCCCCAGGGCCCGGCTGCTGAGGGCGGCGGCCATCAGGGAGGCTTCATCCGGGGTAACGATCCGCTGCTCCTTCAGCTGGCTGATGAGCCTTGCGCATTCATTTTCCCCCAGGGAATCCCCGATCCGTTCGTTCACCAGGTACATCAGCCGCTGGGATCCGGATTCCACCACCCGCACAATCCGGATGTACCCGCCGCCGCCTCTCCGGCTTTCCGTCAGGTACCCGTGATCCGGGGAAAACCGGGTCGCCAGCACGTAGTTGATCTGGCTCGGGGCGCAGCCGAAGTATTCCGCAAGTTCGTTCCGCTTCAGCTCCACCTCCGTGGATTCCTCGTTCAGCATGGTTTTGATAAAGCTTTCGATTGAATCACTTAACCTCATTTTTTCATGACCCCCTCGCATGTCAAAGCGTCATCTGACTTTCTTTGACCTACGAAGTATACCATACTCTTTTCCTTTTTTCAAGTTTCTTCCCTGTCTCCGGAAACGAAGGGGATTTCCGGAAGCCCCAGCACCTCCGCCACCGCCCGGTGCAGGCAGGCGTCCTTCTGGTGCACATATTTCACGGAGGAGGGGATCACCTCTCCGTCCGGCCAGCGGAAGCGGCCCGATCCGTCCGCTTCCAGGCCGTAATCCTCCAGGGTCTTTCCCGCTTCGGGAACCAGCACCGTCAGCCGGTTCTTCACCCGGTTTCCCAGGAACACGGTGAACAGCCCCCGAACGGGATCCAGGGACACATGGTTCCCCGTGAATCCGCCGATGCCGAAGGCCTCCCGGCCCATATACGCGGGGATTTCGGAATAATACTGCTCCGGGTGGCGCACGTAGCACTGCATCCCCAGGTACTGGGTATGGGTCCCGTCGGGCAGCCGGCGCCCCGTGCGGTTCACCGCCATTTCCCGGAGGGATTCCATTCCCACGATCCTTTCCTCCAGCACCGCCCGGCAAAAGCGGACCATATCCCCCAGGGTGGAAAACAGCCCGGCGTGGCCGCAAAGGTCCCCGGTATCCCCCTGCAGCACCGCGGCCTTCGGATCATGGGGCACCCCCCGCCGCAGCCCTTCCCGCAGGATATACCTTCCTTCCTCAATCCGGTGTTCCCGGTCATAGCTCTGGCAGTCCGCGATCCGGTCCTCCGGCACCTTTGCCCAGGTTTCCTTCATCCCCGCCGGATCCAGGACAATCCTCCGCACCGCTTCCATGAAGGGCATGCTGGCAGCGGCTTCGATCACATATTTCAGGATCATGGCCGGGATATCGGAATATGCCCGCCGCCCGGTGCGGGGCACCGGCTCCGCGGCAAAAAGGGCCGCCAGGGCCTCCTCCCGGTCCCCGCAGGCGTCCACCCGCACCGGCGTGCGCACCGTCACGGCGAAGGTCATCAGGTCCCACACGGAAACCCCGTCCAGGGCGCGGAAGCGGGAATCCCAGTAAGAAACAGGCCTGCCGAAATCCAGCAGGCCCTCCTCCCTCAGCTTCACGGCGCACAGCCCGGTGAACAGCTTTGTGGCGCTGGCAAGGTCAAAAACGCTTCCTTCGTCCACATCCCCGTCCATGGCGGTTTCCGTCCGGTTCCCGGCGCCGCAGGCCACGGACAGCCCGGACAGGTATTCCCTTTCCCGGGTGAAAATCCGAATGCCTTCCAGCAGCCTTTCGTTCATCCTTCCACTCCTATGCGGGTGCAGGGAACCCGCCCTGCCGCCAGGTCCTGCAGGTGGTATCTGGCGTGGCCGATTACCACCGTCGTGCCCTTCTTCACGCAGGAAAGGGCGTATTCCAGCTTGGCTCCGGCGCCGTTGGCCCCGGCCCGGCTGGCGCCGACGCAGCAGCGCTGCAGCTCCCGGACCTTCCTTTCCACTTCCTCCGGATCCCGGCCGAAAACCTCCCGCACCAGGGTGTCCGGATTTCCGGCTTCCCTGTAGATTCCCTCCGTGGAGGTCATCAGCACCAGGACCTTCGCCTTCACAAGCTCGGCGATGACCGCGGCGGTTTCATCGTTATCCACGCACTCGTGCACCTCGCCGCCAAGCTTCCGCCGGGCCGCCAGCTCCATCTTCCGGTTTTCCTCGTCGGACACCGGGTCGTTATAGTTGATGATCGGAATGGTGTTCTGCTGCGCCGCCCGGTTCAGCAGCTGCCGGATATGCTCCCGCTTTTCCGGGTCGTTGAAATGGGTATGCTCCACCAGGATCTGGCGGACGCCGTATTCCGGCCGGATAAACTGCCGGTAATTCTGCATCAGGATCGCCTGTCCCTGGGAGGAGTAATCCGTTTTGTCCTGCTCCGGATCCCCGTTCAGCTCCCGGCCGGTCCGCTGGATATAGTCCAGCCGGCCGATTTCCGTGGCGCCGCTGGTTACCCAGATCATGCCCGGCCGCAGGTCCGCCCCCAGCCGGGAAATGATATTGTAGTCTATGGCCTGGTCTTCCTTCCGGATCAGCGCCATGGATCCGATTTTGCCCACCAGCTCAAACTGATACTCCATCTTTTTCTCTCCCATCCGCCGGTCAGAAGCGTTCCTGCACCAACCGCGTCAGCATATACACCGCCATATGGTATCCCTGGTCGTTCCGCACCGTGATATCCGCCAGGTCCCGGTATACCGGCATCCGTTCCCCGTAGACCCGTTCCACCTCCGCCAGGCCACCGTCCCGCAGGGTGGGGCGCCGGTCCAGCTTGATATCCGAAAGGATTTCCTCCAGGGGCCGGTCGATCCACACGATCCGCCCCCAGCTCCGCATGATGTGCCGGTTTTCGGGGTTCATGACCGTGCCTCCGCCGGTGGAAATAATCATGGGCTTCTCCCGGGTCAGCAGCGCCAGGGCGTTGGTTTCCGCCCGGCGGAAAACCTCCTCGCCGTACTGCTCAAAAAACTCGTTCACCGTGCAGTCCGCGCTCTGCGCCACCATGGCGTCCGTATCCGCGAAGGGGATCCCGGTTTCCCGCGCCACGCGCTTGCCCAGGCTGCTTTTCCCGCAGCCCTGCATCCCGATGAGGAAGATGTGTCTGTCCGGCATCACCGGCCCCCCCTTTCCCTGATGTTTCCTTAAGCATTATGCATGATTTCCCGCATCCGTCAAGCCGTCCCCCGGTGCTTCCGCCTTCTCCAGGGTGAAGCGGAAGGCCGCGCCGATATCCGTATCCAGCAGGCGCAGGCTCTGCCGGTGCATCTCCATGATCCGGCGGCAGATGCTCAGTCCCAGGCCGGTTCCCTTTCCCGCGGTGTGGGCCCGGTCCGCCGTGAAGAACCTGTCAAAGATCTTCTCCCGGTCCTCCGGATCCACGCCGGGGCCGCTGTCCCGCACGGTAATCTCCGCCACGGCGCCCCGAACCCTGGACGCCAGGGTAATCTTTCCCCCGTCCGGGGTGAATTTGATGGCGTTGTCCAGCAGGTTGGTCACCACCTGATCAATCCGGTCCCGGTCCGCCCGCACATGGCAGGGATCTGTTTCCGGCTCGCAGGCGATCTCGATCCCGCGGCTTTCCACATCCGTCATCCTCCGGATCACCGCCTGCCGCAGCAGCTCGTTCACGTCGAAAACGGACCATTCCAGCTCCGCGTCCTCCCGCTCCAGCCGGCTCAGGGCCAGCAGGTCGTTGACCAGGCCGGACATCCGTTCCGATTCCTCCGCCACCAGCTTCAGGTATTTCGGATGCTCCTCCGGGGGAATCACCCCTTCCGCCATGCCCCCGGCGAACCCGCGGATCGTCGTGATGGGGGTGCGCAGCTCATGGCTGACGTTGGCCACAAATTCCTTCCGGCCCTCCTCCACGTTCCGGAGCTTGTCCGTCATGGTGTTGAAGGCGTGGCTGACCTCCCGCAGCTCCCGTCCTCCCTTTCGCTCGTCCACCTGCACGGAGAAATTCCCCTCGGCAATACTTCCCGCCGCCGCCGTCATCCGCTTCAGCGGCTTCAGCGTGTAGCGGACAAAGAGGAAGACGGCGATCCCGGAAAGCACCAGCACTCCCGTGGTCACCAGCACGATCGTCAGCAGGATCTGTTCCAGCCCCGACTCGATCCGCTGGGCCCGGGTCTGGATGAACACCGCTCCGGACACGATCCCGTCCTGCACGAAGGGAACGCCCACGGTGAAGGTGGGGGCCTCCCCCTCATTCATCCGGATCCGGATGGTTTCTCCCCGCAGCACGGTCCTCAGCGCCTCGGTAATGTCCTCTCCGGAAAGGGACTCCACGAAGTCCGGATCCTCGCTGTACGCCGTCTGCACATTGTCCATGACCCGGCCGTAGCTGTCCACCACGGCGATATAGGCCCCGAATTCCCGGTTAACCTTGTCCGCCTTCAGGTTCAGGTGCTCCCTCGCCGTGCTGTTCCAGCTGCTGCCCCAAAGGGTGGTTCCTCCCAGGTCCGCCGCCAGGTAGGCGATATCCTCCGCCTCGGAAATCAGGTAATCCAGCCGGGCGTCAATCTGCTGGTTCCGGAGGGTGATCCACCAGATGCCGGAAAGACATACCGCGGTGATCAGGATTGCCGCCATCACCACGGCCATAATCCGTGCAAACATCTCTTTTCCTCCCGCCGTCTTTTTCAGGTGGCAAATTTATAGCCCACGCCCCGCACCGTGTACAGGGACCAGCCGTACTTTTCGCTCTCCGGAAGCTTTTCCCGCAGCCGCTTGATATGGACGTCCACCGTGCGGCTGTCCCCGAAGAAATCAAATCCCCACACCTGGGCCAGCAGCTGCTCCCGGGTGAAAACCTGGTTCGGATGGGACGCCAGGAAATACAGCACCTCCAGCTCCTTGGGCGGCATTTCCAGCTTCTTTCCGTCGTAGTGAACATCGTATTCCGCCAGGCTCACCGTCAGTCCCGGATAGGAGATGTCGGTATTCTTCTCCTCCTCCGCGCCCTGGGCCCGGCGCAGCACCGCCTTCACCCGGGCCACCATCTCCTTGCCGTCAAAGGGCTTGGTGATATAGTCGTCCGCCCCCAGCTCCAGGCACAGCACCTTGTCGAAGGTTTCCCCCCGGGCTGTTACCATGATCACCGGAATGCTGCTGCTCCGGCGCACCGCCTTCAGCACCTGGTATCCGTCCATCCCGGGCAGCATCACGTCCAGCAGCATCAGGTCCGGGGGCATCCGCCTGAATTCCTCCACCGCTGTATCCCCCCGGTCCGCCAGGCGCACCTCGAAGTTTTCCTTCTCCAGGTACAGCTGCTCCAGCCGGCTGATATTCGGGTCGTCATCCACCACCAGGATACAAGGTCTGTCTTTCATGCTTTCCCCATCCTTCCGGTCCGGATCCGGGATCCGGACGTTTCCGCGCGTTTATTTCAGGGTGACGACGGTGACTCCGTCCTCTCCCTCTCCGTACATTCCCCTGCGGAAGCTCTTCACATATTTGTTTTTCCGCAGGTCCTGCTGGATTCCCGCCCGCAGGGTGCCGGTTCCCTTTCCGTGAATGATGTATACCTCGTTGAGGCCGGCCAGCACCGCCTCGTCCAGGTACAGCTCCACCGCGCCCAGGGCTTCCTCCAGGGCCATTCCCCGCACGTCGCATTCAGGACTCACCGTGCGGCTCAGGGTTCCGGTTTTCGCCTTCACCGTGCTCTTTTCCTTTTCCGGCGCGGCGTGCAGCAGCCGGATCTGGCTGAGGTTTGCCTTGAACTTCATGGCGCCGGCCTGCAGGGATACCTCTCCCCTGGCGTCCGGGGCAGCCAGCACGGTGCCCTCCGCCCCCAGCGTCAGGATCCGCACCCGGTCTCCGGGCTTCACGGTCTTCGGGGCTTCGGATTCCTCCGGGGTTTCCTGCCGCAGCCCCTCGGAAAGATCGTCGATCCCGTGCTCCAGCCTCCGCCGGAGCTCCGCCGCGGAGGCGTCCCCGGAGGCCGCGTTTTTCTTCATCTTTTTCAGCTCGGAAAGAACGGTCTCGCTCTCCCGCCGGGCCTGCTCCAGGATCCGTTTCGCTTCCTCCCGGGTTTTCCGCAGGGTCTGTTCCCGCCGGGCTTCCATTTCCTTCCGCAGCTTCTCCGCCTCATCCCGGAGGCGGATGGTTTCCTTGCCGGCCTCCTGGGCAATCTGCCGTTCCTTTTCCGCCACCTGCCGGTGGTACTCCGCGTTGGCGATCACGTCCTCAAAGCGCACCGCGTCCCCGGAAAGCAGCTTCCGCGCCGCGTCAATCAGGTTTTCCGGCAGCCCCAGCCGCCGGCTGATCTCAAAGGCGTTGCTCTTTCCCGGCACCCCGATGGAGAGCCGGTAGGTGGGCCGCAGGGTTTCCACATCGAATTCCACCGACGCGTTCTCCACGCCCCTGGTGGTCAGGGCAAAAATCTTCAGCTCGCTGTAGTGGGTGGTGGCCATGGTCCGCACGCCGATATGCAGCAGCCGCGTCAGGATGCTCTGGGCCAGGGCCGCTCCTTCCGTCGGATCCGTTCCGGCCCCCAGCTCATCGAAGAGCACCAGGTCCCGGGGAGTCACCTCATGCATAATCCGCACAATGTTCGTCATATGGCCGGAGAAGGTGGACAGGCTCTGCTCGATGCTCTGTTCATCCCCGATATCCGCGAACACCTGCTCAAACACCGCCAGCTCCGTTCCCGGATCCGCCGGAACCTGCAGTCCCGCCTGGGCCATCAGGGTAAAAAGACCTACCGTTTTGAGGGTTACGGTCTTTCCGCCGGTGTTCGGCCCGGTCACCACCAGGGTGGTGAATTCCCGACCCAGCCATACGGTTTCCGGAACCACCTTTTCCGGGTCGATCAGGGGATGCCTTCCCCGGATGATATGCAGGTATCCCTCCCGGTTGATTTTTGGCTGGACGCAGGTAAAGCGGCGGCTCAGCAGCCCCTTGGCAAAAATGAAATCCAGCTCGGAAAGCAGCTCCACCGTATCCGCCATGCTCCTGGCGTAAGGCGCCGCCTCCGCGGACAGCGCCGCGAGGATCCGGGCAATCTCCTGCTGCTCCTTCACTTCCCACTGCTTCAGCTCGTTTCCCATTTCCACCGCCGCCATGGGCTCTATGAACAGCGTGGCTCCGGAGGAGGACTGGTCATGCACCAGCCCGGGAACGCTGGAGCGGTACTCCGCCCGCACCGGCAGCACATACCGGTCTCCCCGCATGGTGATAATGGGATCCTGCAGGTATTTCTGCATGGCGGCGGAGTGGATCATCTGGTTCAGTTTTTCCTTGATCCGGTCCTGTGCGCCCCGCAGGTGCCGCCGGATATTCATCAGCTCGGAGGAGGCCCTGTCGGCAATCTCATCCTCGGAAAGAATGGCGTCCGTAATATCCTTCTCCAGGTTGCGGGCCGTGAAGATTCCCTCCGCCTTCCCCCGCAGCACCGGGGTGTTCTCCCGGTCCGTTACCAGGGCGTCCCGGGCGGTCCGGGCGGCCCGCAGGAGCTCCGCCACATTCAGCAGCATCCCGGCGGAAAGGGTTCCTCCCTTTTCACAGGTGGACAGCGCCTGCCGGACATCCGGGAAGGGCGCCATGGGATGGCTGCCCACATACCGCAGGATAACGGCAGCCTCCTCCGTTTCCTCCTGGGCGGCCTGCACGGAAGCCAGGTCGTCCAGCGGCTCCAGCTGCCGGCACCTTTCGGCGCCGGTTTCCGTCAGGGCCCCTTCCGCCAGGAGTTCCCGGATCTTCGTGAACTCCAGCGTCCGCATCGTTCTTTCACTGATCATGGCTTCTCTCCGATCTTCCTCACTCCACCGGCCGGCTCCAGTGCCCCCCGGTGGCCTCCAGCCCGGTTTTGCGCCCGGCCTGCACCGCTTCCAGCACGCGTTCCGTTTCCTCCGGGCCCTCCGTTGTCAGCTCAACCGTCCTGCCGCGGATTTCCTTCCTGTCCGCCCAGTCTGTGGGCAGCATGTTCATCAGCCGGACCCGGCATCCCTCCGGAAGCCGCTGCCGCAGCAGCGGGAACCGGTGTCCCATGGTATCCTCCAGGCAGTTCCCCCGCAGGGCCTCCGGGCTTCCTTCATCGCACATGGCGCATTCCCGGTGCCCGTCCCTCAATCCCAGCGCCGTCCGGGCGGGGCAGTGGTGCAGCAGCATCAGCTGGGTCCGTCCGTAAACCATAACCGCCACCGGCGGGTTTCCTTCCGTCAGCTCTTCCAGTTCCCTTCCTGTCAGCTCCGGGGACGCCGTTACGAATTCGCATCCCGCCTCCAGCAGGAAAGCCGCCGCCTGCCGGTTCATCACCGGGATCCCGGCGCCGGCCCCGAAGGGCACCGGCCATTCGGCCCCCAGCTGTCCGATGGACCCCAGCACAACGCCTCCCAGCTTCTGCCGGTATTTCTTCGTCAGCCTCCGGATGGCCTGCAGGGTGTTTTCCCCGCAGACCCGGGGAATCTGCAGCCAGTCCCCCTCCGGCATCTCTTCCAGCAGCCGCTCCAGCGCCGCTTCCCTGTAATCCTCCGGGTCACGGATCACCCGGTATCCCCGTTTCCGGGCGGCTTCCGCCTGGGCTTCCGTGCGCACAATGGCCATCCGGGGCGGCTCCCCGGCGGGCAGCACGGCTTCCGGAAGGGTTCCTTCCTCCCCGCAGTCCGGCGCGAAGGCTTCCGCCCTGGCTTTTTCCAGCGCTTCCAGCGCCTCCCGCCGGATCCGGTTCACTTCGGACAGGGGAACAAAAGCCCCCTCCGTCTCCACTTCCGTTTTTCCGGGAACAAAAAGGGATTCCCCCGTCCGTCGCAGGTTCCGCTCCAGTTCCTCCGCCCGGGCCGGCCGGGTCCTGGCCGCCTCTGTTTTTTCTCCCCGGACCGTTACTTCGTTTTCCCCGTCGGACGCCCTCAGCTCCAGCGGTTCTCCCGCCACTGCCCGCAGGAACAGGTCCGCCGTTACCCGCCGTCCGGGCATCTCTCCCGCCTTCCGGATCTGGGCCGCTTCCGTCAGCCGGTAAACCGCGTCCCCGGCCTTTACCCGCATTCCTTCCCGCAGGCGCACCAGGGCCTTTTCCCCGGCGGGAGTATCCTTTCCGGCGTAAATCAGGCTCCCGGCGCCGCCCCGGGTCCGGAACTCAATCTCATCCCCGTCCCCCAGGCTCCTGGCCAGGCGCACCCGGGCGAACCGGGCGTCCGCCTGCTCCGTCCGGCCGATCTCCACCCCGCAGTGACTCACCCGCTCCGGGTAAATCACCTCCGCGTCCTCGCATCCGAAGGCGTATCCCTTCATGAATCCGCCCCGGTTGAAAATCTGCGCCAGGGCTTCCTTCTCCGCCTTTCCCGCTTTCCGGAAATGCCCCTCTTCCAGGCTGTCCAGCCCCCGGCGGTATTCCGCGGTCACCACCGCGGCGTACTCCGGCCGCTTGGCCCGGCCTTCCAGCTTCACGGAAGCGACTCCCGCGTCCTGCAGTGCCGGAAGCTCATCCCGCAGGCATACGTCCCGGGGACTCAGCCAGGCTCCCCGGCGCCCCCGCCAGAGGTATTCCTTCCGGCAGGGCTGTGCGCACCGTCCCCGGTTTCCGCTCCGCTCCCCCGCCATGGAGGAAAACAGGCACTGGCCGCTCACCGCCACGCACTGGGCCCCGTGGCCGAAAACCTCGATCTCGATCCCGGTTTCCGCGCATCGCCGGATCTCCTCCAGGGAACATTCCCTGGCCAGCACTGCCCGGCTCATTCCCTGATCCCTGCACCAGGCTGCCCCCGTGCGGTTGTGTATGGTCATCTGGGTGCTGGCGTGCACCGTCAGTCCGGGGCACAGGCTCCGGATCATCCGCAGGATTCCCGCGTCCTGCACCAGCACCGCGTCCACCCGGATTTCCCGCAGGAAGCGGATCACCTCCGCGATCTCCGGAAGCTCCCTGTCCTTCACCAGCGTGTTGAGGGTCACATGAACCCGCATGTGCCGCGCGTGGGCATAGGCCACAGCTTCCGCCAGCTCCCGGCGGTCAAAGTTCCCCGCGCCGGCCCTGGCGCTGAAAGCGGCGTATCCCAGGTAGACAGCGTCCGCGCCGGCGGCGTCCGCCCGCTCCAGGGCTTCCCGGTTTCCTGCCGGGGCAAGGTTTTCCATCTTCCCGATCGCTCCTTCCGGATCCGGTTCGTTATTATCTTTCCGCCTTTTTTTCCGTCATTTCTTCCATGCGCCGCTGCAGCTCCCGGTTCTCATCCTGGGTTTTCAGCAGCTCCTCCGCCAGGCGGAAGCAGGCCAGCACCGACGCCTGGGCCGAGGGCAGCCTTGTGGCGGCGGCCGTTTCGCTCAGCGTCCGGTCCACATAATCCGCCACCCGCTTCACATATTCCGGCGGATCCTCGGAAACCAGGGTGTAAGGCCTTCCCGCCACCGTTACCGTCATCCTGCGCTTTTCCATTGCTTTTCTTCTCCCTTTCTTCCGAAAAAACGCGGAAGGGAGTGTTCTCCTTCCGCGCCTGGATTACCGAATTCAGATCTGCTCAAAGGGGTAAACCTGCCCGAAGGTGTCCACCCTCACGGATTCCATCACCTGGGGCTCCAGGGGCTTGTCCGCCGGATCCCGGGGCGTTTTCACGATTTCCTCCGCCACGTCCATGCCCTCAAGCACCTTCCCGAAAGCAGCGTACTGTCCGTCCAGGTGGGGACTGTCGCTGGTCATGATGAAGAACTGGCTCCCGGCGGAATCCTTTGCCATGCTCCGGGCCATGCTCAGCACGCCGTAGGTATGCTTGATGGGATTGTCCACGCCGTTGGCGGCAAACTCGCCCTTGATGCAGTAGCCCGGCCCGCCGATGCCCATGCCCCGGGGATCTCCCCCCTGGATCATGAAGCCCGGGATCACCCGGTGAAAAATCAGTCCGTCATAAAAGCCGCTGTTGGCCAGGGCAATGAAGTTCCCCACTGACTGCGGAGCATATTCGGGGTACAGCTCGCCTTTCATTTCTTTTCCGTTGCGCATCTTGATGGTAAATACAGGATTCTGCGCCATATCCATACCTCCTTTGTAAAAACGGGGAAAACGCGTTTCCCGCCTGATCCGGGAAGGCCCGGAACAGACCTATTTTATCAGTATTTTCCGCCCATGGCAAGCGTTTTGACAAGCAGGGTAAAACCCGTTATAATGAAGGAACTTTTCGCGCCGGCGGCGCTTTCTCTCCTTCGGGCGCTTTCCGCGCCCGGGGCACCCGGAAAGGATCAGTACGATGACGATTGTTCACCCCTCCCAGCCTGTCAACGGGCTGAATCCGGAAGATGTGTTCTACGCGGTTGACGACCTGGGAACGCAGACCGGTTACGGTTTTATCCTTTATCAATACCAGCCCGGCCTCTATCCGGACTGTCCTGTGAACCTTTATTTCTCCATTGACGGGGATGCCGCCTCCCGGTATCTGCTCTTCGGAGCCCTTGTGGCCCGCGCCCGGATTCTCCAGAGCGTGAACCCCCAGCTCCGGGCCCGCCTCTATACCAGCATTTCCCCGGCGGACACGCAGATGCGGGATTTCTACGTGCACAACGGCTTTGACTGCGACGAGACGGACGACATCCTCCAGCTGACCATTCCCTTCGGGGACGGGCGGATTCCCATGAGCTGCACCGTGGCCCCCACGCCCCTGCACACCTGGGACGAGCAGAACAGCCTTCTCTACCGGCTCGGGATGAACGAAATCACCTTCGTGGACCTGAATTACCTTCAGTCCCTGATGCACATGCCCCATTTCATGACCCTGGGGCTCTACCGCAACGCGGTTCTCATCGGCGAGGCCATCATGGCCGGCCAGGGGAACTCCTGCGAGCTGGCCGCCATCTACATTGAGCCCGGAAGCCGGCGCCAGGGCATGGGCCGCGCCCTGCTTCACCGGCTGATGGCCATCATGGCCGCGGAGGGGGTTACCTCCGTCACCACCCGGATCATGAGCCGGAGCGTTCCCCAGCAAAAGCTGATGGCGGATTTCGGCGCCACGGTGCTGGGGGTCAACATGGTTTTCCCCGGGATGTACCTCAACTGATCGGATCTTTCAAAAGGCGCCTTGCGGGGCGCCTTTTTCGGTGTTTTTTCCTCCTTCGAGCGTCCCTCTCCCGCCCGTGCCCGGAAGCCCGGAATGTCTTGACGAAACAACACCCCATGACTATAATAGGTCTATCTGTGTTTCGAAGGAGGCAACGACTGTCATGAAATCCAACAAAAAGCGCGGCGGCGGCAAGACCGGTGCTGTCGTGGCGCTGTGCGTGGTGCTCGTTATCACGATCCTGCTTGGCTGGATCGGGCTGACCGGGCTGAGCATTCCCCCCCGCGGGCTGTATAAGGTGCTCCCCTGGCTTCCCACGACGAACGCCGACAACTGGCCTGAATCCCTGTCCCTGGGCCTGGACCTGAGGGGCGGTATGTATGTGGAGTATTCCGGCAAGGCGCCGGACGGCTCCGAAGCCAATTTCGATGAACTGGTGGAAGGCACCATGTACATCATCCGCCAGCGCCTGGGCGACAAGGGCTACAACGAAGCCAATGTCCAGCGCATCGGCTCCGACGGGATCCGCGTTGAAATCCCGGACGTGCAGGATGATTCCGTGCTGGACCTGATCGGCGCCGCCGCCAAGCTGGAGTTCCTGAATCCCGACGGCGAAGTCTTCATGACCGGCGACATGGTCAAGCGCGCCACCTACGCCTATTCCGAAGGTGACCACCAGATCGCCTTCCAGCTGACGGACGAGGGCTCCAAGCTCTTCGCCGACGTCACCGCCGCCAATATCGGCAAAACCATCGCCATCAACCTGGACGGTGAGCAGCTCATCGCTCCCACGGTGCAGTCCGCCATCACCAACGGATCCGGCGTCATCAACGGCCTGGGTTCCGCGGAACGGGCCACCACCATCGCCGCCCAGATCCAGTCCGGCGCCCTGCCCCTGCAGCTGACGCAGCAGAAGGTGGACAAGGTTTCCGCCACTCTCGGCCAGGACGCGGTTTCCTCTTCTGTCAAGGCGGCCCTGATCGGCATCCTGCTGATCATGGTGCTGATGATCTGCCGCTACCGGCTGAACGGCCTCATCGCCTCCTGGGCGCTGACGCTGTACATCATCCTCCTCTTCCTGCTGGTGGCCCTCTTCCACATCCAGCTGACCCTGCCGGGCCTGGCCGGTGTTGTCCTGGGTATCGGTATGGCGGTGGACGCCAACGTCATCATCTTCGAGCGCTTCAATGAGGAAGCCCGCAGGGGCCGCAGCGCCAAGGCCTCCGTCCGTGCCGGCTTCAAAAACGCCATGTCCGCCGTGCTGGACGCCAACGTGACCACCCTCATCGCCGCCATCGTGCTGCTGATCTTCGGCACCGGCTCCATCCAGGGCTTCGCCAAGACCCTGCTGCTGGGCGTTGTGGTGTCCATGTTCTCCGCCATCCTGGTGACCCGCTTCCTGATGAACCGTTTCGTGAACGCAGGGGCTACAAAGATGTCCCTCTATACGCGAGTAAACGCCGGAAAGGAGGTCGAGCAGTAATGGTTATCAAGAATCGTTCCAGAATCTGCCTGATCGTTTCCGCGGTAATTATCCTGGCCGCCCTGGTGCTGACCATTGCCGGCCGCGGTGTAAACCTGGGAATTGACTTTGAGGGCGGCCTCAGCATGCAGTACAACCTGAAGACCGCTGTGGAAAAAGCCGATGTGGACGCCGTGCTGAACGCCATGGGCGCCGGCACCTACACCGTCACCGTCCAGGGTGCCGAAAACAACGAAATCAACATCCGGATCAAGGATGTCGCCAAGGATGACATCCAGAAGGTACAGGATGATTTCGAAAACGGCATCAAGGAAAAGTATCCCGACGCCGAGTCCGTGGGTGATGTGAACTACGTCGGCCCCGTTGCCGGCGCCACCCTGGTGAAGAACGCCATCATCTCCGTGCTGCTGGCTTCCGTGCTGATGCTGGTCTACATCGCCATCCGGTTCGATCTCAACTCCGGACTTGCCGCGGTTTTCGGCCTGCTGCATGACGTGCTGATGATGCTCTCCTTCATGGTGATCTTCCGCTCCGTGATCCAGATGAATTCTTCCTTTATCGCGGCGGCGCTGACCATTGTCGGTTATTCCATCAACAACACCATCGTGATCTTCGACCGGATCCGTGAGAACGCGAAGAAGATGCCGACCACCGCCAAGGAAGAGGTTGCCAACATCTCCGTCCGGGAGAGCCTGGGCCGCACGATCTGCACCACCCTGACCACGCTGATCACCATTGTTGCCCTGTGCATCCTGGGCGTCGCCTCCATCCGGGAGTTTGCACTGCCCATCATCGTTGGTATCCTGTCCGGCGTTTACAGCGCGAACATGATCAACCCCTATATCTGGGCTTTCCTGGAGGAAAAGCGCCGCGCCCGCAAGGCGAAGGCCTGATAAACCGATCCTTTCTGGAGGGGCTGTACGCGTTGCAGTCCCTCTTTAGATTTTTTCAACCCGCCGGCGTTCCGGTGCAGGGAGGAGTTTGTCCATGGAGTTTGTTCCCCGCGGCCCGGCGGATCCCGCCCCCCTGGGCGGCCTGCCCGGCTGGTTCAGCGCGATGCTCCGGCTCCGGGGCATCACAACGGAGGAGGAATCCCGCCGGTTTCTTTCCCCCTCCCTGGGGGACCTGCACGATCCTTTCCTCCTCCCCGGGATGACGGAAACCGTCCGGCTGCTGCGGGAGGCCGCCGCCCGCCGGGATCCCATCCTCATCTGGGGGGATTATGACGCCGACGGCATCTGCGCCGCCTCCATCCTGCTGGAAACGCTGAAGGAGGAAGGGGCAAACGTCAACTTTTACCTTCCCTCCCGCCACAGCGACGGCTACGGGCTGAACCCGGAGGGAATCCGCAAGGCAGCCGAAAAAGGGTTCCGGCTGCTGATTACGGTGGACTGCGGCATCTCCTCCCGGGAGGAAACGGCCCTGGCCCGCTCCCTGGGCATGACCGTTATCGTCACCGACCACCACGCCCTGCCCCCGGAGCTTCCGGAGGCCGACGCCGTTATGAACCCGCTGCTGGGGGGCTATCCCTGCCCCTTCCTGTGCGGCGCCGGCGTAGCCCTGAAGATCTGCCAGGCCCTGCAGGGGCCGGAAGGCCTCAGGAAGCGCCTGGACCTGGCCGCCATCGCCACGGTGGCGGATGTGGTTCCCCTGCTGGGGGAAAACCGCGTCATCGTCCGGGAGGGCCTGGACTGCATTGCCCGAACCCGGCGCCCCGGGCTGCAGGCCCTGCTGAAAAGCGCCGGCATCGAAGCCCCCGTCACCACAGACCATCTCGGCTTCCGCATCGGTCCCCGGCTCAATGCCGCCGGCAGGCTGGAGGACGCACGTCCCGCGGCGCGGCTGCTGATGACCCGGGATCCGGTTCTTGCGGAAAGCCTGGCCAGTCACCTGGAGGAACTGAATTCCCGCCGCCAGGCCATGGAACGGGAAATCACCGGCCAGGCCCTGCAGCAGGTCCGGGAGCAGCCGGATTTCGGCACTGCCCGCTCCCTGGTGGTCTCCGGGGACTGGAACCCCGGGCTCATCGGCCTCACCGCCGGAAAACTGTGCGAGAAGTTTTACCTGCCCGCCGTTGCCCTGAGCCTGCAGGGGGATACCGCCGTCGGCTCCTGCCGCTCCATTCCCGGCGTACATATCTTCGGGATGCTGCAGCGCTGCGGCGACCTGCTGACCCGCTTCGGCGGCCACGCCCAGGCGGCGGGGCTCACCCTCCCCGCAGGGAATATCGCCGCCTTCCGGGAAAGGCTCAGCCGGGTCATTTCGGAATCCTGTCCCCCGGAGGTTTTTCGGCGGGAAATGGCCTACGACCTGGAGGTTCCCTTCCGCAGCTGGGATGAGGAGTCCCTGGGCCTGCTGGAGCAGCTGGAGCCCACCGGGGAAGGCAATCCCGCCCCCGTGTTCCTGCTCTCCGGCGCCTCGGTACAGACCATGCGCCGGGTAGGCCGGGACCTGAGCCACCTGCAGGTGACCCTGCTGGACCGGGACAATACCCCGGTTCGCGGAATCGCCTTCTCCCAGGGAGAGGAGGCGGACCGTCCCCGGGACGGGGCAGACCTGCTCTACAGGCCGTACCTCAATGAATTCCGCGGACGGCGTTCCGTTGAAGCCCGGATCTTTGCCATCCGGTAACGGGATGCTTTCCCGGGCCGTAATCGTTTTATCAGTCAGAAAGGAGGTCCTCAGATGGCGTTTACATCCTACGAGGCCATGCCCCTGGATCAGATGCTGGCCAGGGTACAGAAATATCACCCCGGCGACGGCTGGAAGCTGGTGGAGCAGGCTTGGAAGTTTGCTGAAAAAGCCCATGAGGGACAGGTCCGCAAGTCCGGAGAACCCTATTTCTCCCATCCCTGCCTGGTGGCCTCCATCCTGACAGACCTCATGATCGATCCCCCCACCATTGCCGCCGGACTCCTGCATGATACCGTGGAGGACTGCGAAAACATCACGGTGGAGACCATCCGGGAAAAGTTCGGCAACGAAGTGGCGGACCTGGTGGACGGCGTTACAAAGCTGAACAAGCTGGATTTTGCCAACCGGGAGGAAGCCCAGGCCGAATCCCTCCGGAAGATGATCCTGGCCATGTCCAAGGACATCCGGGTCGTGCTGATCAAGCTGGCCGACCGGCTGCACAACATGCGGACCCTCCGCTTCCAGCCGGAGGAACGCCGGGTGGCCATTGCCCGGGAAACGCTGGATATCTACGCCCCCCTGGCCCACCGCCTGGGCGTCTACGCCCTGAAGCAGGAGCTGGAGGACCTGAGCCTCAAGTATATCGATCCGGACGGTTACAACCGCATCGTGCACCTGGTGGGCATGAAGCGGGCGGAGCGGGAGGAAAGCATCCGGCTCGTGATCGACGAGCTGTCCGAACGGCTGGACCAGCAGAAAATCCATTATGATATTGACGGCCGGTCCAAGCATTTCTACTCCATCTACCGGAAAATGGTGCTGCAGCAGAAATCCTTCGACCAGATTTATGACCTTATCGCCATCCGCGTTATCGTGGATACCATTCCGGACTGCTACACCGTGCTGGGAATTGTCCATACCCTGTGGAACCAGGTTCCCGGCCGCTTCAAGGATTACATTTCCGTTCCCAAGGCCAATATGTACCAGTCCCTCCACACCACCGTGGTGGGCGGCAGGAAAATCCCCTTCCCCTTCGAGGTGCAGATCCGTACCTGGGAGATGCACCGGGTGGCGGAGTACGGCATCGCCGCCCACTGGCGGTATAAGGAAGGCTCCACCGAGGAGGACAACCTGGACCACAAGCTCTTCTGGGTCCGCCAGATGCTGGACTGGCAGACGGAAACCCGGGATTCCCGGGAATTCCTGGACACCCTGAAGACGGATCTCTTCTCCGAGGAGGTTTTCCTTTTCACCCCCAAGGGAGACGTCATTTCCATGCCCAAGGGCGCAACCCCCCTGGATTTTGCCTACCGCATTCATACCGCCGTGGGCAACCAGTGCGTTGGGGCCCGGGTAAACGGAAAAATCGTTCCCCTCGACGCAACCCTGAACACCGGGGACCGGGTGGAAATCATAACCTCCGCCTCCTCCAAGGGGCCGGGAACCGACTGGCTCCGCATCTGCAAAACGCCCCAGGCCAAGGCGAAAATCCGCCAGTTCCTGAAGAAAGCCCTGAAGGACGAAAACATCGAGCTGGGCCGGAATATCATCGAAAAGGAATGCGTCCGCCGCGGCGTGAAGATGAGCGATATCGTCAAGCCGGAGAACTATGAGCCCCTCCTCCGGAAATACGGCTTCCTGGACTGGGACGATATCTGCGGCTCCGTTGGCTACGGCGGCATGGCGGCCATGTATGTGGTCACCCGCCTGCTGGAGGAACAGAAGAGCCGGGAAAACCCCGCGCAGACTGTCAAATCCGTTCGGGACCTGATCTCCGAGGAGCAGATCCTCCGGCAGCGCCGGGCCCACCACGGCATCGTGATGACCGGCAGCGAGGACCTGGATATTCCCGTGCGCTTCGCCAAGTGCTGCAGCCCCGTGCCCGGGGATGAAATCGTAGGCTATATCACCCGGGGCCGCGGCGTCACGATTCACAAGGCGGAATGCGCCAACGCCGCCGCCGGCGAGGAAGAGCGGAAGATCGGCGTGGAATGGGCCCTCGACGGCGGGGGAACCTTCTCCGCCGCCATCACCATCCTCGCCTACGACCGGGTCAATATGCTGGGGGAAATCGCCACCATCATCGGGGAAAACGGCGTATCCATCCGGGCCGCTTCCATCCAGGCCAGCGGCAAGACCCGCATTTCCACCCTGCGCCTGACCCTGGACGTCCATTCCCGGGAGGAAATGGACCGGGTGATCAAGGCCCTTCGCAACAAATCGGACATCCTGGATGTCTACCGCACCACCACCTGATTCTTCTTCATGAAAGGCGGCTGTCCCCATGCGCTGTGTTGTGCAACGTGTCACCTCCTCCTCCGTCTCCGTCGGCGGGAAAACCGTCGGCTCCATCGGCCCCGGCCTCATGGTGCTCATCGGCATCGCTTCGGAGGATACGGAGGCGGACCTGAAATACATGGCGGAAAAGGTACCGAACCTCCGCATTTTCGATGATGAGGCCGGCGTCATGAACCGTTCCATCCTCGACGCGGGGGGCAGCATCCTGGCTGTGTCCCAGTTCACCCTTTACGGGGACGCCCGGGGCGGCCGCCGGCCCTCCTATTTCCGGGCCGCCAAGCCGGATAAGGCGGATGACCTGTATGAACAGCTGGTCGCCCGCTGGCGGGAGAAGGGAATCCACGTGGAAACCGGCATCTTCCGCACGGATATGCAGGTTTCCCTTGTCAACGACGGCCCCGTCACCATCCTGCTGGACAGCGAAAAGAATTTCTGAGGGGAAAGGCCATGCAGATCCGAGAACTGACCGTAGGCCCTGTGGGCACCTGCTGCTATATTCTTTCCCGGGAGGGCGCCGGCGAATGCGTCGTCATCGATCCCGGGGATGAGGCTTCCCGGATCCGGGAAGCCTGCGGCGGCATGCGCATTGCCGCCCTCCTGCTGACCCACGGCCACTTCGACCATATCGCCGCCGTTTCCGATCTCCTGCAGGCGGATACGAAGCTCCTGGTCAACGCCCTGGATGCTCCCCTGCTTTCGGATCCGGACCGGAACGTTTCCCGCCTGTTCACCGGGCGGGCC
The DNA here is from genome assembly GCA_946187775.1 of uncultured Clostridia bacterium. GTDB lineage: Bacteria > Bacillota > Clostridia > Christensenellales > Aristaeellaceae > Aristaeella. The sequence goes on from CAMHSI010000011.1 coordinate 24,935, forward strand.
GTTACCGCTCCTCCGCCCACGGGTTTCGTGAAGGAGGGGGACGTCCTTGCCCTGGCCGGCCTGGAATTTACCGTTTTCCATACCCCCGGCCACACCCCCGGCAGCGTGTGCTACCGCGTCGGGGATCACTTCTTTACCGGAGATACGCTCTTCGATCACGGCTGGGGACGCACGGACCTTCCCGGCGGCGATGAGCACGCGCTTTTCGCCTCCCTCCGGCGCATCATGCCCCTGGCCCGCACCCTTTCCGTCCATCCCGGCCACGCCTCCTGAAAGGCGGGCCCGATTATGACGCCTATGAATGACGAACTGCATGAAGCCCTTGAAACCATCCGGCCCGAGCTGCTGGCCATGACCCGGCTCTTCGGCCTTCCGGATGCATACTGGGAGGAGCCCTCCCGCTATCTTCTCCGGGCGGAAACCCTGCCGGACAGCTACCGGATTTCCTTTTCCTTCGGGGACCTGCTCTCGGAGCGCGCCGCGCCCTTTTCCACGGAAACGGATCCCCGCGCCCGGCAGCTTCACCGCCGCCGGACGGCCCGCCGGCTCTGCAAGCAGACGCTTTATGACCTGTGCCGGAAGATGACGGGGATCCATCCCCCCTGGGGCAGCCTCACGGGGGTCCGTCCCACCCACCTGATGCTGGAAGCCCTCGCCGAGGGGCTTTCCCCCCAGGCCGCGGTGGATCGCCTGGTGCGGGAGTATGACGTTACTCTCCCCAAGGCGGAGCTCCTGGCGGAAATCGCCGCGGTGCAGGGCGCCCTGCCGCCTCCCGGGGACGGCTTCATGGATGTGTATATCGGCATCCCCTTCTGCACAACGCGCTGCGCCTACTGTTCCTTCTCCTCCGGGGAAATCGGGGACGGACGGCTTGTTCCGCCCTATATGGACGCCCTGGAAAAGGAGATCCGCGCCTGCGCGCCCCTCATCGCCGCCACCGGCCGGAAGCTCCGGGCGCTGTATGTGGGCGGTGGAACTCCCACCGCCCTGCCGGAAGACGACTTCCGCCGGCTGCTGGATCTCATCGGGGAATATTTTCCCGGAGCCCGGGAAACCACGGTGGAAGCCGGCAGGCCGGATACCCTGAGCCGGGAAAAGCTCCGGGCGATCCGCCTCTCCGGCATTTCCCGCATCTCCATCAATCCCCAGACCATGAACGACAGGACCCTCCGGATCATCGGCCGGGCCCATACCGCCGGGCAGGTCCGGGAGGCGTATGCCCTGGCCCGGGAGGAAGGCCTTCCCCATATCAACATGGACATTATCGCGGGCCTTCCCGGGGAGGACGAGGCGGATTTCGCCCACACCCTGGAGGAAGCCGTCCTCCTTCACCCCGAAAGCCTCACCGTCCATACCCTGGCGCTGAAGCGCTCCTCCCGGATGTCCCTGGAAAACGCCCCCCTTCCCGACGGGGACATGACCGCCCGCATGGTGGACCGGGGGCTGCGCACCGCCCGTTCCCTGGGAATGGTGCCCTATTATCTCTACCGGCAGAAATACATGGCCGGCAACCTGGAAAACACGGGCTACGCCCTGCCGGGCCACGCCTGCCTCTACAATGTGGATATGATGGAGGAAACCTCCCATATCCTTGCCCTGGGGGCCGGGGGAATCTCCAAGCGCATCTGGCCCGATGAGGGACATATCACCCGGGCCCCGAATGTGGCCAATATTCAGGAATACATCTCCCGGGTGGATGAAATGGCCGCAAGGAAACGGGATCTTTTTGAAGCTGAAATGTAAAGGAAAAGCACAGCCGCGCCGGCTGTGCCTTCTTTTTTATCATTCCCGGAATCAGAACCGCATCCGGTCCTCGATGTACTTCCTGACCTCGCTGAGGGGCACCCGCTCCTGCTGCATGGTATCCCGGTCCCGGATAGTAACGGACTGGGTTTCCTCCGTCTCAAAGTCCACGCAGATGCTGAAGGGCGTTCCGATTTCATCCTGGCGGCGGTACCGTTTGCCGATGGAGCCGGTTTCATCGTATTCCACCGGGAAATACTTGCACAGCTCCGCATGGATGTTTCCGGCCAGCTCGCCCAGCTTGTTCTTCTGCAGGGGCAGCACCGCGGCCTTGTAGGGAGCCAGCGCCGGATGCAGGTGAAGCACCGTGCGCACGTCTCCGCCCTCCAGCTCTTCCTCCTCGTAGGCGTTGCACAGGAAGGCCAGCACCATCCGGTCCACGCCCAGGGAAGGCTCGATGCAGTAGGGAATATAGCGTTCGTTGGTCACCGGATCCAGGTATTCCATGCTCTTTCCGGAATGGTTCTGGTGCTGGGTCAGGTCGTAGTCGGTGCGGTCCGCCACGCCCCACAGCTCGCCCCATCCGAAGGGGAACAGGAATTCAAAGTCCGTTGTCGCCTTGGAGTAGAAGGCCAGCTTCTCCGGCTCATGATCCCGCAGCCGCAGGCTTTCCTCCTTGATGCCCAGGCTCAGCAGCCACTCCTTGCAGAAGGAACGCCAGTAATTGAACCATTCCAGGTCATCCCCGGGCTTGCAGAAGAACTCCAGCTCCATCTGCTCGAATTCACGCACCCGGAAGATGAAGTTTCCGGGGGTGATTTCATTCCGGAAGGATTTGCCGATCTGGGCGATACCGGCGGGCAGCTTTTTCCGGGTGGTGCGCATGACGTTCTGGAAGTTCACGAAGATTCCCTGGGCCGTTTCCGGGCGCAGGTAAATCTCGTTGGCGCTGTCCTCGTTCACGCCGGCAAAGGTTTTGAACATCAGGTTGAACTGGCGGATGCCGGTAAAGTCCTTCTTTCCGCAGACCGGGCATACGATGTCATGCTCCGCGATGAATTTCTCCAGCTCGGCGTTGGTCCAGCCGTCGCCGGTCTCCGCGCCCTTGGTGAAATCCTCAATCAGCTTGTCCGCCCGGAAACGGGCCTTGCAGGCTTTGCAGTCCATCAGGGGATCATTGAATCCGCCCACATGGCCGCTGGCCACCCACACTTCCCGGTTCATCAGGATCGCGCAGTCCAGCCCCGTGTTGTACTTGCTTTCCTGCACGAATTTCTGCCACCAGGCTTTTTTAACGTTGTTCTTGAACTCCACGCCCAGGGGGCCGTAGTCCCAGGTGTTGGCCAGGCCGCCGTAGATTTCCGATCCGGCGAAAATAAAGCCGCGGTTTTTGCACAGAGCTACCAGCTTGTCCATTGTCAGTTCAGCCATGTTGTCTCCTCCAGTTTCTTCGCTTTCGTCAACGCGCCTATTATGGATTCCGGCGCCCGTTTTGTCAAGGATTACGCGTCAGAACAGGGCTTCCACGAAGTCCTTCGCGTTGAAGGACTGCAGGTCGTCGATCCCTTCGCCCACGCCCACGTACCATACGGGAACATCCAGCTCCTGCCGGATCGCCAGGGCGATGCCGCCCTTCGCCGTCCCGTCCAGCTTGCTGAGGATAATGCCGTTGATTTCCGCAACCTCCTTGAAGGCCCGGGCCTGCATCAGGCCGTTCTGCCCGGTGGTGGCGTCCAGCACCAGGATGCAGCGGGTATCCGCTTCCGGATACTCCCGGTCGATCACCCGGCGCATCTTGCTCAGCTCGTCCATCAGGTTCTTTTTGTTGTGCAGCCGGCCCGCCGTATCCACAATCAGCAGGTCCGCCTGCTGGGCCTTGGCGCTTTTGATGGCGTCGAACACCACCGCCGCCGGATCCGCGCCTTCCGCGTGCTTAATGATGGGCACCCGTGCCCGCTCCGCCCACACGGTCAGCTGTTCCGCCGCCGCCGCGCGGAAGGTGTCTCCCGCACACAGCATCACCTTCCGGCCCAGGGCCTGGAAGCGCAGCGCCAGCTTGCCGATGGTTGTGGTCTTTCCAACGCCGTTCACGCCCACCAGCAGCATCACCATGGGCCACTTCAGCGGCGGCCGGGGAATATCCATCTGCTCCGTCATGATCTGCTTCAGGATGTTCCTGGCTTCCGCCGCGTCCTTTACCTTGCCGGCCTTCACCCGCTCCCGCAGCTCGTCGATGATCACCGTCGTGGCCTTGAGGCCGCAGTCGGCCATCAGCAGGATATCCTCCAGCTCCTCATAGAAGTCCTCATCTATTTTCCGGTTCTCGCGGACCATTTCGTCCACTTTCCCGGTCATGTTGCCCCGGGTCTTGCTCAGTCCCTCCCGCAGCCGGGCAAACAGTCCCTTTTTCTTCTCATCGCTCATGGGGGTCCCTCCTTGCGTAGTGAGGACAGTGTACCACATTTTCCCTTTCAGGAAAAGCTTTCAAGGGCCTTTTTCCATTGCTTTCTGCCTTTTGCTGTGCTATAATTCTTCGGTTCAATCAAAAGCAAGGGAGAGTTGTCTCATGATCACTTCCAAGGAACTGAGAAATGCCTGGATCCGCTTCTATGAAGAACGGGGACATGTCAATATCGGCGCCGTTTCCCTCATCGGTGACGGAAGCACCGGCGTCATGTTCAATGTGGCCGGTATGCAGCCCCTGATGCCTTACCTGCTGGGGAAGGATCATCCCTCCGGAAAAAAGCGCCTGTGCAACGTGCAGGGCTGCGTCCGTACCGTTGATATCGAAAGCGTCGGCGATCCCACGCATTTCACCTTCTTCGAAATGATGGGCAACTGGTCCCTGGGGGATTATTTCAAAAAGGAAAAAACCCGCTGGAGCTACGACCTGCTGACAAAGGTTTTCGGCCTGGACGGAAAGGAGATCTGCTCCACCGTCTTTGAAGGAAACGACGCCGCTCCCCGGGACGAGGAAACCGCCAGTCTCCTGAAGGAAGTGGGCATCCTGCCGGAGCATATCTTCTACCTGCCCAAGTCGGACAACTGGTGGGAGCTGGAAGGCACCACCGGCACTCCCTGCGGCCCGGACAACGAATGGTTCTACCCCCGGCACAACAAGCCCTGCGGCCCGAACTGCGGGCCCAGCTGCGGCTGCGGAAGGTATGTGGAAATCGGCAACGATGTTTACATGCAGTATGTGAAAAACGCCGACGGCTATGCCCCCCTGGCCAACAAGAACGTGGATACCGGCTTCGGGCTGGACCGGATGCTGGCCTTCCTCAACGGCCTGACCGACGGTTACAAGACCGACCTGTTCCTCCCCGTGATCCGCCACCTGGAAGAGAAGTCCGGCCGCAGCTACGATGAGGACGCCGACGCCCAGAAGGCCATGCGGATCGTTGCGGACCATATCCGCACCTCCACCATGCTCATCGGCGATGTCAACGGGATCCTGCCCTCCAACGTGGGCGCCGGCTACATTCTCCGCCGCCTCCTCCGCCGGGCCATCCGCTACACCCGCCAGCTGGGGCTGGAATCCTCCGTCCTGGCCGAGGTCAGCAAAATCTTCATCGAGCAGATCTACGACGAAGCCTATCCCCTCCTGGTGGAGAAGGAAGCCTACATCCTCGATGAAATCCTGAAGGAGGCCGCCCGCTTCGAAGCCACCCTGGCCACCGGCATGAAGGAATTCGGCAAGTGCATCTCCGGCATCCGCCGCAAAAACGAGTTCATGGCCCAGAAGGATCCGTCCTACAAGCCGGAAACGGAAATCAGCGGCAAGCAGGCCTTCCGCCTGTACGATACCTACGGTTTCCCGCTGGAGCTGACGGAGGAGCTGGCTGCGGAAGAAGGGCTCACCGTGGACGCCAACGGCTTCGCCGAAGCCTTCAAGGAGCACCAGAAGATCAGCAAGCAGGAAGCGAACGCCAAGAGCGGCCTTGCGGAGCAGAACGAGGAAACCGCGAAGCTGCACACCGCCACCCACCTGCTCCACGCCGCCCTGCGGAAGGTGCTGGGCAATGAAGTGGCCCAGAAGGGTTCCAACATCACCACCGAGCGGCTGCGGTTCGACTTCAGCTTCGGCCGGAAGATGACCCCCGAAGAGCTGCAGGAAGTGGAGCGCCTCGTCAACGAAGCCATTCAGGCCGCCGTGCCCGTGGTCCGGGAGGAAATGACCGTTCCGGAAGCCAAGGAAAAAGGCGCCATCGGCCTGTTCGAAAGCAAGTACGGCGAGCGGGTCAGCACCTATAAAATGGGCGATTACTCCTTCGAAATCTGCGCGGGCCCCCACGCCTCCAACACCGGAGACCTGGGAACCTTCAAAATCAAGAAGGAAGAATCCTCCTCCGCCGGTGTCCGCCGCATCAAGGCAGTGCTCCTGCCCAAGGTTTCCTGACTGTCCCCTCCCCAGGGAAAAACCAGAAAGCAGGAAAAAGCCATGCAGTTCAACACCCGGGATGAAAACGGCCGGCTGCGGGAAATCCGCACCGGATCGGAAGAAATATTTGACGGACTCATCCTCCATGTGCAGCGGGACACCGTTGCCCTCCCCAACGGGAACAGCGCCGTCCGGGAAGTCATCCGGCACATCGGCGCCGTATGCGTAATTCCCGTGCTGGAGAACGGAGACGTCATCATCGAGCGGCAGTACCGCTATCCCCTGGACCGGATCATTCTTGAAATCCCCGCGGGAAAGCTGGACGCCCCGGACGAAGACCGGCTCTCGGCCATCCAGCGTGAACTCCGGGAGGAAACCGGCTATACCGCCGGAAGCTGGACGGTCCTCGGCGATTTCCATCCCGCCCCGGCCTACAGCGATGAATTCATCACCATGTACATGGCCCGGGACCTGAAAAAGGGAGACCGCCACCTGGACGAGGACGAGTTCCTGGATGTGTACACCGTTCCCCTGAAGGAGCTGGTGGAGGATGTGATGGCCGGCCGGATCTCCGACGCGAAAACCCAGGTCTGCGTCCTGAAGGCCGCCCGTATCCTGGGCATATAAATCAGTTCACCGGAAGCACCGCGCCGCGGTGCTTCTTTTTTTGTCTCCGGATGATCCGCTTTTCCCACTTCCGCCACCAATACCGCCCTGTTTGCGTATTATTTTCCACTTTTATTCCACCCATAACAGGTAATTCCTTAAAAATCCACCGTTCGTTTCCACTGCATGGATATTTCCCGCCCCTTTTGCCCCTGCGCGGTTCCGTAGGGGCTTTGCCCGGCGTCCACAGTTCCCCCTTCCCGTTTTGCCTGTTTTATAGTAGAATGCATGTAAGGGAATAATAACCGGGAGGAATGGTTATGTTCAAAAACCTCACAAAATCCGAGAAGGCCTGGGTTCTCTATGACGTTGGAAACTCCGCCTTCACCATGCTGGCCTGCTCGCTGATCCCCATCTGGTTCAAATCCCTGGCCATCGGGGACGGTCCGGGGCAGATCAACGGCGACCAGGCTACCGCCTATTACTCCATCGCCATCGCCGTGGTCACGATTGTGGTGGCGCTGCTGGGGCCGGTGCTCGGTGCCATTGCGGACCATAAGGATACCAAGAAAATTTTCTTCACCACCTCCGTGGCCCTGGGCGTCACCGGCTGTATCCTGAACGGGTTCGCGGCCGGATGGGTCGCGTTCATCGTCATCTATGTGCTGACAAGGATCTGTTACGCCTCATCCCTCACCTTCTATGATTCCATGCTGAACGACGTGACCAACGATGAACGGATGGACCAGGTTTCCTCCTACGGCTACGCCTGGGGCTATATTGGATCCTGCATTCCCTTCACCGTTGCCCTTGTGGCCTATGTGCTGGGTCCCGACGCGCATATGCTGGGTCCGGTCAACGAGGCAGGCGTCAAAATGGGCATCCTGCCCGGAAACCTGTCCAAGATCATCGGCTTTGCCGTAACTGGCATCTGGTGGTTCCTGGTTACGATTCCGCTGATCAAAAACTATAAACAGGTCAACTACGTGGAGAAGGAAAAGGGTGCTGTCGGCGCCGCCTTCCGGAGGATCGGCCGCACCCTGAAGAACATTGCAGTCCACGATAAAAAGGTGCTCTTCTTCCTGCTCGCCTTCTTCCTCTACATCGACGGCGTGGGAACCATTATCGACAACTGCATCAACATCGGTACCGACCTGGGGCTGGACACGGTGGGCCAGGTTATCTTCCTCCTGGCGACCCAGGTGGTCGCCTGGGTCGGATCCCTGGTGTTCGCCAGCCTGTCCAAAAAACATAAAACGGTGCCGCTGATCCTGGTGTGCATCGTCGGTTATTTCTGCGTCTGCCTCTACGCCCTGACGCTGAAAACCATCTGGCATTTCGGCATCCTGGCCTTTGGGGTCGGCTGCTTCCAGGGCTCCATCCAGTCCCTTTCCCGGTCCTACTACTCCAAGATCATTCCGCCGGAAAACTCCGGGGAATACTTCGGCATCTATGATATTTTTGCCAAAGGCGCTTCCTTCCTCGGCTCCGCGGTGATCGCCTGGGTCAAGCTCGCCGGCGGAACCATCAACATCGCCGTGGCTTCCCTGGCTGTTTTCTTCGCCCTGGGCTTCGTCCTGCTGAAGATTTCCGACAGGCAGAAAGCCGCCAACGGCAACCCCTTCGTCTGAGCGCAGGGAAACCCGGCCGGGAGGCCGGGTTTCCGGATATACCAAAGGGATCCCGCCCGGGATCCCTTTTTATTTCTTCAGGATGTTTTTGAATGCTTTTTTAACCCTTCCGTGGAAGGTTCCCGCCTCCCGCTGGGCCACCACCGCGGCCAGGGCCCCGCTCCGGTACACATTGTTCTCCGGGCTCAGCCGAACCGCTTCCCGGAAGGCCTGGTGGGCGCTCTCATACTGGTCCATGGCCATGAGCACCTTCCCCTGCATGTAGTACCAGTCTCCGTCCCGCTTGTCGCAGTGCATCAGCTGCCGCAGGGCGCCCTCCGGATTGTCGCTGGCCAGGGCCCGCTCCGCCATCAGCACCGCCTCCGGCACGCTGATTTCCGGGCCGATGGCCGTCTGCGGCCGGGGAACGGCAAGCCGCAGCGCCTCCTCATAGGCAAGGTTCAACTGCACCATGCGCTTCTGCGCTTCCTCTTTCCGCTGAGGATCCTGAATCATATCCGGATGGCACTGTTTCACCAGGGTCCGGTAGGCCGTCCGGATTTCCTCCGGATCCGCCCACCCTTTCAGGCCCAGGACCTCGTATGGGTTCATCATCTGTCTTCTCCCCTCCGGTTAAAGAACCGGCTCCCGCCTGATTTCTGCCCCAAGGGAGCGGAGTTTTTCCTCTATATGCTCATATCCGCGGTCGATGTATCCGGGTTCATAGATTTCCGATGTTCCCCGGGCCATCAGGCTGGCGATGATCAGCGCGGCCCCGGCCCGCAGGTCCGTAGCGGTCATGGGGGCGCTGTAGAGCTCGGAAACGCCCTCGATAATGGCGGAACGCCCCATCACCCGCACGTGGGCGCCCATCCGCCGGATCTCGTCCAGGTGGCGGAACCGCTGCTCAAAAATGGTTTCCGTCACAATGCTGGTGCCCTTGGCCGTGGTCAGCAGGGCGCTCATGGGCTGCTGCAGGTCCGTGGGGAATCCGGGATATACCTGTGTTTTTACGTTGATTGCCCGCCGGGGGCCGACTACGTGCACCCGGATGGCGTCGTCCTGGTCTGTCACCTTCACGCCCATCTCAAGCAGCTTGGCGCTCAGGGCGTCCATATGGGTTGGGATGCATCCGCTGATGATCACGTCTCCGCCGGTGGCGGCCGCCGCGATCATCAGGGTCCCCGTTTCAATCTGGTCCGGAATCACGGCGTAGGTGCTTCCGTGCATATACTGGGTGCCCCGGATCCGGATCACATCCGTTCCGGCGCCGCGGATCTTTGCGCCCATGCTGTTGAGGAAGTTGGCCAGGTCAACGATATGCGGCTCCTTCGCCGCGTTGTAGATCACGGTGGTTCCCTTGGCCTTGGAGGCCGCCAGCATCACGTTTACCGTTGCTCCCACCGTTACCATGTCAAAGAAAACATCCCCGCCGGTCAGGTTGTCGCACTCTGCCCGCAGGATGCCGCCGATCTCTTCCGCCTCCGCGCCGATGGCCTGGAAGCCTTTCAGGTGCTGGTCCACCGGCCGGGTGCCGATTTCGCATCCGCCGGGGGTAGGCACCTTCGCCCGTCCGCAGCGGCCCAGCAGCGCGCCAAGCAGGTAGTAGCTCGCCCGGAGGCGCTGGGCGTTGTGGTAGGAAACAGAGGTTCCCTCCGCCGTCCGCGGATCCACGCGCATCATCTGCCCGGGAATATAATCCACCTTTGCCCCCAGCTCCCGCAGGATATCCGCCAGAGCGTGAACATCCTCAATATCCGGAAGGTTCTCAATCGTACAGGGTTCATCGCAAAGAAGCGTAGCGGGAATCACAGCCACAGCCGTATTCTTTCCGCCGCTGACCCGCACCTGGCCCTCCAGCGAATTACCGCCGGTTACCAGCATCCGCTCCTTACCCAAACTCACACCTCCTGCCGGACATCGCGCTTAAGGGATATTATACACTTTTCCTCTTTTCATGACAAGCAAGCGCCGAAGAGCCTGTTTTCAGAACAGGTCCGCCGGATCCGTATATTCGTACCCGTGCGCCTTGGCCACGTTTTCGTTTGTCAGCTTGCCCAGGTAGCAGTTCAGTCCCGCCTTGACCGCCGGGTTTTCGCAGGCCTTTTCGACCCCTTTTTCCGCGATCTGCAGGCCGTATTTCATCGTGGCGTTCGTCAGGGCGATGGTGCTGGTACGGGGAACCGCGCCCGGCATATTGCCCACGCAGTAATGCACCACGCCGTCCACGGAATACACCGGGTCGTCATGGGTGGTCACGCGGCTGCTCTCGCCGCAGCCTCCCTGGTCAATGGCCACGTCCACAAACACGGCGCCGTTCTTCATTTCCGGCAGGTACTTTTTCTTGAACAGCTTCGGCGTGGATCCTCCGGGAATCAGCACGGAGCCGATGACCAGGTCCGCGCCGATCACTGCCTTTTCAATGTTGCTGTCGGAGGAATACAGCGTCTGGATATGCGCGCCGAACATGTTGTCCAGCTGCTCCAGCCGCTTCAGGTTCACATCCAGGATCGTCACGTTGGCGCCCATGCCCACGGCGATCTTGCAGGCGTTCATGCCCACGGTGCCGCCGCCCA